>DATAFX010000133.1:0-35825 GCA_036257195.1 Candidatus Methylomirabilota bacterium | reverse complement strand
CTGAGGAGCCGAGTCCGCGCGACGAGCGAGCGTACAGGATCACCTGCGCCACCCGTGCTAGAGTTGCGCGCACACTCTGACCCGGAGGCTGGCGATGTCGCGACCCTGGACCTATCTCCCCTCGACTCCGACTGGGCCCCTCGTGGTGGACCGCGCCTTCTACGGCCGGCTCGCCGGCGAGACCGCGGCGCGCGCGCTGGTCGACCGCTTCATCGTACCGATCCGGTCGGGACGCGCCTGGCCTGTCCGCGCCGGACAGCTCTGCCGGATCGTCACCGTCGAGGGCCCCCAGGTCGCCGACTTCAACGCCTGGCACCTCCACAACCCGCGCGAGCGCTTCTGGGCCTCGCGGACGAAGCAGCTTCACCGCGCTCACGTCACGACGGGCGATCGGCTCTGGTCGACCCTGCCCTACCTCCGTCCCATGGCGACGATCACCAACGACTCGCTCCGGTACGGGATCGACGCGGACGGCGGCCGCTGCCACGATCTCCTCGGGACGCGCTGCGATCCCTACGTGACCAAGCTCCTCACCGGGCAGGAGTTCGACTTCTGCTGCCACTCGAACCTGGTCCGGGCGATCGCACCGTGGCGGCTCACGGAGCTGGACGTCCACGACGTCCTCAACATCTTCCAGGTGACCGGGCTCCAGGACGATCGCTACTTCATGAAGGCGAGTCCCGCGCGAAAGGGCGACTTCTTCGAGATCTTTGCCGAGATCGATCTCCTCTGCGCGATCTCGACCTGCCCGGGAGGCGATCTCTCGATTCCCCTCTGGGGACCGGGGGCGCGCGATCCGATCGAGGTCTGCCGGCCGCTCGGCGTCGAGATCTGGCAGCCGGAGGCCGGGCTCCTCGCGGGCTGGCGCTCGCCGGAGCCGGCCGACTACCGCGGGAATCACGGGATGCCGCTGCCCGCGGCCGCAGCCCGATGAAGACGGAGGTGTCCGCGCCGACGATCCCCGAGATCCGCGCCGCCCGGGAGCGGCTCGGCGATCGGGTCGTCGAGACGCCGGTGTGGTGGTGGCAGAGCCCCGAGATCGCCGAGCAGGTGGGCACGGAGACGTCGGTCCTCCTCAAGCTCGAGCTCTTCCAGCGCACGGGCACTTTCAAGCCGCGCGGCGCGCTGACCGTCATGCTGGCGCTCGACCCCGCCACGCTCTCCCGCGGCGTGACCGCCTTCAGCGCGGGCAATCACGCCATCGCGGTGGGGTACGCCGCCCGGGCCCTCGGCACGACGGCCAAGGTCGTGATGCCGCGCACGGCGAATCCAGCCCGCGTCGCCGCCTGCCGCGACTGGGGCGCCGAGGTCGAGCTGGTCGAGGACGTGCACCGCGCGTCCGAGCGGGTGCGCGAGATCGCGGCCGCCGAGGGTCGGACCTTGGTTCATCCGTTCGAGGGGCCGCTGACCGCGCTCGGCACGGCCACCCTCGGGCTCGAGCTCACCGATCAGGCGCCGGATCTCGACGCCGTGATCGTCCCGATCGGCGGCGGGGGTCTCTGCGCCGGCGTCGCGACCGCGATCAAGCTGGCCCTGCCGCGCTGCCAGGTCTTCGGCGTCGAGCCCGAGGGGGCGGACTCGATGCGGCGAAGCCTCGCGTCGGGGAAGCCCGAATCGATCGAGGCCGTCCGCACGATCGCCGACAGCCTCGGGGCCCCCCACGCCGCGCCGTACAGCTTCGAGCTCTGCCGCCGCGCGCTCGACGATCTCGTCCTGGTGAGCGACGACGAGCTGTGCCGCGCGATGGGGCTGCTCTTCCGCGGGATGAAGCTCGCGGTCGAGCCCGCCGGCGCCGCGGGCACGGCAGCGCTCCTCGGCCCCCTGAGCGAGCGGCTCCGTGGCCGCCGGGTCGGCGTGATCGTCTGCGGGACGAACATCGACGCGGCGACCTTCGCGCGCCACGTGACGGCGGCTCCGTAGGGACCAGGTCCACGGCTTCCCCCGAGCTCCCGGCCGCCGCGCCGCCGGGAACGCCCGACCGGCTGCGCGGCCCCGTCGCCGTCCTGCTCACGGCCGTGGTGGCGATCGGGTCCCTGTCGATCGACATGGCCCTCCCCTCCCTGCCGGCCACTGCCCAGGCCCTCGGCGCCCAGCCCGCGACGGTGCAGCTGACGGTGACGCTCTTTCTCGCGGGCTTTGCGCTGGCCCAGCTGGTCCATGGCCCGCTCTCGGACCGATTCGGGCGGCGCCGGGTGCTCCTGGGTGGGCTCGCCGTGTACGTGGTCGGCGGGCTCGCCTGCTGGGCCGCGCCGTCGGCCGGGCTTCTGGTGACCGCCCGCGTGCTCCAGGCGCTCGGCGCCGGGAGCGGACCCGTGGTCGGCCGCGCGGTGGTCCGCGACCTCTACGAGCCGGCGGGGGCCGCGCGCGTCCTCGGCTACATGGGCACCGCCATGGCGCTGACGCCGATCCTGGCGCCGATCATCGGCGGCTTCGTCCACGTCGCGTTCGGCTGGCGGGCGGTGTACCTGGCGCTCGCCGGGTGCGGCGCCATCTTCCTGAGCGTCGCGGCCCTGCTGGTGCCCGAGACGAATCGCCGGCGCGACCGGGACGCGCTCCGGCCCGGACACCTCGCGACGAACGCCGCGGATCTCCTCGGCGACCGCTCATTTCTCGGCTACGTCCTCGTGGTGGCCCTCATGTTCGGCGGACAGTTCGCGTTCATCTCGGGATCGTCGTTCGTGCTCATCGAAGTGCTCGCGGTGCCGCCGGACGTCTACGGGCTCTGCTTCGGTCTGGTCGCCTTCGGCATCATGACCGGCAGCTTCCTGGCCGCGCGCCTCACCCCCCGGGCGGGGATCGACCGGCTGATCGCCGCGGGCACCGGCGTGGGCGCGCTGGCGGGGTGCCTGATGGTGGCCTTGGCCTGGGGCGGCGTCTGGACGGTGGCGGCGGTGATCGGGCCCATGTACGGCTTCTCCGTCGGAGTCGGCATCGTCCTCCCGACCGCCGTGGCCGGTGCCATCGGGCCCTTCCCGCGCACGGCCGGGCTCGCCTCCGCGGTGCTCGGCTTCCTTCAGCTGACGGCGGCCGCGGCCTACGGCATCGTGGTCGGCCGGCTCTACGACCGGACGCCGGTGCCGATGGCGGTGGCGATCGCAGCCGCAGGACTCGCCGCCGCCGTGGCGCATCGCCTGATCCGAGTCCGGCGCCCGGGGTCGGAGCGCGCGTCCGACCGGGGCCGCCATTGACGGTCTTCGCCGGCCGGTGCTAGGGTCACCCTCGCTGCCGGTCGGCCCACTGGACCGACGGCGGAGCGTCGGCGACGCGGGCCAAGGCGATGGCGCCAACCGCGGAGCGATCGCCGGCACCCGGCGGCGGCACCGCGTGAGATGAGTCGAGGTCTCGGGCGCTACATCGCGAAGCGGCTCGGGTTCGCTGGGCTGATGCTCGTCGGAGTCTCGGTAATCCTGTTCACGCTCATGCGTCTCGCCCCGGGCGGGCCCGAGGCCGTGCTGATCGGCGGGGAGTTTTCGCAGGAGGTCGCGGCCCAGGTGCGCCAGCGGCTCGGTCTCGACCGGCCGCTCCCGGCACAGTACGGAAGCTGGGTGCTCGCCGCCCTCAAGGGCGACCTCGGGCGGTCCTTCAAGACCGGCGATCCCGTCCTCACCCTGATCCTCGACCGGCTCGTCGCTACGCTCCAGCTGACGGGCGGCGCGCTCGCCCTCGCTCTGGTCGTGGCCGTGCCGCTCGGTGTCCTGGCCGCCGTTCGACGGGACACCGTGTGGGACACGCTCGCCTCCGCGGTGTCGCTCTTCGGCGTCTCGTTTCCGAGCTTCTGGCTCGGCATCATGCTCATCCTGCTCTTCTCGGAGGCGCTCCACCTTCTGCCGCCCTCGGGCCTGAGCGAGTACGGGCGTGAAGGCGACGTGGGCGCCCGGCTCCGACACGCCGTGCTCCCGACCTTGACGCTCGGCCTGATCCAGATGGCGGCGTTCATGCGCTTCACACGGTCGAGCCTGCTGGAGGCGCTCCGTCAGGACTACGTGCGGACAGCCCAGGCGAAGGGCGTCCCTGCCCACCGGGTCGTTTGGCGGCACGCGTTCCGGAACGCGCTAATCCCGGTGGTCACCGTCGTCGGCCTCTCTCTCCCCGCCCTCGTCGGGGGCGCGGTCCTGACGGAGACCGTCTTCGCGTGGCCGGGAATCGGGCGCCTGGCCGTCGGCGCCGTGTTCGAGCGGGACTATCCGGTGATCATGGGGGTCAACCTCCTGGTGGCCACGGTGGTCATCGCCGCAAATCTCGTCACCGACCTCGCCTACTGCGTCATCGATCCTCGGATCTCCTACTCGTGAGCGGGCTCGCGCGGCTGACGCGGAATCGGCGCGGCCTCCTCGGCGGGGTTGTGGTCGCGGCGATGTTGGCCGCTGGCCTCCTGGCCCCGGCCGTCTCGCCCTACAGCTACTCCACCCAGTCGCTGCTCCAGCGCCTGAAGCCGCCGACGCCCGCGCACTGGCTCGGCACCGACGGGTTCGGGCGGGACATCCTGACACGCGTAATCTGGGGCGCCCGCGTCTCGCTAGAGATCGGCTTCCTGGCGACGGGGCTCGCCATCCTGGCCGGCACCGCGATGGGCGGCACCGCCGGCTACTTCGGCGGGGCGGCCGACACCGCGATCATGCGGGTGGCCGACGTGTTCATGTCGGTCCCCGCGCTCTTCCTCATCCTCGTCGTGGTGGCCCTCTTCGGCGCCAGCCTGCTCAACACCGCCCTGGTAGTCGGCCTGGTGACCTGGCCGCCCGTCGCCCGCATCGTCCGGGGCGAGTGCCTCACCCTCCGCGCTCGGGATTTCGTCGAGGCCGCCCGGGCGCTGGGCGCGAGCCACGGCCGGATCCTCGCGCGGCACGTGCTCGTGAACGCCGTTCCTGCGATCATCGTCCAGGGGACACTCCTTCTGGGCCAGACGATCCTCATCGAATCGGGCCTCTCGTACCTCGGCCTCGGCGTGCAGCCGCCGACGCCGAGCTGGGGCAACATGGTCGTGGAGGGCCGACAGTTCCTCGGCTCGGCCTGGTGGGTCTCCACCTTCCCGGGCCTGGCGATCTTCGCCACCGTCCTCGGCTTCAACCTCTTCGGCGACGGGTTGCGCGACGCGCTCGACCCGGCGCTCCGCTCGGGCTCCCGATAAGGAGGAGACTCCATGGGTCACCGGATCGCGGTTTTGCTAGTCCTGTCCCTCGCGCTGGCGCTCGGATTCGGCGCTCCGCCGGACGCCGCCGCCGCCGGGAAAGACTTCGTGATCGGCTACCTGGGCGACGCGACCAGTCTCAACCCCGTGATCGCGACGGACGGGCAGTCCTACATCGCGGAGTGGCCGATCTTCGACAGCCTGGTCGAGCTCGACGAGAAGCTCGGCGTGAAGCCCCTCCTCGCGGAGTCGTGGGAAGTCTCGCGGGACGGGCTCACGTACACGTTCAAGCTCAAGAAGGGCGTGAAGTGGCACGACGGCAAGCCCTTCACCGCCAAGGACGTCGCGTTCACCTTCTACTCCGTGCTCGACCCCAAGGTCACGACGCCGCATCGCGGCTACTTCGACGCGCTGGTCGGCTTCCCCGAGCTCACCAACAAGGACAACCCGAAGAAGCCCGAGGAGCTCGCGCAGAAGCCGATCGAGGTCATCGACGACCACACCATCCGCTTCCGCCTCCGCTATCCGTACGGCGCCTTCCTCGCCGTCCTCGTGAACCCTCGGGCGGGCATCGTCCCCGAGCACCTTCTGAAGGGGGTCGATCTCAACACGGCCGAGTACAACCGGAAGCCGATCGGGACCGGCCCGTTCAAGTTCGTCGAGTGGAAGCGCGGGGAGCGGCTGGTCCTCGAGGCCAATCCCGACTACCACGCTGGCCGGCCCGCCCTCGATCGCCTGATCTACCGGGTGATCCCGGACGCGGTCGTGCTCCTGCAGGAGCTCCGGGCCGGCGGCGTCGACTTCATCGAGCGGCCGCCGCTCACCGAGGTGGGGCGCCTCAAGCAGACGCCCGGGCTCAAGGTCCTCACCGCCGACAACACCTCCTACACGTACTTCGGCTTCCGCCAGGACCTCGCGCCGTTCGACGACATCCGCGTCCGGCGCGCGTTCTACCACGCCATCGACATCTCCGCCATCGTCCGCGAGGTACTCCAGGGCTACGGGACGGTCTCGAACGGGCAGTTCCCGCCGGGGAGCTGGGCCTTCGACCCGTCGGTCAAGCCCTACCCCTACGACCCGAACCGGGCCAAGGCGCTCCTCGCCGAGGCCGGCTGGAAGCCCGGGCCCGATGGCGTCCTGACCAAGGACGGCAAGCGCCTGGCCTTCTCGCTCCGGCACGACCAGGCAGACCAGACCGTCAAGGACACGGCGATCATCATCCAGGAGTTCCTGAAGAAGGTCGGCGTCGAGGCGACCATCGAGCCGCTCGACTGGCCGACGTTCGTCAAGAAGCTCTTCGCGTCGGAGTTTGAGGGGATCGTGGTGGGCTGGACGAATTTCCACGACCCTGATCCCTTCGCCTACTCGATCTGGCACTCAGGCCAGTGGAAGGCCCGGAACTTCGCCCACTACAAGAGCCCGCGCGCCGACGCGGCGCTCGAGGCCGCGCGCCGGGCCGGAGACCAGGCGGAGCGGAAGCGGCAGTACGCCGAGTTCTCGAAGATCCTCATGGAGGACGCGCCCTACGTCTTCCTCTACTTCCCCCAGCAGGTCTACGTCACCCGCCAGAGCTACGACGGATTCGTCCCGATCCCGGCCTACGGCGGGATCTATCAGTCGATGAAGGCCGTGAAGCTGACGGGACGGTAGGCACCGGCGCGTGGAGCTTCGGGTCAACGGGACGACGCTCCACGCGGAGGTCGTGGGGGACGGGGCACCGTGCCTTGTCCCCCACGGCGGTCCCGGCACGGACTCGGCGGGGCTCGTCCGCTCGCTCGGTCCCCTGGCCGGCCCGCTCGGTCTGCGGATGGTCTTCTGGGACCATCGGGGACACGGACGCTCGGAGTGGGTCCCCGTCGAGCAGTGCACGCAGGACCAGCTGGTCGCGGACGTGGAGGGCGTGCGGCTCGCGCTCGGGCTTGGCCCCGTCCACGTGCTGGGCATCAGCTGGGGCGGCTTCCTCGGCCTCATGTACGCCGCGCGGCACCCCGGCTCGATGCGGCGGCTCGCCGTCGTCGGGGCGTCGGCGAGTCACGAGTTCATGCCCCGGGCGGAGGCCAACGCGCGCCGCCAGGCGACGCCCGAGCAGTGGGCCGCCTACCGGTCGCTCTGGGATGGCTCTCTCCCGGACGACGCGGCATTTCGCCGCGCCTTCGAGACCATCCGGCCCCTCTACTTCCACGACAAGGGGCTGGCCGCGGCCGCGAACGCGGCGCGCGCCGACACGCGGTACCGGCTGACCGTGCGGAAGTTCGTCATCGAGCACGAATACCCCGCGTACGACTGCCGGCCCGAGCTTCCGCGGATCGCCTGCCCGACCCTCGTCATGGTGGGCCGCCACGACTGGATCTGCCCCGTCGACCAGGCGGAGGAGATCCACAAGCTGATCCCGCACTCCGAGCTCACGATCTTCGAGGCGAGCGGGCACTCACCCCAGACCGAGGAGCGGGAGGCGTTCACCCGCCGGCTCGGAACCTTCCTCGCCGGCTAGACACACCGGCGCGGCAGAGCCGTTCTCACCTGGCGACCTTCGGCGTGACGTCAGGCAGGCTCGAGCACCTGGTGCGTCTCGGCCTCGGCGCGGATCCTCGTCCAGTCGTAGCGCATCGGCACGAGACGCGTTGCGCCCCACGTCGGGAGCTGGTCAGCGTAGTGGGGGCTGCCGGGATGGCCGGACGCGCCGAGCGGGACCGCCCAGCCGCTCCGGTCCCAGTCGCCGAGATCGAACACGTAGCGGGCCACCGACAGCGCCGTAACGGTGTATCCGGCCCCCCCGAGGAAGCCGGCCTGCTGCACGGTGTCCGCGTCGCCGCCCATCGACACCGAGGGCGGGTCGAGGACATCCGCCCAGTCGGGATACGCCGCCGACAGAGGATGGCGAGGGCGCGTCACGTGGAGGCGGCCCCACCGCCGCGCGTCGTCGATCGGTGCGAGGCGCTCGACCTCGGCGACTGCGCCGGCCAGCGCGCGGGCGATGACGGCAGGCCACTCCGTGTCCGGTGCCAGGAGGGTGCGGTCGTCCCGTCGAATCCAGTCGGCCAGGAGGCTGCGGAGCCGCGCCATGTGGCCAACCGCTCCCCGCGGCGCACCGGCAAAGGCCTCGGCCATGAGCGGACCCAGGAGCGGTGCCATGAGATCGCGCATGAGCCGCTCCCGGAAGGCCGCATAGACCGTCGGCGTCACGCTCTCAGCGTCCATCTCCCCGTTCCATCCGAGCAGCTGCTCGAGGGCGCCGGCGACCCGGTCGACCGTGGCCGCTCGACGGATGGCCTCCGCGATGGCGCGGAGCTGGGCGAGCATCTCGCGAGCCGCGATCGACACCCGGTCGGCGTGGATGGCGGCCATGTCGGCGGCGGTCGCGCGGACGAGCGGGGAGAGCCGCTCCCACAGGCGCCGCGTCCGGAAGTCGGGACCGTAGTCCAGGCCGAGGTGGTGGGGATACTCTGAACGGACGATCCGGCTGTTCGCGGTCACCACCAGGCCTTCGGCGGGGTCACGCAGGGTCGGAAGCTCGTCGAAGGGGACCGTGCCCACCCACTCGTGGCCTCCGTCCCATCCGGGGACGGGGAGCCAGGCGTTCGCCCGCGCCCGCACGGGGACCTGGCCACGTGTGCGGTAGCCGATCGTACCCCCGGAGGCGCGATTGTCCGCGAAGACGAAGTTCTGGACCGGATCCACCCACGGGCGCACCGCCGCCTCGAGCTCGTCGGCCGACCGAGCCCGGAGCATGGGCAGGAGCGACTCGAGCGTGCGGTCCGGAGCGGCCGTGGCAGTGTAGCGCAAGGCGAGAGCGTGTCCGCGCCCGGGATCACCGAGGACGATCGGACCGTGTCGGGTCAAGGTCACGTCGATCGTCACCGGCGCCGCCCCTCGCACCCGGATAACCTCACGGGTCGTCCGCGCCTCGCGCCACTCGCCTCGGAACTCGTAGCGCCGAGGCTCGTCCGGGTGGAACCGCTCGACGTAGAGGTCCTGATAGTCCGCCTGCGCATGGGTCACGCACCAGGCCACCGACTGCGTATGCCCGAAGTGGGGGAATCCAGGAACACCCGGGAACGAGAGACCGATCGCGTCGAATTCGGGGCAGGCAACGTGGTTCTGGTAGAACACGTTCGGCACGTCGAGCGGGCGGTGCGGGTCGCCAGCGACCAGGGGTTTGCCGGAGGCGGTCCGATGGCCCGCAACCGCCCAGTTGTTGCTGCCGCTCTCCCAGTCGATCAGCGAGGAGGGCGCGACGGGATCCTCCGCGAGATCCGCCAGCATGTCGCGGCCTGCCCCGTCGGGCGCCAGGCCCGGAGGCACGATGAGGACGGGGTTGGCGCGGGTCCCGGGACACAGGCGTGCGGCGCCATCGGGGCCCAGCTGCCGCACGAGCCGGGCGCGCCACGCCTTGAGCTGCCAGGTGCCCATCATGACGTGCCGGACCTTGAAGACCGCGAGGCTCTCCCACGGCTGCCAGGGCTCGGGCCGGACCTCGAGGAGTTGGAACTCGACCGGGAGCCGACCGCTCGCGATGGCGGTCCCGATGAACGCGTTGACGCCGTCCGCGTAGGCCTCGAGCATCGTCCGGGTCTCACGGTTGACGGCGTCGTAGTCCGTCCGGGCGCTCTCGACGAGCCGGAGACGTCGCATCAAGACATCGTCGCCCACCCCGGGGGCGCCCACATACTCCGCCCAGCGACCCGCGGCGCGGCGCCGATCATACTCCATGTGCCAGAGCCGGTCCTGCGCGTGAACCAAACCCTGGGCGACGAACGCGTCCCGGACGGACGCCGCGCGGACGTGAGGGATCCCCTCGGGGTCGCGCCAGACCTCCACGCGCGCGCCGAGCCCTGGGACCTGGACGGACCGCGTGAGATCGGGCAGCGCGGTCCGCAGGCGGGCCTCTCGTTCGCTACGCGTCATGGGAGCGCCATGGTCGACCCGCTTCCGCGCACCATGCCGGAGGCAGTGGCCGTCACGTGTCGGGCTGCCCGAGGCGGGGGTCGAGAGCGTCACGCAGGGCATCGCCGAGCAGGTTCAGACCGAGCACGGTCAGGGCGATCGCCAGGCCCGGGTAGACGGTCACCCAGGGTGCCAGCTCCATGAAGCGGCGGCCTCCGCTGAGCATTGTGCCCCACGAGGGGTCTGGCGGCTGTGTCCCGAGGCCCAGGAACGAGAGCGTCGCTTCGCTGAGGATGGCCGTCGAGAACGACAGGGTCGTCTGGACGATGACGGGCGCCGCGATGTTCGGAAGCACGTGACGACCCACGACCCGGCCGAGCCCGGCGCCGATCGCGCGCGCACCCTCGACGTAGGGCTGCTGGACGACCGCCAGCGTCGGCGCCCGCACGATGCGGGCGAAGATAGGCGAGTAGACGATGCCGATGGCCACCATGGCGGTCGACAGGCCCGCGCCGAGGACACCCGAGATGGCGATGATGAGGATGACGCTGGGGAACGCGAACATCACGTCGACGACGCGTCCGGTCAGGGTGTCGACGACGCCGAGACAGTAGCCGGCGATGAGGCCCAACGTTCCACCGAGGGCGAGGGCGATCCCCACCGACACGACTCCCACCTGGAGCGAAATGCGCGCGCCGTGGACGATCCGGCTGAACACGTCTCGGCCGAACTCGTCGGTGCCGAGGAGGTGACGGCCGCCCGGGGGGAGGAGGCGCTTGGCCGGCTGTGCCGTCGGGTCGAACGGGGCGACGAGCGGGGCGGCCAAGGCAAGCGTGAAGAAGGCGCTGACCAAGACGATCCCCATCAGGGCCGACGGGCTTCGGCCGACCAGGCGCCGCAGCCGGCCGAGGCGGCCGAGCGTGGCGTCAGTCATAGCGAATCCGCGGGTCAAGATACGCATACGTCAGGTCGACGAGCAGGTTGACGAGAACGAAGACGACGGCGACGAACAGGACACCACCCTGCACCAGCGGATAGTCGCGCTGGTAGATCCCGTTCAGGATCATCCACCCGATCCCCGGCAGGCCGAAGATCAGCTCGACGACGACCGCGCCACCCAGGAGGTAGCCGACCTGGACGCCCATCACCGTGACCACCGGGATCGCGGCGTTCTTGGATGCGTGCCGCGCCAGGACGAGCGCCTCGCTCACGCCCTTGGCGCGCGCCGTCCGGATGTAGTCCTGGCCGAGGACCTCGAGCATCGCCGAGCGGGTCATGCGCATCACGACGGCCACGAGCGCGCCGGACAGGGACAGGACCGGCAGCAGCATCTGCTGCGCGTTCGTCAGCGGGTCGCGGAGGGGGCTCATCCACTCCACTCCGGCGGGCTGCCAGCGGAGGTACAGCGAGGTGACCAGGAGCAGCATGGTCGCCAGCCAGAAGTTCGGAACCGAGAGGCCAACCAGGCCCACCAGATGGGTGAGGGCGTCGAGGACTCCGTGCCGGCGGACCGCGGCAACGACGCCGAGCGGCACCGCCAGCACCCACGACAGGAGCGCGGCGAGGATCGCGAGCTCGAACGTGATCGGCAGGCGCCCCGCGATGACCGCGGTCACCGGCTCCGCGGTGCGCAAGGACACGCCGAGATCCCCGCGCAGAAGGTCGCCGAGCCAGCGGAGGTACTGGACGTGCAGGGGCGCATCGAGGCCGAAGAGGCGGTAGAGCGTCTGGCGCTGCTCGGGACCGAGCTGGGCCTCGGTGCCGAGCATCACCTGGACGACGTCGCCCGGGATCAGGCGCATCAGGACGAACACGAGCACGGAGATGCCCAGGAGGGTCGGGACGAGCAGTCCCAGGCGGCGGAGGAAGTACCGGCTCAATCAGCCCCTGACGTGCCCGCCTCTTACTTGTCGAGCCACGCGTGCCGGAGTCCCCACGCGCGGTAGGTGTAGGGGCTCTGCTCGTAGCCCTTGACGTAGCTCTGGAGTCCCTCGGTCACATTGTCGTTGCCGAGCCAGACGTTGGGCGCGTCGTCCAGGAGGATCTGCTGGATCTCCCGGTACATCGTCTTCCGCTGCGCGCGGTCGATCGTCGTGCGCGCCTTCGTGAGGAGCTCGTCCAGCTTCGGGTTCGAATAGCCCGCGGCGTTCCGTGTCTGCGAGTGCAAGCCGTTGTAGACGTAGCCGTCCGGATCGTGACGCGCCGTGTAGGCGTTCGCCTGGATATCGTAGTTGAAGGTCGGCGGCGCGACCTCCTTCAGGAACACCCCCTGCTCGACCTGTCGAATCGTCACGTTGAGACCGATCCGTTTCAGCTGGTCGGCGAAGACGACGGCGAGACCGGGGAAGTTCTGATTGAACGGGGTCACCAGGAGGTCGATCGCGTGCCCGTCGGGCACACCCGCCTCCCTGAGGAGCGCCTTCGCCTTGGCGAGATCGGGCCGGTACCACTTCGCCTGGAGCTCCTCCGCCGTGAGGTACCAGTCGCCGAAGCCGAACGGGATCGGCCCGGCCATCGTCGCACCGCCGGAGAACACCTTCTCGATGATCTCCTGACGGTCGGTCGCCAGGGACAGAGCCTGGCGCGCGCGCGGGTCGCTCCACGGCTTTCGCTGCCGGTTGATGACGAAGGCATAGAGGTAGGTGCGCGGGCGGCTGCTGACGACGATGCGGGGCTCGTTCCGGAGCCGCTGGACACCCTCAGGCGTGAGGAACGCGTAGTCCAGGCTACCCGCGCGGAGGCCGGCCACGCGCGCGTCCTCCTCCTCCAGGATCCGGAAGGTGACCTCGTCGAGATAGGGTAGCGGCCTGCCCCAGTAGTCCGGGTTCTTCCGGAGCTTGATGTGACTCTTAGGAACGTACTCAACGAGGCGGTACGGCCCGGTGCCGATCACCTGGGTCTCGAGCTTCAGCTTCTCCATCGCGCCCTTCGGGATGATGGCCGAGCTCCGCAGGATGGCCAGCGCACCCAGGAGCGGCGGGAACGGCGCCTTCGTGGTGAAACGGACCGTGTGCCGATCCACTGCCTCCACCCGGTCCACCTGGTCGAAGTTGCCGCGCCAGAACGCCGGACCCTTCGGGTCGAGCACGATGTCGAAGGTGTACTTGACGTCCTCAGCCGTGAACTCGCCGCCGTCGTGGAACTTGACCCCGCGGCGAAGGTGGAAGACGTACGTGGTCGGATTGGGCGTGTCCCACCGCTCCGCCAGGGCAGGGACGATCTGGGCCTTGGCGTCGAACGCGGTCAGGCTCTCGTAGCAGTGCTCGAACCCCTGGGTCGATGAGAAGTTGGAGTTCGTGATCGGATTCAGCGCGACGGGGTCCGTCTCGGCGGCCCACACCGACGTGCCACCCGGCTTCGGCGGCTTGCCGGAGGATTGCGCCTCCGCGGCCATGGGTCGTGCGAGAGCGGCCGGCGTGATGGCGAGGGCGGCGGCCGACGTGAGCCACTGGCGGCGCGACAGCCGGTTGGAGAGCGCGGCCACGGAAGGATCTCGCTCGGCCATGGTACCTCCTCGGTCTGCGGACGCAAGGCGCATCGCGCGGCAGGGCGCTCGATCTGGCGGGAATCTACGCGCGACGCCTGAGCGTGTCAATAGCGCGCACCGTCATGGCACGCTACGTCGGTCGGTGACTCCCCGCGGCGCGCCGTGGCCCCGAGCGGACCCGGTCATGTGCCCGGACGGGCCGAGACGCTCGATCGGCGCGACTCACGGAGCCGCGGGCTGACAGAGCTCGATCGGGTTGCCGGACGGATCCTCGATGAGGATCTGGGCACCGCCGGGGCCCCTGACGATGTCATTGCGGAACCGCAGCCCGGCGGCCCGCAGGCGCTCCACCTCGACGACGACGTCGTCAACGATGAGCTGGATCCGGTTCCAGCCGCCCGCCACGGGTTGCCGGCCATCGGGCATGGGCCGACCGGCCGAGCTGGATCGGCCGCTCAGCAAGAGCCGCAGATCCCCCCGCGTGACGTCCGCGAAGGCCGGGGCGTGCCGGCTGAGGAGGCTGAAACCGAGGTGGGTGGTGTAGAACGCGATGGCGGCATCGACGTCGTCGACCATGTAGCGGACGTTGACCCGGCTCATTGACTCCCCCAATTCAGACGCGCTCGAGCAGGACCGCGATGCCCTGGCCGACGCCGATGCACATCGTGCAGACGGCGTAGCGACCGCCCCGCGCCTCGAGCTCGAACGTCGCCGTCGTCGCGAGGCGCGCGCCGCTCATCCCGAGGGGGTGGCCGAGCGCTATCGCGCCCCCGTGCGGGTTCACGTGCTCGGCGTCGTCGGGAAGCCCGAGGTCGCGAAGCACCGCCAGGGCTTGGGCGGCGAACGCCTCGTTCAGCTCGACCACGTCGATCCGCGACATGTCGAGGCCGGCGCGCGTCAGGAGCTTCCGCGTCGCCGGCACGGGGCCGATCCCCATGACGCGCGGGGGGACGCCGGCCGTCGCCCCCGCCACGACCCGCGCCCGGGGCGTCAGGCCGTAGGCCGCGGCGGCGCGCTCGGAGGCGATCAGCAAGGCGCAGGCCCCGTCATTCACCCCCGACGCGTTGCCCGCGGTCACCGTGCCGCCGGCCCGGAAGGCGGGCTTCAGCCGGGCGAGCGCCTCCAGCGTCGTGTCCCGCGGGTGCTCGTCCTCGGCGACCTGGATCGTCTCCTTGCCGCGCGTCACGCCGACCGGGACGATCTCCCGCCCGAGCCGCCCGCTCCGCTGCGCCCCGCGGGCCCGGAGCTGGCTGCGCAGCGCGAAGGCGTCCTGGTCGGCGCGCGAGACCTTCCACTCCTCGGCGACGTTCTCCGCAGTCTCTCCCATGGCATCACTCCCGTGGAGCTCCTGCATCCGCGGATTCACGAATCGCCAGCCGATCGTGGTGTCGTAGAGGCGCGTGTCGCGCGCGAACGGCGCGTCGGCCTTCCCCAGGACGAACGGCGCCCGCGACATGCTCTCGACGCCTCCGGCGACCACCAGGTCCGCCTCGCCCCCGCGAATCAGGCGCGCCGCCGTGGCCACCGCATCGAGCCCTGAGCCGCAGAGACGGTTGACGGTCGCGCCGGAGGTCTCGACGGGCAAACCGGCCAGGAGCGTCGCCATGCGCGCCACGTTCCGGTTGTCCTCGCCCGCCTGGTTGGCGCACCCCAGGATCACGTCGTCGACGCGCCCCCAGTCGACCCCCGGATGCCGCTCGACGAGCGCCCGGATCGGGATCGCGGCCAGATCGTCGGCCCGGACCGTGGCGAGCGCGCCGCCATAGCGGCCGATGGGCGTGCGGGCAGCGTCGCAGATGAAGGCGTCGGGCATGGTGGCCCCCCCCACCGACCATTATAGGTCCCGCCGGGGCGACGTCCGCTCGCCCGCCGGAGCGGTACACTGTCGCGGTCCATGGTGTTCCCCCACGGGCTCCGAGCGCTCAACCATCCTCCCTTCCGGGCCTTCTTCCTGGCGCAGCTGGTCGCCCTTGTGGGCACCTGGATGCAGACGGTGTCCCAGGCGTGGCTCGTGCTCCAGCTGACAGACTCGCCGTTCAAGCTAGGCCTCCTCGGCTCCCTTCAGTTCGGCCCGATCCTCCTCTTCTCGCCGCTCGCCGGCGTCCTCGCCGATCGCTGGCCGCGCCGGCGCCTGCTGGTCCTGACCCAGGCGGCGCTCGCCTGCCAGGCGTGGGCCCTGGCCCTCCTGGTCGCCACCGGACGGGCCCGTTACTGGCAGATCGCGCTGCTCGCGCTCGTCACCGGCCTGGCCAACACGCTCGACGCGCCGGTGCGGCAGTCGTTCGTGATGGGCCTGGTCGGGCGGGAGAACCTCGTGAACGCGGTCGCGCTCAACTCGGCCTCCTTCAACGCAGCGCGGATCGTGGGGCCTGCGGTCGCCGGTCTCCTGATCGCGCGGTTCGGCGTGGTGCCGGCCTTCGTGGTGAACGGCGCCGGGTTCCTCGTTGTGCTGACCACGCTGCTCCGCCAGGCGGATGACCCCCCCGGTCGGCGGGCGCCCGACGCGTCCATCCGGCGCGACATCGCCGAGGCCCTCCGCTACGTGCGACGAACCCCTCGCGTCCGGGCGCTCCTGGGCATCCTCTTCGTCCTGGGCCTCTGCGTCTTCAACTTCACGGTCTACGTCCCGCTCCTGGCGCGAACGGTCCTGGGGCTCGGGCCCGAGGGCTTCGGATTCCTGATGGCCGCGCTCGGCGTGGGGGCGATCGTGGGCGCGCTCGCGATCGGCGCCCGCGCCGACGCCGAGCCTCCGATGGCGGTGCTCCTGGGCGCCGCGGCGGTGGCCTGCGCCGGCCTCGTCGGGCTCTCGGCGGTCCGCGCGCCCTGGACGGCCGTGCCGCTGCTCTTCGTGACGGGCTTCGCGGGCATCGTCACTGTGACCGGGTGCAACACGACCATGCAGCTCAGCGCGCCCGACGAGCTCCGGGGGCGGGTGATGAGCCTCTACGCGTGGGTTTACGGCGGCGTGTTCCCGATCGGCTCCTTCCTCATCGGCGCGACCTCGGAGCGCCATGGTGTCTCGGCCGCCCTGCTCCTCAATGGGACGCTCGGGCTGGGCTTGCTCGCAGCGCTGGCCGCGACGCGGGCGTGGCGAGCCCCGGCGGGCCGTTCGAGGCCTCGGTCCTGAGTCAGGCGCCGCGCCGGATCAGCAGGCGGGGCGGCGGAGCACGGCGGGATCGATCCGGCGGGGGACGAGCCGCCCGTCACCGGGCGCGCCGAGAAGCCGGCCGCGGTCGGCGATCACGCGGCCCCGAAGGAGGGTGGTGACCGGCCAGCCGGACACGGCCCAGCCTTCCCATGGGCTGTAGTCGCTCACGTGGAAGTCGTCTGTCGCGAGCGTCTTCCGGACCGCCGGGTCGATCAGGACGAGGTCGGCGTCGCTCCCCGGCGCGATGACGCCCTTCCGGGGGTGGAGACCGAAGATCCGCGCGGCGTTCGTCGCGGTCACGGCGGCGAACCGCTCAAGCGACATGCCCCGCTTGACGACGCCCTCGGTGAACGCGATCCCCAGACGCGCCTCCGCTCCGACGTTGCCGCCGGTGACGTCCTCGATCGTCCGCCCGCGGAGCTTCAGCGCGAGGCTGGTCGGGTACTCGTCCGTCGCCAGGGTCGAGACGCCGCCGTCCACGAGGCCCCGCCAAAGCGCCTCGCGGTCCTCCGGCAGCTTGAGCGACGGGTAGGTGTGGGCGCAGAAGCCGCGGGGCGTTTTGTAGTGCTCGGCGTCGAAGCAAGCATACTGGTGCAGCGTCTCGGCGTAGACCGGCTGCCCGCCCGCTCGGGCGGCCAGGACGGCCTCGACCCCTTCGCGGGCGGATGTATGGACGAAGTAGATGCCGGCGCCGGTGGCGCGCGCGAGCCCGATGGTCCGGCCGAAGGCCAGCTGCTCCGAGAGCTTCGTGTGGACCAGGTGCATGTTGGCCCCGTCCATCCGGCCCTCGGCCCGGAAGCGCTCGTAGCCCGTCTGCACCAGCTCGTCGTCCTCCGCGTGGACCGTGATCAGGCCGCCGTGCCGGGCCGCCTGGGTCATGGCCAGCTCGATCCGTCCGAAGTCGAGGCGGAAGGAGGGCCGCTGCGGATGCGGGGGCAGGATGTCCGTCGTGAACACCTTGAAGCTCGGGAACCCGGCCTCGATCGCCTCCCGCACCTCGGCGAAGACGGCGAGCGGCAGCGCCCCGCAGAGGGTGACGTGGAAGCTGTAGTCGACGTGGGAGCGCCCGGACCACCGGGCCGCGCGCTGCTCGAGGGTCTCGGCGATCCCGGCGCCCGGCCGGACGAAGGCGAAGTCGATGTGCGTGGTCGTGCCGCCGCACGCCATCCCGCGCGTGTCGTCCTCGGGTCCGAGCGTCAGCCCCGGCTCGTCCGGGACGGTCCGGATCGCGTGGGCGAGGTGCGTGTGCGGCTCGACGCCGCCCGGCGCCACGATCCGCCCCGAGGCGTCGAGGACCCGGGCGCCCTCCGTCGGCAGCGTCCCCGGCAGGGCCAGGACGGCGATGCGCTCGCCCTGGACTCCCACGTCCCACGGGCCGACGCCCTGGGGCGTGATGACGGTGCCGCCGCGCACCACGAGGTCGAGCGCCACGCGGCGAGCGTAGCCCGCCGCCGAGAGCCGGTCAACGCGGCCTCGCGCCCGCGGTAGGATGGGAGCCCGATGCTGAAGGGTCTCGATCCCCTACTGGGCCCCGACCTCCTCCACGTCCTCTGCGCCATGGGCCACGGCGACGAGCTGGTCATCGCGGACGGGAACTTCCCCGCGGCCAGCCTCGCCCGGCGGCTCGTCCGCCTGGACGGCGTCGACGCGCCGCGCGCCCTGCGCGCGATCCTTTCGGTGCTCCCGCTCGACACCTTCACGCCGACGCCGGCTGCGGTCATGGCTGTCGTGGGCGACCCAGGCGCGGTGCCAGAGCCCGTCCGAGACTTCCAGACGCTCGTGGACGCCGCCGCCGGGCGCGCGGTCCCGCTCGAGGCGCTGGCGCGCTTCGCCTTCTACGAGCGCGCCCGGGCCGCGTTCGCGATCGTCGCCACCGGCGAGCGTCGGCCCTACGGGAACATCCTGCTCGTGAAGGGCGTCGTCCTCGACACGTGAGCGACCACCCGATCGATCCCCGGGAGACACGAACCCTCGGCCGCTCGGCTGTGCGCGTGACGCGCCTCGGATTCGGCGGCGCGCCGCTCGGCAATCTCTTCCGGCCGCTCGACGAGCCGCAGGCGCTCGACACCGTGCGCCGGGCGTGGGCCGCGGGGATCCGCTACTTCGACACGGCCCCGCTCTACGGCTCCGGGCTCAGTGAGCGGCGCATCGGCGCCGCGCTCGCGACCGAGCCCCGAGACGCGTTCGTCCTGTCCACGAAGGTCGGCCGGCTGCTCGTGCCAAGGCCCGTCAGCGCGCCGCCGCTGCCGGACGCCTACGTGGACGTGCCGCCCCTCGTCCCGGTCTTCGACTACACGGCTGACGCGGCGCACGCCTCGCTCAGGACGAGCCTCGAGCGGCTGGGGATGCGGCGCGTCGACGTCGCCCTGATCCACGACCTGGGCCCGGTGACCCACGGCCCCGACGACGCGCGGCGGTACGGCGAAGCCATGGACGGGGCGTACCGCGTCCTCGACGAGCTCCGCGCCGCGGGGACGATCCGGGCAATCGGCGTCGGTGCCAACGAGTGGGCGATCCTGGAGCGCTGCGCGCGGGACGGCGAGTTCGACTGCTTTCTCCTGGCCGGGCGCTACTCGCTCCTCGAGCAGACCGCGCTCGACACCTTTCTCCCCCTCTGCGCGCGCCGGCAGATCAGCGTGATCGTGGGCGGCCCGTACAATTCGGGGATCCTCGCGACCGGCGCCCGGCCGGGCGCGACGTACAACTACGCGCCGGCGCCTCCCGCCGTGCTCGAGCGGGTCCGCGCCCTCGAGCGCGTGGTCGCGGCCCACGGAGTCCCGCTCGCGGCGGCCGCGCTCCAGTTCCCCTTCCACCATCCCGCAGTGGCGTCCGTGATCCCCGGCGCGCGGGCGGCCGGCGAGGTGGAGGAGAACCTGCGCCTGCTGCGCCACCCGATCCCGACCGCCCTCTGGCGCGACCTGAAGACCGAAGGGCTCGTCCGCGCCGACGCGCCCACGCCCGCATGACGGCCCGCCGGCCCCGGCGGATCGACGCGCATCAGCACTTCTGGCGCCTGGCGCGGGGCGACTACGGGTGGCTGACCCCGGCCCTCGCCCCGATCTACCGGGACTTCGAGCCGGCCGACCTGGAGCCCTTGCTCCGCCGAGGCGGCGTCGAGGGAACCGTCCTCGTCCAGGCCGCGCCGACCGTGGCCGAGACCCGCTTTCTGCTCGAGCTCGCGGGGAGGACACCCTTCGTCGCGGGGGTCGTCGGCTGGGCGCCGCTCGATGCGCCGGATGCGGCCGACGTCGTGGCGGAGTTGGCCGCCGACCCGCGCCTGCGGGGGCTCCGGCCGATGCTCCACGACATCCCCGAGGTCGACTGGATGCTCCGGCCCGCGCTCGCCGCCGGGCTCCGGGCCCTCGCCGGCCGGGATCTCGTCTTTGACGCCCTGGTCCGGCCGCCGCACCTCCCCCATCTGCGCCGCTTGCTCGACCGTCATCCGGAGCTCCGCACGGTGATCGACCACGGCGCCAAGCCCGACATCGCGGCCGGGCGCCACGCGTCCTGGGCGCCGTGGGCGGACGACATGGCCGGCCTCGCTCGGGACACGCGCGCCTGGGTCAAGCTGTCGGGACTCGTCACCGAGGACGGGCCGGAGTGGTCGGTCGAGCGCTTGCGCCCGTACGTGGACCATCTGCTCCACCACTTCGGGCCGGACCGCATGATCTTCGGGAGTGACTGGCCGGTGGTCACGCTCCGCGCCGGCTACGGGGAGTGGCTCGCCGCCGCCGAGGCGCTCCTCGGGGGGCTCGAGCGGCCGGCGCGGGACCGGGTGCTGGGCGAGAACGCGGTCGCCTGCTACCGCCTCGACGGGGTCAGACCTTGACTCCGAACGTTTTCGGGGCGCGCGGCCCGACCCGGGACTACAAGGTGAGTCTGAACGTGCAGTACGTGACGATGATGCCGTCTTTGGCGAGATCGCGCGAGTCGATCGTGTCGGCGCGAAGGCCAGATCGATCAATCAGGTGCCGCAGGTAGGTCATGTCGCCGCTCGTCCCGAAGAACAGCAGGAGTCGGCCGCCAGGTTTCAGCCGATCGCGGACCTCGGACATGAATCGGGTCAGGGTCTGGTAGTTTTCGTCGGTAAAGCTCATTTCCAGGAGATCGCGGGGCCGAAACCAACGGAAGGGCGGATCGAACACGATCACATCAAACGTACCGTCGACGCGCTCGAAGACGTCGCTCTCGAAGAACCTGGTCCGGTCCGCGACGTGGTTGCGTTCCGCATTGCGAATGGCGGCGGCGACAGCATGAGGGCTGATGTCCACGCCGACCACGTCATGTGATCGCCTGGCGGCGAGTATGGCGTTGACGCCACTGCCGGTTCCCATGTCGAGGACTCGATCGGCGTCGCGGACTTCGCTGAGAACGGCCCGGCCGAGTAGGTCGGACATGCGTGTCAGCGGGAAGACCTGCTCGGGAATCACCAGCGTGAGCCCCAAGTAGCTCACTTCGTGGGCACCGTACCCGTGGATCTCGGCCGACGCGGCCTCGTGCCAGCGCCGCAGCGTCGCAGCGTTCTCGTCGGACATCATCGGCCGATACACGTCGTCACTCATCCGCCGCCGACACCATGAGACTGCGGCTAGCCGTCGGAGCAACTCCAGGCGCCGCACGAGGTCGCTGACCGCACCTTCGCGCCTCGGCTGTTTCCGGATCAGGTCTAGGAAGTCAAAGCCTGACCCCAACGGGCGCTACGGGAGGACGATCCGGCCGCCCCCCATCGCGCGGAGGAAGTCCCCGAGCCCCATCTGGAGGAACGGGTTCTCGCGCTTCTCGTCACCGAGGGTCGACTGGGGGCCGCCGTAGTTGTGGCCCGGCAGGAGGATCGTGTCGTCGGGGAGCCGCGCGAGCCGCTGGGTGAGGCTCCGGTGCATCTCCGTCGGGTCCCCGCCCGGCAGATCGGTCCGGCCGCACGCCTGGATGAAGAGCGTGTCGCCCGACACGAGCCGCCCGTCGACGAGGAAGCACTGCGAGCCCGGCGTGTGGCCCGGCGTGTGGATGAAGGTGATCGTGAACCGCCCGACCGGCAGGTCCGTGGCGCTCTCCACCTGGACCAGATCGGAGCCGAAGCCGCGCAGGAACTCCTTCTCGGCCCGGTGGACGTAAACCTTCGCCCGGACCTGGCCGAGCAGCTCCTCGACTCCGGGGATCCGCCCCGGCATGCCCCAGTCCGCCAGGGTCCCGCCCACGTGGTCCTGGTGCGTGTGGGTGACGAGCGCGCCCGTGATCCGGAGTCCGTCGGCCTCGGCCGTCCTCACGATGGTATCGATCTCCCAGGCCGGGTCCACCACGACGCATTCCCCCGCCTCGCGGTCCCCCACCAGGTAGACGAAGTTCTGCATGGGACCGAGCTCCATCTGGCGGAGGTAGAGCTCGCTCGGCCCGGGCTGGCTCATGGGCGCCGGCCGACGAGGAGCGCCCGGGCTCTCATCGGCCAACGAAGCGCGGGGCGCGGCGCTCCCGTGCGGCGGCGAGACCCTCCCGGAGATCCTCGCTCCCGAAGGTGATGGCCTGGCAGAAGGCCTCGTACTCGACCGCCGCCGTGATCGCGCTCTCGAGCCCCTGGTACACGGCGCGCTTGAGCATCCGCACGACGAGCGGGGAGCTGTCGGCGATCGAGCGCGCGGTGTCGAGCGCCGTCGACATGAGCTCGCCGCGCGGCACCGCGCGGTTCACCAGACCGATCGCCTCGGCCTCCCGCCCGGAGACGACGCGCCCGGTGTAGAAGAGCTCGAGCGCCCGGGCGGCACCGATCGCGCGGGGCAGGGTGAGCGTCGACGCCATGCCCGGGTGGAGCCCGAGTCGCGCGAAGTTGACGCTGAGCCGCGCGTCGTCCGCCGCGTACCGGAGGTCGCACGCCAAGGCGAGGGCGAGGCCCCCACCCACCGCGTGGCCGTGGACGGCGGCGATCGTGGGCACGGACAGCCGCAGGAGCGAGAGGTACCGATCGTAGTAGCCGCGCATCACCTGGCGGCGCGCCTCGACGTCCCGGCGCGTGTTCGCCTCGATGAGCGCCATGTCGCCGCCCGCGCAGAACGACTCCCCCGCCCCGGCGAGGACGAGGACCCGCACGTCCTCGCGCGCTTCGACGCTGCGGAGCGCCTCCGCCAGCTCCTCGCCCATGCGCTCGCTCATCGGGTTGCGCCGGGCCGGCTGATTCAGGGTGAGGAGGGCGACCCCGTCGGTCATCTCGAGGAGGATCGTCTCCGGCGCGAGCGGCACTAGAGCAGCAGCTCCTCGGGTGTCGAGGGCAGGTCGCCGAGCGTCTTGACCTCGATCGCGTAGAGCGCCGGCTGGCCCGGGATGCGGACGTACGTCAGGTCACCTTCCTGCTTGCCCACGGCGAGCGCGACGAGCGCCTTGCCGTCCTTGCCGGCGAGGGTCACCGTCGTGGCGCCCGCGTCGAGCCCGTAGCGGCTCGGGTCCCAGCCCTGCTCCGCGACAAGATCCTTCCACTTGAGGTTCCGGAGGGTCCAGAGCAGCTCGCTGACGCGGCTGCCCCGGGCCTTCCCCTTCTTCGGGGCGCCGAGCTGCCAGTCCTCCTCGCCCGTCCCCGTCCGGTCGAGCACGAGCGTCACGCTCGGCCGCTGGATCGTGATCCGGGCGACGTCCTTGGTGTCGAAGGACTCGGCCAGCGACCGGTCTCGGAGGTCCGTCACGCCGCGCGCCAGCTCCGCGAGCGCCGTCGCGTCGACGGCGGCGATCGGGGCGGCGCCAGGGCCGAGGACGGTCGCGTAGGCGCGGTCCTTCTCCCGGGCGGGGGCGAGGACGAGCGTCTTCGGCTCCTTGACGTCCTTCTCCCACACCGAGAGGCGGACCGCCGGCTTGTCGAGGCCATGGGCGCCGAGCCGCTTGGCGTCCTCGGCCACGATGTCCCGGGCCCGGAGATCCCGCGCCCGGAAGAGGAGCTGGCTCACCGCGCTCTCGTCGGCGCGGAGGGCCGCGGGGGCCGTGATGCGCCACTTGCCGTCCTGGAGGGCAAGCGCCACCTTCCCCTTGGAGGACTCGAGCTCGACGCGCTCGACCTTCCCCCGGTCGTAGGCGAAGACCGTCTTGTCCCGGAGCGCCGTCGCCGAAGCGGGGATGGACTTCCACAGCTCCTCGTCGACGAGGAGCACCGTCCCGTCACCCTCCCGCTGCGCGTACACCCCCTTCTTGTCCGGCACGGCCTTGCCGAAGCGGAGCGTCCGCGTGGTGCGTGACGCGGCCTCGCCGACCTGGAGCGTGAGGCGCGTGGGCCGGTCCAGCCCGTACTCGGCCGGGCTCTTGGGAGCGTCGGTTACGAACTCCTTGATCTTCGCGGCCCGAAGCTTGTCGAGGAGCCCCGTGATCGCCTCCCGGTCGGCGGAGGCCATGAGGGGCGCGGTGAGCTGCCACTGGTCCCCCTCCTTGACCCCGGCCGCCGCCACGACCTGGCTCGCCGGCCCCCGCACCTCCACCGCCTTGACGTCCTTCCGCTCGAATGCGAGCAACGTCCGGTCGCGGAACTCGCTGGGCGGCTTCTGCGCATCCTTCAGCAGCCCCTCGGGCACCAGCAGGACCGCGGGTTTCCCACCTTCCTGCGCGTAGGCCCAGAGGCCGCTCGGGCTCTTCGCCCCGAGCTTGACCGTGCGCTCCTGGCCCTTGGCCCGGAACGTCACCTCGACGGCCGGCGGCGCCAACCCGAAGTCGGCGGGCTTCTGCGGGTTGGCCTCGATCTCCCGCTCGACCCGGAGCGTCGCCAAGGATGTCGCCAGGCTGTCCGCCGCCCCGCGGTCGGCCGGCGCGGCGACGGGCGCCACGAGGCTCCAGGCCTCGCCGTCCTTTCGGAGGCGGAAGGCCTCCGCGTCCCCCTTCCGGACGACGATCTCCTCGACGTCCTTCCCCTCGAGCTCCTTCCAGAGGTGGTCCTTGACGGAGGCGGCCTTCTCGCGCTCGGGCGCCTGGCGGATCTCGTAGACGTAGTAGAAGGTCGCGAGCCCCGCCAAGAGGACCGCCAGCACCGCCGTTGTCGTCCAGCGCATCGGGGCGGCTCTCGGCTACCGGCCGCGGCGGCGGGCGACGGCCACGACCCCGCCCACGATCACGGCCAGGGGGATCAGCACGACGGGCACCAGGAAGACCATCTGCCCCTGGGCGGCCGTCAGGAAGACCGGGGCGGGCCGGGAGTCCTTGGGCCGCACCGCGATCAGGTTCTCCTCCTCGGCGAGCCACGACAGCGTGTTGAGGAAGAAGTCGCGGTTGCCGGAGAGGTTGACGAACTCGTTCGCCGCGAAGTCCGAGTCGCCAACCAAGACCACCCGCGCCTTCGCGCCCTTGCGGTCGGCCGGCGTGTCCTTGGCGTCGATCGTCGCGACCGCGGCGACGGTCAGCGGCCCCCGCGCCTCGCCGGGATCGGGCTTGACCTGCCCCGTCCGGATCTGGTCCTGGTTGGCCTCCGCCCAGCTCTCGCCGGACGTGCGGGCAAGCCCCTGGGCGCTGACGCCCTCGGGCGGCTTCTCCTTCACGGAGACCGTCCGGCTCACCGGGAAGAACGTCGCGAACCGGAAGTCCCGCGTGATCGGGTGCGAGAGATAGTCGAAGACGACCGGGATCTCCGGCCCCGCCCCCGCCCGCTGCCCGGTAGGGCTGATGTCGATGATGACGTCGTTTCCGAGGGCGAGCCCCCACCGCTCGAGTGCCGGGCCGAGCCCTGGGTTCTGGAACGGATCGACCATGAAGAGAACCTTGCCGGCCCGGGCCACGTAGGCGACCAGGGCGTCGATCTCCTTCGGCAGGAACTCCTTCTGCGGGCCGGCGACGACCACGATAGTGGCGTCGTCCGGCACCGTGGCGTCCCGCGCCAGCAGCAGGTCCTTGACGTCGTAGTTCAGCTTCTCGACGGCGGCCTTCATCTGGCCGTAGCCGCTCCGCTCGTTCGAGGCCGGGTCTTTCTCGCCGTGGCCCTTCAGAAAGTAGACGACGCGCTTGCCAGGTCGCGTGACCCGGATCAGGCCGTTGGTGAGCTTCTCTTCGTCCAGGTCCTGAAGCTTCTCCTGCTTGTTCTGCCCGTCCTTCAGGGCCGCCTCGAGCACGACCATCCCGAAGCTCTCGAAGCCGTATTGCCGGGCCAAGAGCGGGTTCCGGTCCGCGTCGACGACCTCCCAGGTGAACTTGCCGTCCGAGCGCGCCGCGTACTGCTTGAGCAGGTCCTCCGCCGTTCGCTTGCCGGGCTGGTCGGGCCGGAAGAACGCCACGGCCTTCACCGGCACGGTCAGCTCCCCAACGACCTTCACCGTCTGGGGGGACAGGCTCCAGCGCTTGTTCTCGGTCAGGTCGACCCGGTAGCTGTGTCGGTACGAAACCGCCTCGACGAGCGCGATCACTCCAATGATCAGGACGACCAAGACCGCCGCGTTGAGGCCGTACCGGGTCGCGCGGCCCGCCAGCGCCTGGCGCACGTTGCTCGCGAAGCTCAGGTACAGACCGAAGAGGAGGACCAGGCCGCCGACGATCAGGAGCGCCGGCCACACCTTGGTCCACGACGGGCGGTAGTTCTGCAGGATGAAGCCGGCGACGACGCCGCCGAGGCCGAGGAAGAGCGCCGGGGTCGCGAGTCGGTCCATGGCGCTCAGCCTCTCCAGCGCTTGGAGTCGAGCGAGCGCAGGGTGAGGAACAGGGCCAGGATGGTGAGGTCGAGGTAGTAGATCAGGTCCTTCGTGTCGATCACGCCCTTCGCGAACGAGTCGAAGTGCTCGGTGAGCGACACGTGCGAGAGCACGCGCCCCAGGTTCCCACCCGCCGAGTCAGACGCCCAGGAGATTACCCAGAAGATCAGCAGCGTCCCGAAGGTCGCCACCGCCGCCACGATCTGGTTCTCGGTGAGCGAGGAAATCAGGATCCCGATCGCGATGAACGCCGCCCCCTGCAGCAGGAGCCCGAGATATCCGGTCGCAAGGGGTCCCCACTCGACCGGCGTGACCCACATCATGATGAGGGGGTAGGCGAGCGTCAGCGCCAGCATCGCGGCGAACACGGCGAGCGCGGCCAGGTACTTGCCGAGCAGCACCTCCCCGTCCCGGACCGGGTAGGTGAGCAGGAGCTCGATCGTCCCGCTCTTCTTCTCCTCAGAGAGCAGGCGCATCGTGAGGATCGGCATCATCAGCAGCATGATGACGCTGATGTTCTGGAACAGGGGGCGGAGCACACCCTCGATGACGGAGAGGTCTCGCGCCATCATGGGGTTCATCGCCGCCTGCATGCTCGTGAGCACGTAGAAGCCGAACACGTTGTAGAAGAACCAGCCGGTGATCAGCGAGAAGATCGTCAGGACCGCGTAGGCGATCGGCGAGCTGAAGTAGACCCGGAGCTCTTTCTTGAGGATGGCCCAGGCCCTCACGACGCCACCTCCTCGGTCGCGGCTCCCGCCGCCTCGTCGGCCATCCCCTCCTCGTGCTCCTCGCCGGCCACGATTCGGATGAACACGTCCTCCAGCGACAGGTCGAGGGCCCGGAGCTCGAGGAGCCCCCAGCGCTGCTGTGCCGCCAGCTGCGCGATGTCCCGCCGCACGTCCCGTGCGCGGTCCGTTTCCAGGACGAACGTGCCGGTGCCGTCGACCACACTCCGCGTCTCGACCCGGCGGACGCCGGGAAGGGCCCGGATCGACTGGCCGACCAGCTCGGCCGGGCCCTCGATCTGAACCTGGATCCGGGCCACCGGTGAGAGCTCCTGCATGAGCCGGTCGAGCGGGCCGGAGGCGACCACCCGCCCGCGGTTGATGATGATCACGCCCTCGCAGACCATCGACACCTCGGGCAGGATGTGCGTGGAAAGGATGACCGTGTGGGCGCCGGCCAGTGACTTGATGAGCTGACGGATCCCCACGATCTGCTTGGGGTCGAGCCCGATCGTCGGCTCGTCGAGGATCAGCACCTCGGGATCGGCGATGAGCGCCTGGGCGAGGCCCACGCGCTGGCGATACCCCTTCGAGAGCCGCCCGATTAGCCGCTCCCGCACGTCGGGAATCTGGCACCGCTCGAGCACCTCGCCCACCCGCCGGCGGCGCTCGCTCCGGCCGAGGCCCTTGATGTGCGCGACGAAGTCGAGGTAGGCGGTGACCGTCATGTCGCCGTACAGCGGCACGTTCTCGGGCATGTAGCCGATGCGCCGGCGGACCTCCAGCGACTGCTCGAACACATCGTAGCCGGCGACGCGGGCGGTCCCGCTCGAGGCAGGCATGAAGCAGGAGAGGATGCGCATGGTCGTCGTCTTGCCTGCGCCGTTCGGGCCCAGGAAGCCGACGATCTGGCCCTTCTCGACAGCGAAGGAGACGTCCTGGATGGCCGGCGTCGGCCCGTAGCGCTTCGTGAGGCGATCGACCTCGATCATCGCTCGTCGCTCCGCTCCCGTTGTGATGCTCGCTGGGTCATCGACCGGAGAATCGGCGCGCTGTCGCGGCTCCCTGCAGGACGTCGGGGCTGCGATCCAGGGTCGAAGTATAGCACGGTGCCGAGGCCGCGCCGGGTCGCGACCGGGAGCCGGCCATCGGCACGGCCCCCGCCGGGCCGACTCAGACGAGGCCCGTGATCCGTCCCCCGCTGTCCACGTCGATCCGCTCCGCGCTCGGGACCCGAGGAAGCCCCGGCATCGTCAGGATGTCCCCGGTGATCGGGACTAGGAAGCCCGCGCCCGCGGAGATCCGCACCTCGCCCACGGTCACTGTGAAGTCCCGGGGTCGCCCGAGGAGAGCCGGGTCGTCCGAGAGGGAGCGCTGCGTCTTGGCCATGCAGATCGGGAGGGCGCCGTACCCGAGCGCCTCCGCCTGGGCGATCTGCGCCTCCGCCCGCTTCGTGTAGGCAACCCGCTCCGCCCCATACATTCGCGTGGCGATCGTGTGGATCTTGGTCTTGACCGGCGCCGCCCAGTCGTAGAGCGGCTGGAACCGGGAGGGGTGCCGGGCGAGCACGTCGACGAGCGCGGCCGCCAGTTTCTCGCCCCCCGCCCCGCCCTCGCCGTAAACGTTGGCGGGCACGGCCGGGACGTCCAGCGCGGCGCAATGCTCGACGATCGCCGCCAGCTCCGCGTCGGTGTCCGAGGGGAACCGGTTGAGCGCCACGACGACGGGGACGCCGAAGTGATGGATGTCCTCGACGTGCTTCTCGAGGTTCGCCATGCCGCGCTTGATGGCCGGCAGGTCCTCCTGGTCGACGGCACTCATCGGGACGCCCCCGTGGTACTTGAGCGCGCGGCCGGTCGCGACCAGCACCACCCCGTCCGGCCGAAGTCCGGCGTAGCCGCACTTGATGTCGAAGAACTTCTCGGCGCCGAGGTCGAACCCGAAGCCGGCCTCGGTCACGCAGATCTCGCCGAGCTTGAGCGCGAGCTTGGTCGCGATGACGGAGTTGCAGCCGTGCGCGATGTTGGCGAACGGGCCGCCGTGGACGAGGGCCGGCGTGCCCTCGAGCGTCTGGACCAGGTTGGGGTGGATGGCGTCGCGGAGCAGCGCGGCCATCGCCCCGATGACCTTGAGGTCCTGGGCGAGCACCGGCCGGCCGTCGAACGTGAACCCGAGGAGGATCCGGCCCAGGCGGGTCTTGAGGTCCATCAGGTCCTCGGCCAGGCAGAGGAGCGCCATCACCTCGGAGGCCGCGGTGATAAGGAACCCCTCCTCGCGGGGGTACCCCTGGAACCGCCCGCCCAGCCCGAGCACGATCTCGCGGAGGGCGCGGTCGTTCATGTCCATGGCGCGACGGAAAAGGACCTGCCGCGGGTCGATCCGGAGCGCGTTGTCGTGATAGAGGTGGTTGTCCAGGCACGCCGCCAGCAGGTTGTGGGCCGTCTCCACCGCGTGAATGTCGCCCGTGAAATGGAGGTTGATCGAGTCCGCTGGCAGGACCTGTGCGCGCCCTCCGCCCGTCCCGCCACCCTTGATGCCGAGGCACGGCCCGATCGACGGCTCGCGGAGCGCCACGACCGCGCGACGCCCGATGCGCCAGAGCGCCTGTCCGAGTCCGATCGTGACGGTCGTTTTCCCGTCGCCCGGCGGCGTCGGCGTGATGGACGAGACGACCACGAGCTTGCCGGACGGGGCATCCCGCCGGGCGCCGAGCGCCCTGACCGAGACCTTCGCGATCTCACGGCCGTAGGGGAGGAGCTCCTCGTCGGCGAGGCCGATACTGGCGGCGACCTCCGTGATCGGGCGCGAGCGGGCGTGGGTCACGCTGGGCACGGGAACCTCCTCCGAGGCGCGGGCCTCGGGCCGGGAGAGCGGGCGGCGAGTCTCGGCGGACCGGCCGGCCGGGACGCGCCCGGCCGCTGACGCTGACGACGATTACGGCGCAGGGGCAACCTCCGGAGCAAGGAGCGGCTCGAGCCAGTCGGGGATGGCGATCATGCGCTGGGTCTCCGGATTCCAGCAGGCGTGCCGGGTCTCCCCGGTCGCGACGGGCTCGCCTGTCTCCGCGTGACGGATGTCGTACCGGAAGACGAACGACGCCCGCTTCCGGTCACTGATCCAGCACCGGACGCGGAGCATGTCGTCGAGGCGAGCGGGCTTGACGTAGCGGACGGTCGCTTCCACGACCGGCATGTGGAGCTTGCGGTCCACCGCCGACATGGGAAAGCCGTGCTGGCGGAGAAACTCCACCCGGCCGACCTCGAAGTAGGTGAGGTAGTTACCGTAGTAGACGACGCCCATAGTGTCGGTCTCCGCGTACCGCACACGGATCGTCGTCTCGCAGATCACCGGGCTACTGGCGCTCCCGGTGCCGGGGAGGAGCGCGGCCGTCTCACAGGTACTGCCCGTAGCGGATCTTGACCACCACGTCCCGGACGCGGCGCGACTCGTCCACCGCGGTGAGAAGGTCCGCGGTCCGCACCAACCCGGGCTCCGGGCCTTCCCCGGACTGGTGGACCTTCTCCTCGAGCGCGCGACGGATCACCTCGGCGACCTCGCCTCCGCTCATCCCGGCCAGCCGGGGCACGAACAGGTCGGCGTCGATCGGCTCGAACAGCGGCCGCTCGGCCAGCGCCTCCGCGCGCTTGCGCTGGATCTCGACGATCTCACGGAGGGCAGGGCCGTCGGGGAGCGGCACCTCGATGAGGTGGTCCAGGCGGCCGGGGGCGATGAGCAGCGAGCCGATCCCGTCGGGACGACTCGTCGAGGCGACGACGAGAAGCGTGGGAAAGGCCCGCAGTCCGTCGAGCAGCTCGCAGATCCCGATGAGAAGGGGCGCCGCGGCCTCCCGGGCGCGCTCGGGAGGAAGAATGTGCTCGAACGAGAGCGCCTCGGCGTCCTCGAAGTAGAGGACCCCCTTCCCCTCCGAGCCGGCAAGCTGGAAGACTTCCTTGATCACCTCGGCCGCCGCCGGACCGACCTTGGACGTGAGGGTCGCCAGCCGGAAGTGGTAGAAGAGCGCCTCCGACAGCGTGGCGAGCGCCTTCGCGAGCAAGGTCTTGCCGTTGCCGGGGGGCCCGTAGAGGAGCCCGCCGCGCGGCGGAGCGATGCCCCAGCGCCGGTAGAGGTCGGGCGTCCGGAGCGCGTGGGACAGCCCGCTGATCGCGGCCTTCGCCGTGTCCGCGCCGCCGATCATCGCGAAGCTCACGCCCGGGCGCGGGATGACCTCGACGCGGCCCTGGAGGTCACCGAACTTCGGCTCGAGCTTCCCGATCAGGTCGTCCAGACGACGCTGGACGGCCCACTCGACGGCAGGCAGAGCGCGGCTGGACCCCGGCCCGTCACGCACTGGGGGGTCAGAAGGTCGGCGTGGACCCACCCTTTGGCTGGAGCCGCTCCGCCTTGTCGAAGACGCGGTCCTCCACGAGGATGGGCACCCGCGCCCGGAGCGCCAGCGCGATGGCGTCCGAAGGCCGGGAGTCGATGGTGAGCCGCGTCCCCGACGTCTCCAGGTGGAGCTGCGCGTAGAAGACGTCGTCGCGGAGATCCGTCACCACGATGCGCTTGAGGGACGCGCGGAGATCGCCCAGCACGTTGAGAAACAGGTCGTGCGTGAGCGGGCGCGGAGGCGTCACACCCTGGAGGGCGATGGCGATGCCGTTGGCCTCGAACTGGCCGATCGACATCGCCAGGGGGCGCCGGTCCCGCTTGCCCTGGAGGAGGACGACCGGCTGCCGCGTGCTCGGGTCGACCACGACGGCCGTTACCTCGGCCTCCTGGGGACCGATCCCCGGACCACCCGCCTTAGGGGGCTCCGTCGCGCCGAGGCTCAGAAGCCCCGCCAGTGCCATCATGGCCAGCGTCCGCGCTCGCGCTCCTCGCATGGCCCACCCTCCCTCAGAGGCGCCCCCGGGCGCCGTGGGCGCAGTATACCCCAGACCTCCGGCACCCCCGGGGGCCGCGCCGCGGGCGGTGCAGATTACCGCTCCAGGCGGAAGGCAAGAGCGCACGCTCCGGCGAGGAAGACGCTGAGTAGGGCGAACATCGGGCCGTAGCCAACCGCGTGGGCCAGGTGGCCGAAGCCAGCCGTCCCCCCGGCCTGGCCCACGAGGATGAAGGCCATGAACACCCCCACCACCCGGCCGCGCCGGTCCGGCGGCGTGACGTCGACGACCAGCGCCGTCAGCGCGGGGTAGACGAGTCCATGCGCGGCGCCCGCGAGGGCGCCCGCTAGGGCCAGGAACGGCCCCGCCGGGAGGCCCGTCCCTCGCGCGAGGAGACCCAGGCTCGCCAGCTGTACGGTGGCGCCGGCCTGCAACCCCATCGCAGGGATGATGACGGCTCGGCGCCCCGCCGTGTCCGCGAGGCTGCTGGTGGTCGCCCGCAGGACCAGGGCCGTAGCGGAGTAGGCGACCGCGAAGACGCCCACCCACCGGACGCCGAGGTCGACCGCATAGGTCGGGAAGAACGTGAACATCACGCCCTGCCCGAGTCCGAGAGCGACTCCGAGCGTCAGCGGCAGCCGCGGAGCCGACGCGATCCCCTGCAGGAGGCCCTGGACACCCTCGCCGGCCGCCGGGCGCGGCGGCGAGAGCTCGAGCCGGGCCGAGATCAGGGCGGCCAGCAGCGGGAGGGCCGCCGAGGCCAGGAACAACCCTCGGAAGCCGCTCGCCTGCACCAGGAGCTCACCCAGGGCCGGCCCGACCGCACCGGAGACGAGCCCCGAGATCCCGAAGATCCCGAGAGCCTGGGCGCGCCGGTCCGGCGGGACCAGGTCGACGACGACCGCGAAGTTCGCCATGAAGAAGACGGAGAACGCAGCGCCCTGGAGCGCGCGAAGCAGCGGGAAGAGCCCCAGAGCGTTGGGCGCGGCCGCGAACATGAGCGCGACGCCCGAGGTGAGCACGGCGCCGGTGACCAGGAACGTTCGGCGCCCGCCGCGGTCGACCCACGCGCCGACCACCGGCTGCGCCACGATCGCCGTCCCGCTGTAGCAGGCCATGATCAGCCCCAGCTGGCCGTCCGTCGCGCCGAGGGCCCGGAGGTGAAGCGGCAGGAGGACGAAGCCGCCGAGCCCGGTGAAGAACAGAAAGTTCGCGATCGCCGCGGTCAGGAACGGGGCGGTGAGGATCGGCGAGGCTGACATCCGTGAGCCTGCGCGGTCGTCCGCCGAATCAGAGCAGGGCGGGCACGTGTTCGCGGCTCTTGACGACCAGGAGCCCGCGCGTCGTTAGGCGCAGTGCCGGAATGGCGGAGAACGTGAGGGCCTGGAGCGTGAGGAGCGGGCGCGAGAGCGCGCAGCCGAGGCCCCGCAGTCCCGCGTCCAGGGCCTCGAGCCCCCGGGCCAGCTCCGGTATCGGGGCGGCGGCGGCGATGCCTCCGAGCGGGAGCGGCAGCTCCGCGCGGACGCCACCTCGGCCGTCCACGACGACGAACCCGCCCCCGATTCCCACCGCCCGCTGGGCGGCGGCGGCCAGCGCCTCGCGGGTGGCGCCGATCAGCACCAGGTCTGCGGTGTCGAACGACAGCGTCGAGGCGACCGCGCCCTCACGGAGGCCGAATCCCTGCACCACCCCGAACCCGCGACTCAGACCCGCCCGCCGGTCCAGGACCGCCGCGAGCAGGAGATCGGACGCCGGGTCCGCCAGGACCGCGCCGTCGCCTACGGCGAGCGTCGCCTCGGCCTCCGCGGTGACGATGTCCCCCGCGATCCGGATCACGCGCACCCGAGCGCGGGGGCCTGGGGCGCCCAGACGGAGTGAGGCGGGGTCGAGCGGCCCGGGCCGCGGCCCCGCGTAGAGGCCCGGCGGCATGGGCACGACTGGGCACTCCACGAGGCACCGGCCATCGCGCGCGACGAGCCGGCCTCGCGCCACTACCACCTCAGGCCGCACCGTGCGGAGGTCGGGCAGCACGAGGAAGTCCGCCCAGCGTCCGGGCGCGATGCCGCCGAGCTCTCGGTCGAGGCCGAAGTGCTCCGCCGCGTTCAGGCTCGCCATCTGATACGCAACTAGCGGCGGGAGCCCGCCGTCGATCGCCCTCTGGACGATGCCGTCCATGTACCCGCGCTCGAGGAGGTCGGTCGGCCAGATCCCGTCCGAGGCCAGCGTCGCGCGGCGCAGCGACACGCCGGCGTGGCGGACATCGAGGACCGCGGCCAGGTCCCGCCGCACCGAGCCTTCCCGGATCATGACGCGCATGCCGAGCCGAAGCCGCTCGAGCGCCTCCGCCGCGGTGATCGGCTCGTGGCAGGAGTCGAGCCCCGCCGCGGCGCACGCGACGAGCCGCGGCCCCCGCGCTCCCGCCGTGTGGCCCTCGACGGTCTTGCGAAGCGCCCGCGCCCGGTCGATCAGCGACAGCAAGCGATCGGGCTCCGGGAGCAGGCGGTGCCAGTACACCTCGCCCAGGCCGAGGACGCGCGGGTCCTCGAGGAGCGCGCCGAGCGCGGCGGCGTCCAGCAGGGGCCGACCCGGCGCCGCCTCCGCGGAGAGGTACGAGATCACGGGCGCCGTGGCGTAGGCGTGGATCGGCTGGGCCTCGAGGGTGTCGAGGAACCAGCGTGCGCCAGCCGCGCCCAGGGCCGAGGTGACCTGGACCATCTCGGTGACCAGCCCGGTGAGGCCCCGGGGAATCGCCTCCCGAAGGAGCTCCGGCAGCGCGGTCAGGAAATCGAGGTGCGTGTGGCCGTCGATGAAACCCGGAACGAGCACCCGGCCCCGGACGTCGAGCCGCTCGGTTTCCGGGCCGACCAGGGCCGAGAGGTCCGGACCGACCGCGGCGACCCGTCCTTCTGTCACCGCCACATCCCCGCGGACGACCTCGCCAGTGTAGACGTTGACCACGTCGCCCCCCAGGGCGAGGAGGTCCGCCGGGGCCGCGCCGAGCGCCACGCCCAGACGGCGGCGAGCGGTGTCGGTCATCCCGCGGCGCCGGGGGGCGTGATCAGGAGCGACCAGCCGCGCCGGGCGGCCCAGGTCCGGAGGAACTCCGCGTAGGGGACGATGCGGTACGCGGTCGTGCCCGAGTGCAGGACCACGACCTGGCGCCGGTCGTCGTACCCCAGCAGCACGGCGAAGTGCGGGACGGACACGGGCCCGCGGCCGAGATCCTGGAACACGATGAGCGGGCGGCCCTGGCTGAGCTCGACCTTCGCACGGTCGAGCGTGCCGTCGAACGCCTGGGTCCGGAATCCGCGCCGGCGCGCCTCGAACTCGAGCTCGAGGTTCAGCACTCCGCGGGCCGACGGCAGGTAGAGGGCGCGGCCGATCTCGTCCGCCTCGGCGGGGGTGCCCCAGTAGCGGAGGACCATGGCGAGCGCGGCCGGCCCGCACTGGTAGGCGTCCTGGGCGATGAAGGGAACCGTCTGGATGAGGTGGCCCTGGCCTGACGCGACGTCGGCGCGCACGGCGTCCAGGGTCGCCGCGACACATCCGCTTCCGACGAGAGCGGCCAGGACAAGCGCGAGGCAGGCGCCCCCTCCGAAAGGTTGAAGCGGGCGGCGCATCGCGCTTACTATACCACCCGACTCGACATGGCCCAGGACGCGCCGGTGCACCGCTGCTGGGTCTGAGGGACGATCATGCGCGAGATCAAGTGCAAGATCGTCTGCCCGCGCTGCGGGTACACGCGCGACTGCTCCGATCCCTGACCACCGCGCGCCTTTCGTGACGATCGACGAGGCGCTCCGGCAGGCGGCCACCGACGCCGCCCGCGGCGTCGTGACGTTCCCGGCCGACCTCCACGGCTTCCCCGGCACGGTGCACGGCGGCGCGGTGGCCGCGGTCTTTCACCAGCTCACGCTTCCGCGCCCGCCGGTGGAGCT
>DATAFX010000126.1:0-18862 GCA_036257195.1 Candidatus Methylomirabilota bacterium | reverse complement strand
CGATCATGACCCCCAACGTCCCGGAGACGAGGGCGGCGATCCAGATACAGACCCAGAAGCTCCAGCCGTGGCCGTAGAGCGGCGACCCCAGGACGGGCGAGTTCAGCAGCCCCATCGCGTAGGCGCCGATCGCGAAGAAGGCCGCGTACCCGAGGTCCAGCAGCCCGGCCCAGCCCACCACGATGTTGAGCCCGAGCGCCAGGAGCACGTAGATCATCGCGTCGGAGACCGCGTGGATCGTGTGGATGGGCGAGATCGAGCGGTCCACGAACGGGTACGCGATCAGCGCGGCGACGAGCAGGCTCCAGCGAAGCGCGGGCACGCCGCGGGGCGGGTTGTCGGCCGTGGTCACGCGTCTAGACCTTCTCAGGCGTCCGCTCGCCCAAGAGTCCCTGCGGGCGGAAGACCAGGACGAGGATGAGGATGGAGAACACGATCGCGTTGGTCCAGCGGGCCGAGATGTACTGGTCGCTCCACGCCGACAGGAAGCCGATCACGATCCCGCCGAGCGCCGCACCGGGCATGTTCCCGATGCCGCCCAGCACGGCGGCCGTGAACGCGCGGAGCCCCGCCTGGTACCCGATGTAGTAGGTGCCGATGTTGTAGTAGAGGCCCTGGATCAGGCCCGCGGCGCCGGCCAGAGCGCCGCCGATGAAGAAGGTGAGCAGGATGGTCTTCTCGACGTTGATCCCCATGGCCTCCGCGGTCTCACGGTCCTGGGCGGTCGCGCGCATCGCCCGCCCCCAGCCGGTCCGCGTGATGAAGTACTGCAGGACCATCATAAGGGGGACGGTGGCGCCGACGACGAGCAGGTCCTTGGTGGTGACGAACACCTTGGTGTTCCACCCGAGCCACTCGTAGAGGATGTCGACGGAGGGGAAGACGTCCGGATACGGCACCGGAGCCGGGCCAACCGCGAGCATCGCGAGGTTCTCGATCACGAAGGAGACGCCGATGGCCGTGATCAGCGGCGCCAGGCGCGGCGAGCGACGCAGCGGCCGGTACGCCAGCCGGTCGATCGTCACGTTGATCATGCCGGTCAGGAGCATGGTCGCGAGGAACACCAGAGGCAGGATGGTCACGAGCTCCCATCCGGTGAGCGTCCGGGCCATGCCGAGCAGCGTGAAGATGGTGAGCGAGAGGAACAGGCCGAGCATGAACACGTCGCCGTGGGCGAAGTTGATGAGCTCGATGATCCCGTAGACCATCGTGTAGCCGAGGGCGATCAGGGCGAAGACGGCGCCACGGGTCAGACCGTTGATGGTCTGCTGGACGAGGACCTCGTACCACTCCATGCGCGCGGTGCGGCGGGTCGGAGGGAACCGGGCAGGCGGCGGAAGGAGTTCCGCCGCCCGCCCGAGATCGCGCTACTCCAGGATGGTCTCGAACGCGAACTTGCAGCCGAGCGCCGACGACATCGCTGTCGTGTCGACCTTGACGACGTTGTACCCGGACATCGTCTCGATCGTCGTGTCGCCGTTCTCGTCGAAGGTAAACTTTCCGTTGATGCCCTCGAAGTTCTTCGTGTTGGCGATGGCCTGGCGGACCGCCTCGCGCGCCGCCTTGATATCCTTGGCGGCCATGGCCTTGTCGACCGCGGGGGCGGCCCGCTTGATGCCGTCCAACGCGATCCGCGCCGCATCGCTCGCATAGAGCGCGTACGCCGTGGGCTCGATGTTGTACTTCGCCTTGTAGCCCTGGTACGTCTTTGCCCCGACGCCCGTCAGCTTCTCGAAGGGCAGGCTCGCGAACGTGATCCGCATGTCGGTCTGCATCGCGGCGTCGCAGGTCGCGCCCTTGAGGACCTCCTCCTCGAGGAGACCGTCGGCGCCCATGAAGCGGACGCCCCGCGCCCCGACGAGGCCGAGCTCCTTCATGCCACGAATCACGATCGGGGCGCCCGTGTCCACGACGCCGCCCATGTAGACGAGGTCCGCGCCCGCGGCACGGGCCTTGGTCAGGACCGGCTTCTGGTCGGGCTGCTTGTAGTCGATGCCCTCGTTGCCGACAACCTGGATCCCGAGCTTCTTGGCCGCAGCGTCGAAGACGTCGGCGATCCCCTTGCCGTAGAGCTCCTGGTCGTGGAGGATGAACACCTTCTTGTGCCCGCGCTGCTTCGCCCACTTCGCGCCCACCGCGCCCTGGATGTCGTCGGCCGGGACGGGGCGGAAGTAGTTCACGAAGCCCATCGGCCGGTAGATCTCTGGCTCACCCGGCGCCGCCCCCCGCTTCTTCGTGAGGCCGGGGTACGTGTTGGCGGGGGTGATCTGGGCCATGCTGGCACGGTTGTTGATCGGGATGGAGACCTTCGCCGCGCCCGAGTTGTACGTGCCGATGTACACGATGGCCAAGGGATCGGCCACCGCCTTATTCGCGTTCTCGGCCTCGACGGCACCGTCCCACTTGCCCGTCTGGGGCGACGCGTCGTCCAGGTTCACCACCTCGAGGCAGTACCCCGCAACGACCCCGCCGGCCTCGGCAACCGCCATGTTGACGCCGTTCTTCATGCCCGTGCTCTCGGGGATCATCGCGCCCTGCATGGGCCACGACGTGTAGAGCCGGAGCTTGCCCTTCGGACACGACTGGGCGTCCGCCGGCCCGGCGATCGCGACGGCGAGCGCCCCGATGCCGAGCGCTACGAGCCACTTCCCTCGCATACTCAACCTCCTCCTGCGTGACGTGGAGCCCGGATGGATGTCATGAGGCGGGCCGACGGCGCCCACCTCGCCTCGAACCGATCAACTGTCTCTACGTGGGCTTACCTGCCCGGGAATCGAGTGGCAGGTACGCTACTATGCGCCCCGGGGGGTGTCAAGGCGACACCCGGGTCCGACCCCTCAGAGCCCGGACTCGAGGAACGTCGTGGAGTAGTCCCCGGCCGCGAACCGCGGGTCGACCAGGAGCCGTGCGTGGAGGGGAAGGGACGTCTTGATTCCCTCGACGACGAACTCCGCCACCGCCCGGCGCATCCGGGCCACGGCTTCGTGCCGGTCGCTCCCGTGGGTGATCACCTTCGCCACCAGCGAGTCGTAGTGCGGGGGCACCGTGTATCCCGCGAAGCAGTGACTGTCCACCCGCACGCCGGGACCGCCCGGCGCCACGAAGGCCGTGATGCGCCCGGGGCTGGGCACGAAGCTGACCGGGTCCTCCGCCGTCACCCGGCACTCGATCGCGTGGCCCCGGAGGACGACGTCTTCCTGGCGCATCCCCAGCGGCTCCCCGGCCGCGATCAGGATCTGCGCCCGCACGAGGTCCACGTCGGTCAGCATCTCGGTCACCGGGTGCTCGACCTGGATCCGCGTGTTGACCTCGAGGAAGTAGAAGCGCCCGCTCCGATCCAGAAGGAACTCCACCGTGCCCGCGCTTTCGTAGCCCGCGGCCCGGCAGAGCCGGAGCGCGGCGTCCGCGAGCTCCTGGCGCACCGCCGCCGTCATGACCGGGCAGGGCGACTCCTCCAGGAGCTTCTGGTGGCGCCGCTGGATGGAGCAGTCCCGCTCGCCCAGGTGAATCGTGTGGCCCCGGCCGTCGGCGAGGACCTGCACCTCGACGTGGCGGGCGCCTTCGACGTACCGCTCGAGATAGATCTCCGACGAGCCGAAGGCCGCGGCTGCCTCGCTCTGGCAGGTCCGCACCGCCGCCGCCAGGGCGTCGGCGTCCCAGACGATCCGGATTCCGCGCCCGCCGCCGCCCATCGACGCCTTGAGGAGCACCGGGTACCCGAGGGTCTCCGCGACGGCCCGCGCCTCCGCCTCGTCCCGCACGGCCCCTTCGCTGCCGGGCAGGACGGGAACGTCCGTCTTGCGGGCCAGCTCCCGCGCCCGGACCTTGTCCCCCAGGAGCCGGATCACCTCCGGGCTCGGCCCGATGAAGCGGATGTTGCACGCCCGGCAGATCTCGGCGAACGTCGCGTTCTCGGCGAGGAAGCCGTAGCCGGGGTGGACCGCCTCGGCCTCTGTGACCTCCGCGGCGGCAATCAACCGCGGGATGTTGAGGTAGCTCTGGGCGCTGTCCTCGGGCCCGATGCAGATGCTCTCGTCGGCCAGTCGCACGGGGAGTGACCCCGCGTCGGCCGTCGAGTGGGCCACCACTGACCGAATGCCCATCTCCCGGCAGGTACGGAGGATCCGGAGGGCGACCTCCCCACGGTTGGCGATCAGGATCTTGCTGAACATGGCGCGGTCAGGCCTCGACGGGGGAGCGCGTGAGCCGGCTCACGGCGTCAGCTCCGCCCCCCGGCCGCCAGCAAGCGGGCCTCGACGTCCTCGACGCTCACCCCGACGCTCTCCTTCAAGGCCTGGGGGAGCGGCTCCCCTTGGCCCAGACGGCCGAGGAAGGTGCGGATGCCGCTCATGCCGCCGCGGTCCACCAGGTACTCGACCACGATGTGGGAGAACTGGTACGCCGCGCCGACCGCGTTCGACCGGAACAGGCGCTCCAGCGATTCCAGCGTGAAGTGCTGGCGGTCCAGGGCGACGTCCACCTCGACGAAGCGCGGCGCGGAGCGCGGCTCGACCACCTGCGCGAGGCCCTCGTGGAGCCACCGAGTCGCGTTCCCCCGGGTGGCCTGGTGGATGAGGAGGTGCGCGTACTCGTGGCGGCAGAGGCGCTCGAGCGCGATCGACCCGGTCTGGGACGCCGACAGCCGGAGGCGCAGCTTCTGGAAGTCGTAGAACCCGAGGACGTGCTCGGCGAACTCCGGCGGGATGCCGCCGAGCTCCGCGAACGTCTTCGTCACGTAGATGCCGACCTGGACCCGCTCCTTCGGGTAGACGCCCAGGTCACGACCGAGCGACTCGTACGCCTGCTCCAGCATGTCGACGACCGACCGGCCCACGTCGATGCCGCCGCCTCCCTCGTACCGGACGAGGAAGTGCGGGCTCTCCTGGCTCCAGTAGCCCCCCTCGACCCTCTGCTCCCGCTCGAGGCGGGCGAGGAGCGTCCGCCCGCGGGCGTGGCCGGACTCGCGGGCGAGGAGCTGCTGGAGGGTCTGCACCGCCTCGCGCGTCCGGCCCTGGCGCTCCTGGAACTCGGCCAAGAGGTAGAGGAGCTCCGGATCGGCCGGGAAGGTCCGGAGAGCCTGCTCGAGGGTAGCCTGACCCCGCGCGAAGTCGCCCCCGCCGCCCTGAGCGATCGCCAGCCCCGCCCAGTGCGCGCGTTCGGGCGAGGCGTCCACCGCCAGCCGATAGTGCTCGACCGCCTCGGCGTGCCGGCCGGCCTGGTACGCATCGCGTCCGAGGCGCGCGTGGCAGCCCCCCAGCGACCGCCGGACGTCGTCCCGCCGGCTCCGGCCCGCCAGCTCGCGGTATCGCTCGCACGCCGCCGCGACGTCGCCCCGCTGGTAAAGCCCATAGGCCTCCCGCGCGGCGCGGGCGTCCGCGTCGTCGCCGGCCGGCGCGGCCGCGGGCTCGGCGTGCGGCAGGCTCGATTCCGGCAGGGCCTCGGCGGACGCAGCCGGCGGCGAGCCGCCGGCGGGCTCGACGGCCACCTCGCGCCGCGCCTCCCACCAGCCCAGAAGGAGCGGACCGGCCACGCCCAGGACCAGGGCGACGGCGAGCGCGAGGTTCAGCCAGGCCAGGCCCCGGCCGCGCCCCGACGCGGGGGCCAGCGTGACCGCACGCGCCCGCGTGACCGACGGGCTCGGCGTCACCGGGGGGACCGAGAGCGACGGCGACGAAGGAGCCGACGCCGGCGGTGCGGGCTCCGCTGGCGAGGGAGGCACACGGGGGTCGTGCTGACACTTCGGGCACCGTTCGGTGCCGTCGGGAAGATTGGCCCAGCAGGATCGGCAGAACATCGGCCGCGGCGCGGGGCCGGGGGGCGCTAGGGCTCCAGGAGGAACAGCGGCTGGCCGTACTCGACCGGTTGCGCGTTCTCGACCAGCATCTTGACCACGCGGCCGGCGACCTTGGACTCGATCTCGTTCATGAGCTTCATCGCCTCGATGATGCAGACCACCTGCCCCTTCTTCACGCGGTCCCCGTCCCGGACGAACGGGGTGGCGTCGGGCGACGGCGCCCGGTAAAAGGTGCCGACCATCGGAGCCTCGATCGTGAGCAGCTGCGCCTCGTCGGCGCCCGGCTCCATGGAGGCCCTGGGGGCCGCGGCGGCCGCCGTCGGGGCGGCGGCGCGGACGGCGGGCCCCGCCGGAGCGGCGCTGACCGGCGCAGGCTCCCGGCGCAGCCGGATGCGGACGCCCTCGCGCTCCACCTCGACCTCGCTCAGACCGTAATCGCGGAGGAGGTCCGCGAGCCGCCGGATCTCTCGCTGGTTCACAGCCGCCTCACGCGCGCGCCCGCTCGATGTATGCCCCGGTGCGAGTGTCGATTCGCAGGATCTCGCCCAGGTCGATGAAGAGCGGGACCTGGACGACGGCCCCCGTCTCCAGCGTGGCGGGCTTCGAGCCCCCCGACGCCGTGTCCCCCCGGACGCCCGGATCCGTCTTGACGACCTCGAGCTCGACGAAGTTCGGCACCTCGACGCCGGCGGGCGCGCCGTTGATGAGGAGGACGTCAACCTCCATCGTCTCCTTGAGCCAGCTGGCCGCCTCCCCGACCACGTCCGGGCCGAGGGCGATCTGCTCGTAGGTGCTGAGGTTCATGAAGTGGTAGTTGTCGTCCTTGTAGAGGTACTGCATCGAGCGCTGCTCGTAGTCGACCAGGCCCACCTTCTCCCCCGCCCGGAAGGTGCGATCCACCACCCGTCCGAGCCGGAGGTGCTTCAGCTTGGTCCGGACGAACGCCCCGCCTTTGCCCGGCTTGACGTGCTGGAACTCGACGATGTTGTACGGCTGGCCGTCGAGCTCGATCTTCAGACCCTTCCGGAACTCCGCGGTCGACACCTGCATCGCCTACCCTCGTGGCCGCCGCGTCGCGCCTCTCGGTCGTCCGAGGTCACCCAGGCGCGCGCGAGCCGTCTCATGATCCGGCTGCCGGACAACGATCCGGCTGAACACCGCCGTGGCCTCGTCCGTGAGCCCCTGCGCGAGGCAGAGGTCGCCGAACGCGACCGTCGCGTACGTATCGTCGACGAGGAGCGGCCAGAGCCCGCCCACGTCGGACGTGACCCGTCCGGTGACGCCCACGTCGAGCGCCCGGGACAGCCCCCCGACCGTGCGGTCGTGGGGGTCGAGCGCCGACAGGCGCCTCACATACCCCAGGGCTCCCGTCGGATCGCCCGCCCTGAGGGCGCACTGCACGGCGATCCGGAGCGCCGGCTCGTGGTCGGGCTCGCCCCCGAGGAACCGCCGGATCTCGGCGGCGGCCCCCTGGACGTCCCCCGCCTCCAGGAGCGCTTTGGCGAGCACGAGCCGGGTCGTCCCGTACTCCGGGTAGCGCGTCAGCCCCTCACGACAGAGCGCCACCGCCTCGTCGGCCCGACCGGCTCGGCGGTACGCCTCGGCCAGCGCCGCGTAAGCCTGGGAGGTGGGCTCCCGGGCCAGCCGCGCCTCGAACTGTCGGATCTCGTCGGTGGTCGGCAAGCGATGTCTCGACCTGGCCCGAGCCGGCCCTCACTATACGGGCCTCGTTCCGAGCTTGTCAACGTCGGTGGAGCGCAAACGCGCGTCGCGCCGTCGCTTCCGGACCCCCTCCACCGTCGTTGGACCTCGCGACGCCCCCCGGTATAGTGAGGCCATGGTGCGCGCCGCCAGGCCGCTCTGCGCGATCGGGACGAGCGCTCTGCTCGCCGCGATGCTCGGCGGATCGGCCCTCGGCCAGCCCACGGCCCCCCCGCGCGGGCGGTCGGCGACGCCCCGCGCCTACCTCATCCATCTGATCGACGGTGGCGACCCGATCGTCGTCCAGAAGTACGTCGAGCAGGACGGCCAGATCCGGTTCGAGAAGTACGGGGGCTGGGTGGGGATCCCGCGCTACGAGGTCCTCCGGATCGTGCCCGACGAGTCTGAGGAGACGGAGACAACGCTGCCGCCGGCCGCCTCGGCAACGGGCGAGGGCGCTGGAGCCCCGCTCTACGTCGCCACACGGAGCGGAGCGACGGTCCGGGCCAGCACCGTCGGCGCGACGGGCTCGGAGGTCCACGTCGGCACTCCCGAGGGCTCGCTCAGCTTCCACCGGTCGGACCTGGTCGGCGTGCTGCGCGTTCCCGCCGCCCCCGGCGTGCCCGAGGCCTGGATCACCCTCTGGGCCTCCGACGGCGAGAGCGTGGGGCCCGGACTCCCGGAACCGGGGGCAGACGCCCGACCGGCTGGCGCCCCACCGCCCACCCTCAGCAATCGCCCGCATCTCCTTGAGCTCGCCAACGGCGTCGTGGTCCAGGTGGACGGGTTCTGGCTGGAGGCGGGGGAAATCCGCTTCCGCCGGCTCGGCGGGGTCGTGGGGTTCGCCCTTGGCGAGATCGCCCGGCTCCTCCCCCAGGAGGTCGAGTCGTCGCGGGGACGCCTGGCGGCCCGGTTCGTCCGGCGGCTCGATGCCGATCGGATCGAGGTCCGCGTGAGCCAGCGCCTGCATCGCGTCCGGCTGATCGGCGTCGAGCCCCTCCCCGGTGAGCGGGACGGTCAGCGGGTCCTCGAGGACCCCTGGACCGGACTCGATCGCGGGCTCCTGGTCCACCTCGAGTTCGACCGCGAGCGATCCGGCGCGGATGGGGATTGGCTCGCGTACGTGTACCTGCCGAACGGGCGGATGCTGAACGCCGAGTTGATCCGGGTGGGCCTGGCCCAGCCTCGGGCCGAGGCCCGGAACATCCGCTACGTCGACCTCTTCCAGGAGGTCATGTCCCGCCGGTAGTGGGCTGGCGCCACGCCCCGCGGGGGGCCCTCTCGAAAAAGCATCACCCCCTCCGCGGGAAGGGGGTGATGGCAGATCAGCGCGGGTGAGGATCCGGCCTCCTAGCCTCCGTCGACGATCTCCGCCTGAGCCGCGGAGGGAGCCCCGACGGTGTACGTCGCGGCGGGGGAGATGGTCAGGATTGCCAGCTCGGCGTCGAGATTCGGGCCACTCGGGTCATCGTTTTCGGGGCCATCGCCAAGTACCGGGTTCAACGTGAAGTTGGCGGAGAACGACCCTGCTGGGATCGTCACCGTCGTCCCGACGATGGAGCCTACGAGCCCGTAGTCGGTCCCGAAGGTAGCCGATCCGGTTGCAACCAGGACGACGCTGAGCGCCGAGCCGGTGCTCCCGGTCCGGGTCACGGTGAAGGTCGCCGTGGTCCCGAGGCCGTCGTCAGCGGTCCCAGACGAAGTGATCGAGACGGTCGGCAGCGTCGGCGCGCCTGGCGCGCCAGGCGCGCCAGGGGCGGCCGGCGGGACCGGAACGATGCCCGCGCACGGATCGTTCGAGGTCGCCGAGGCCGCGGTGAACGCGCCCTCGAGAACCACACTCTTGCCCTCTACGACAGCCGTAATCCCGTACGGGCCGGCCGCGACCGTGCAGGGGACGAAGATGGTGGTCCGGAACGAGCCTTCCCCGTCGGTCGTGCCGCTCGCCTGGTCGAAGCTACCGCCCGCCGACGAGAGGGTGACCCGCCGGTTCGGGAGCGGGGCCCCGTTGATGCTCGTGACGAAGACCTCCACGCTCGCCCGCCGACCCCGATCGACGACGCCGGGGGTGACGCTCACCGAGATGCTGATCGTCCCGCCGGGCCCGCCGATGGCGTCGCCCACGACCTTGGCCGGGAACTTTGGGCCGCTCGGGCCCCGGTTGTCCGTACACGCCGCCAGGAGGGCACCGATCAGGAGGAAGGCCGTCAGGACCAACGGCCCCGCGCCCCGGACCTGCCAGCCGCCCATCGCTCGATGCATCGGTGTCGCCCCCATGGTCGTCAGGCTCCTTCGCTAGAAGACTGTGATGAGGACGGTGTCGAAGGCGTCCTCGACGGCGGCGGTTATGATGGCGGTCCCCCGCTCACGCTTCCCGCAGTAGGTGGCCGTGGCCGTCCCCCGCACCGTCGTGGCGGTGAACCCGACGATGTTGATCTCGTCCGGCCCCGCGAAGCAGCAGAGCGACGTCGTGAAGTTGACGATGGCGCCGTCGACGAGCTGCCCCTGCCGGTCCCACACCTTGGCCTGGACCAGCGCGCACCCACCGGCCTCCTCGCCGCTCCCGCCCGTCTGCCCGCGGATCGTGTTGGGGCTGGCCACGAGATCCAGGAAGAAGCCCGTGGTCGAGGGCGAGCTCGGCTGCGTGTTCGGGCCCCGAGCGGGCGAGTCGCAGCTCGCCAGAGCCGTCCCGAGGATGAGAACGAACATCACCAGTGCCCACCGCATCCTTCGCATCGGCTCCCTCTCCGTTGCCCGCATCGGGGCGCGAGTCATTGCTGGATCTCCTGCAAGGCCTGGAGGACCATCTCCCCCGGGACGTCGTGGCAGACCTCGGCCCGCCCCACGCTCCTCATCAGGATGAAGGGCACGCGGCCGTCCCGGGCCTTCTTGTCGTGGCGCAGAGCATCGGCGATCTCACTCGGGGCGATGCCGCCGAACCGGGTCGGGAGGCCGACCCCTTCCAGGAGCGCTTCCTGGCGCGCGGCCGAGTTCGCGTCCGCCCACCCCATTCGCACGGCCAGTCGCCCGGCCGCCGCCATCCCAATCGCCACAGCCTCGCCGTGCAGCCACCGGCGGTAGCCGGACAGGGCTTCGAGGGCGTGGCCGACGGTGTGCCCGTAGTTCAGCACCATGCGGAGGCCGGTCTCCTCGCGCTCGTCGCGCTCGACGATCCGGGCCTTTGCCTCGCAGCAGGTCGCCACCACCGCCTCGAGCAGGTCGGCGTCACGTCGTCGAAGCGCCTCCAGGCCCGTCTCGAGCGAGCGGAACAAGTCCGCGTCGAGCGCCGCGCCGGTCTTCACCACCTCGGCAAGCCCCGAGCGGTACTCCCGCTCCGGCAAGGTCCGCAGGCTCTGGGGATCGATCATGACGAGCCGGGGCTGGTGGAAGGCACCGATCAGGTTCTTGCCCCGCGGATGATTGACCGCCACCTTGCCGCCGATCGAGGCGTCCACCTGCGCGAGGAGCGTGGTCGGTACCTGCACCACCGGCAAGCCGCGCATGAACGCGGACCCGGCGAACCCTGCCAGGTCCCCCACCACGCCGCCGCCGACCGCGACGACCGGCGAGCCCCGGTCGAGACCGTGTGTGACGAAGGCGTCCCACAGCCGCTCGGCCTCCCGGAGGCTCTTGCTCTCCTCGCCTTCGGTCACCATGAGAACGGCCGGGTCGAAGCCGGCGCCCCGGAGGCTCTCGGTCACCCGGTGGGCGTGCGGCCCGACGGCCGGCTGCGTCACGACGGCCGCCCGGCGACCCAGGCGCAGCCTGGCGCACGCGGGCCCGACCGCGTCGAGAAGCCCCGGTCCGATCTGGACCGCGTAGCTCCGGGCCCCGAGGTTCACCATGATCTCCCGCACCGCCTCGCTAGTCTCTACTTGGTGAAGAAGTAGAACCGCTGACGTTCGCTCTTGGGGTAGGTCTTGGACGCGTCGAGCAGGGTCCCGACGCGATTCTCCGTCAAGCGGATGTCGAACAGCGTGTCCTGGATCTGGTTCTGCAGGAACGCGACGGCGTCGAGGGACCGGCGACGCGCCAGCTCCGCCTCGGCCCGCTTGGCCGGGTCACCGAGGAACTCCCCGGTCGCGGCGAACGTCCCGATGACGGCCTGGGCGTACGCGCGGGTTTGCTCGCGGAGCTTCGCGATCGAGTCGTCGAGACGCTTGGCCTCGAGGTCCATGATACCCAGGTACACGCGCGGCATCGTCGTGGGCAGCCGCTCCACGGGACACGCCGGAGGCGGGATCGCTGCCCCCCCGCGCTCGACCCGCAGCACGCGGTCGCAGCCGACCGCGAACACGTACTGGCTGTCGTCGTCCCGGAAGAAGACCCAGGGGGCCTCCTCCGCGTAGAAGCTCGCTTTCATCGGCACGACGTGGCCGTGCAGGTGAATCGTCCACTCCTGGGCGCGGGCCGGCGCCGCCACGATCACGAGGAGCGCGAGCCCGGCAGCCAGGCCGACCGCGAGTCTCGCCACCCTAGGCCTGCGCATCACCGATCCCCCACCGGGGCGGCCGGCGCCGACGGCCGGACGGCCGCGACCGGCGTCGATGCCAGAGCGGCTGCCGAGACCGTCTTCGGGATGGTCACCGGCGCCTGGCCGGTCGGCCCCGGGGTGGCCAGGGGAGCCGGCGGGGCGGGCGTCGACACGGTCTTCGGGACGGTGAACGTCGGAGCCTCGCCACTCGGGCCCGGAGGCGCTGGCGCGCCAGGCGCGACCGGCAGCGCGGGCGCAGGCACGCCAGCCTGGCCGGGGCTCGCCACGACCTTCGCCGTGAGGAACACCACCAGCTCGCGCCGCCCGGTCTCTGTCAGGTCGTTCTTGAAGAGCCAGCCCAGCACGGGAACCTTCATGAGCCAGGGGACCCCGCGCTCGTCGTTCTGGAAGGACTCCTGGCGAAGGCCGGCGATCACGACCGTACCGCCGTCGGCGATGTCGGCCTGCGTGATCGTGTTCCGCGTGGCCACGACCGGCGCGATCAGGAACGTCGTGTTGATCCGCTCGACGGCGACCTCGTCCTTCACGGCGATCGTGAGCACGATGCGCCCGTCACCCACGACGCGCGGTGTGACCTGGAGCCGCGTCGTGACATCCTGGAAGCTGATCGACGCCTGCTGGGTGCCCTGCACCGCCGTCAGGCTGATGATGGGGAACTTCGTCCCGCTGGCCACCGTCGCCGGCTGGTTGTCGACCGTCAGCAGGCTCGGCGACGAGAGGATCCGGGCCCGGCGCTGCCCTTCCAGGGCCTGGAGCTGGATGTCGAGCGCGAAGTTCGACGCGAGCCAGCCGAGGCCCAGACCAAAGGGGCCCCCAGCACCGGCAGCGAGCAGCGTGCCCAGCGAGGCGGGGAAGTTCGCGGCCGTCGTCGGGGTCGCGGCACCGGCGTTGTCTGACGAGATCGGTCCGCCCGGCGGAGCGCCCCGGAGGTCGATGATGGGGCCGTTCGGCGACGGGCGCGGGGTCCATGCGCCGCCCCAGATGACGCCGAGGGACCGCGCGTCTCCGCGCGACATCTCGACCAGGCGGGCCTCGATGAGAACCGACGGCGCGGGCCGGTCGACCTTGTCGACGAACTCCTTGATCTTCGTCAGGTTGTCGGGAATGTCTCGAACGATCAGGGAGTTGGTCCGCTGGTCGACGGTCAGCGAGCCGCGTGGGGACAGCATCCCCGCCGGCTTGCCTTCCTCCTTCTTGATCCCGCCGCTGATCGCGTCCTCGACGCCCTTCTCCTCCAGCGTCGTGATGGAATCGGTGAAGAAGTCGATGGTCTGGACGCGCTTGATCCCGACGTGCCCGTACCTGAGCTTGAGGACCTCCTCGACCAGCGGGGCCAGAAGACCCTCGAGCTGCTGCCGCTTGACCTCGAACTCCTGACGAGCCAGGGCGGCCGCCCGCTCCTGCTCGGCGAGCCGGAGGTCGGCCTCCTTGCGGCGCTGGGAGATCTCGACCTCGCGCTGCTCCGCCTTGAAGGCCGCTTCGGCCTCCTTGGTGAGGTTCTCGAGCTTGTCGACCCGGATGATGTTGCCTTCCTGGACGTAGGCGAGCTTGGCCGCCCGCACGACCGAGTCCAGCGCCTGCTGCCAGGGGACGTTCTGGAGCTTGACCGTCACCTTGCCCTTGACGTCGTCGCTGGTGACGATGTTGAGCCCGCTGAACTCGGCGAGGATGCGGAGGATGTTGTTGATGTCCGCGTCCTTGAAGTCCAGCGAGATGAGTCGCGGCCGCTGCTGGGCGCCCGCCGCTTGGGCGACGACCGGCGCGCGGAGCTGGGCCAAGAGGACGGGGCTTCCGGCGAGCTCGTCTGCTCTCGCCGCCCCCACAAGGCCCACGGTGAAGGCACAGCCCAGGAGGACTAGGACTCCGCGTCTAGCCACGCCGCTCCCCCCCATCCTCGACCGTCGCGATCGGGCCGCGATGGCCACTGGCTTTCCTACTGTCCTTCCGGTTTCGACAACCGGAGCTCGACGGTGCGCTCTCGCGTACCGACCCCCGGAACCTCTTCCCGGACCACGAACCGGACCCGGTCGCGCTCCAACGCCACGACCTTCCCGCCGAACTTCTCCTCGTTCAGGCGCAGGTAGTAGCCGAGGCCGTCCGGCGTCTCCACGAGCGCTCGGATCGCTTCGGAGTCCTTCACGTCCCAGACGATCCCGACCAACTTGAGGTTGGCGACCTCCTGGACCTTTCGCTCCTCTCCCGGCTCGAGCTTCCGCACCAGGGGCTCGAACGGATCCCGGGGCCCGCCCGGGGCCGGGGTTCCGGCCGCCGGCGCCGACTCCGCGGGCGCGGCCGGGGCCGGGGTCGCCGGCGCCGCGGGCGCCGCCGGTGCGGCCGGCTTCGGCGTCGGCAAGGGCGTGGGGAATTTCGGCTGGGACTGAGCCCAGGCCGCTCCCGCCAGGAGGCTCGCGGCAACGACGGTCGCCAGCCGGAGGCCGTCCGACCGGGGCGAGGCTGGAAGACGCATCATCCCCTCCGTCGTGACCCGGTTAGGGCTTGGCCGGCGCCTGGGCCGCCGCCGGCGCGGGCGTCGCCGCGGCCGCAGGCATTGGAGCCGCCTGGAAGACCACGGCGACCAGATCGGCGCGCATGCTACCCGGAGCCAGATCTGCGCCCCGGCCACCGGCGGCCGGGACTCCCGTGCGCTGCTTGGCCTGGACCTTCAATTCGTTCAGCGTGACGAGGCGCGGGAGCTGGGCGAGCTGGTCCGCGAACTTCAACAGCTCGTGGTAGCCGCCGCCCACGCCGACCTCCATCGGGATCTCCACGTAGAGCTCCTGCGGGCGGTTGGGGCGCCGGCGAACCTGACCGACCATCAGCCCGGACTTGCCGGCCAAGGTCTCCACGCTCCGGAGCACCGCCGCCGATTCGTGCTCCGTCGGCAGCCGCCGGGAGAGCTCGCGGAGCTGCGCCTCGAGGGTCTCCCGCTCACGCTTGATACGCGAGAGATTGGCGACCATCTGCTGGGCGTCGCGGACCTCCTTCTGGAGGCGGTTCCGCTCGACTTCGAGCTTCGCGGTCTCCGCGCGCAATCCCTTCACGCCCACGAACCCGGCGATGCCGGACCAGGCGAAGTAGCCAACCCCGAGAATGAGGAGGCAGACCAGAATGACCTTCTGCCGTTCCGCGCGGTCCATTGTCCTCTGGTCCTCTCAGAGCTTGACGGACGCCGTGACCTCGAAGGACACGACGCGCGTCTGCTCGACCCGTTCTGCCTCGGTCACCACGAAGTCAACGTCGGCGAAGATGCCCACCTTGCGCAGGTTGTCCATGAAGTCGGCGATCTGGAAGTTGTTGAACGCGCCGCCCTTGATGACCACCGAGTACCCGGCCAGCTGCGAGACCTCTCGCATGGCGGGCGCCGGCCCCCCGCGCTGCGGCGGGCGGGGCGCCTGCGACTCGACCTCGGTCCGCTTGGCCTCCAGCCGACCCAGGGTGTCACCCACCGTCCCCGCGGTCTGCGTATCCTCGACCTTGACCTTGACTTCCTGGGGCTTCATCTCGACGCCGTAGAGCCAGACGCCTTGCGGCACCGCTCGGAGCACGCCGTTGAGCATCGCGAGCGGCACGCCCTGGCTCCTGGCGACCTTGCCGATCACCTCGATCCGCCGCTGGATCTCAGCCTTGGCCCTTTCGGCCTGGTCGAGCTCGATGAGCTGGCCCTTCAGCTGGTCGTTCTGAGCCTTGAGGGTCGTGATCTGGGCCTGATACGCCTGCCTGTCGCTCCAGGCGCGGTAGCCGAATAGGCCCATGACCAGCAGCATCGCCACGAAGACCCCGAGCAGGGCCTTGGTGATGACGCTGATGCCGACGCCGACACCGAGCCCGGCGCGCGGAATTGCCGCCGCCGCCGCGCGCCCGCTGCGGGCTGCGCGCGCTTCCCGTGGGAGCAGGTTGACTTTGATGGCCACGGCTTCCCGTCCTTACTTCCGGTCGTCCGGATAGCGCATCGCCAGCCCGGTCGCGACACTCGCGAGCGGCGCCAGCTTCTCGACCATTCCCGCGTCGGTCCCGTTACCCACGTCGAGTCGCTTGAAGGGATTCGCCCGGATCACCTCGATCCCCCATTGTCCGGCGAGGAACTCCTGGAGGCCGGGGATCAGCGCGCACCCGCCCGAGAGGAAGATCCGCTGGATGCGCTCGTGCTCAGCGGTCGTGCCGAAGTAGTCGAGGGTTCGCTGGATCTCCTGGCCGATCTCCTGGGAGACCAGGTCCAGAACCGGCTCCACCTCGACCCAGCTCACCGACCCCTGCTCGCCGCGAACAATCGCCTCGGCCTCGGCGGGCGCCAGGTCGAACCGCTGAGCGATCGTCGAGGCGTACTGGCGGCCCCCGACGAAGATGTCGCGAGCGTACACGTTCATCCCGCCCTGCAGGATGTTCGTGTTCGTCGTCTCGTGCCCGATGTTCACGAGCGCCACGACCTCGTTGCCCTGGCCAGGCTCGTTGTGCTGGTACTGGGTCTCGAGCGCGAACACGTCGACGTCCACCACCACCACGTTCAGGCCACAGGCCTCGACGACGTCCGCGTAGCTCTGGACCTTCCCCTTCTTGACCGCCACCAGCATGACTTCGAGCTGAGGCCCGTCCTGCCGCAGGATCTGGAAATCGATGTTGACGTCGTCGATGTCGAAGGGGATGTGCTGCTCGGCCTCCCAGCGGATGGACTCGCCCAGCTCGCTCTCCGACATCTTCGGCAGGTTGACGCGCTTCGCGATCACGGAGCCTCCCGACACGCCGATGACCGCCTCGGTGGCCTGGACTCCGCCCTGCACGAGGGCCTGCCGGATCGCCTGCTGCACCGCGTCCGGCTGCTTGACCTCGCCGCCCTGGATCGCGCCGGCAGGCACGTGGGCGATGCCGAACCCGGCCAGCTCGTAGCCCGACCCCTTCGGCCTGAGCTCGACCACCTTGACCGCGCTCGTGCCGATGTCCAGGCCGACTACTTCGGGTCGCTTCTTCTTCTTCCAGAACGTCATGGGTTGTTCCTCACTGCTGCGAGTCTCGCCCAGGGCCGCCGATACCCCAAAACTATTTTTTTACGTCCTTCGTCGTTCTACTTACAGATCTTTGTAGTAGTTGCTTGCTCGTGAGTATACTCGCGGGCGAAAGAGAGTCAAGTTTTTAAGAACGTCAATAATGGCAGATACTTACGAGCGGACTAGCGGCGGCCGCGGCCGGCCAGGAGGCCGCGAACGGTGGTCAAGAACTCCTGGATATCGAAGGGCTTGGAGATCACGAGATCCACGCCGAGCTCGCGCGCGCGACGCGTCGCGCGCGCGCGATCGAACCCCGACAGGATCACCACGGGCGTCGTCGCGTCGACCTGCTTCACGGCCTCGACGACCTCCCACCCGGGGACGTCCGGCATCCCGAGATCGGTGATGACGAGATGGTATGGCCCCTCGTGCTCGCGGACCTTCGCGATGCCCTCGAGACCCGACCCCGCGAGCGTGACCGAGTAGGCGGCGCCGCGCAGCATGTCGCCCACCGCGGTCCGGACGGTCTCGTCGTCGTCGACCAGCAGGACCTGCGGGCGATCGCTCTCGGGCACGGCCACCTGGGCGGGCACACCCTCGCCGGCCGTCGGAAAGCGTAGCGTGACGGTGGTTCCCCGTCCCTCTTCGCTGTCGATCGTCGATTCGCCCCCGTGCCGGGCCATGACCCCGTAGACCATCGACAGCCCTAGGCCCAGGCCGGTCTCCCCCTTGGTCGAGAAGAACGGCTCGAACGCCCGCCGACGAACGCCCTCGGACATGCCGACGCCCGTGTCCGACACGGACACGGTGCCGCGACCGGCATCGAGCCCGGTGCGAATCGTGATGGTCCCACCTCGCGGCATGGCGTCCACGGCGTTGTGGAGCATCTGCACGACGGCCTCGAGGAGCTCCGACTCGGCCCCGATGAGCTGCGCGTGGGGCCCGAAATGCGTGATCAGCTCGATGCTGGCTCCGCGCGATGCGGGCTCGTCGCGCCACCTGGGCCGCGTCTGCTCCACGGCGCGCTGGACGATGTCGTTCAGGTCGACTGGCCCGAAGGGCTCGGCCGGCCGGGAGCGGCTGAATTCCTGGATCCGGGTGAGCGCGTCGATCCCCGTGCGCGTGGCGGATTCGATCTCGTGCAGGCCAGAAGCGATCTCCTTGGACTTTTCGCGGGACGCCCGCTTCACCAGGAGCTGGGTGCGCCCGAGAATGCCCGCCAGCACGTTGTTGAAGACATGCCCCACCCCGCCGGCCATGTTCAGCAGGGCCTGCATCTTCTCGTCGATCGGAATCCGACCGGCACGGGCGGTGAGCTGATCCTGCGTCGTCTCCAGCTCCTCGAGCCGCCGGCGCAGCCGCCGGAACTCCTCCTCGTCGATCCGCGTCGTGTCCCGCACCACCTCGCGCACGACTTCCCGGTCGACCGGCACCTCCCGCACGATCTCCACCGGGACGTCGCGAACGATCTCCTTCACGACCTCCACCGGAACCTCGCGGACGACCTCCCGGTCGACCAGCACTTCCCGGACAACTTCCACCGGAACCTCGCGGACGATCTCCCGGTCGACCGGAACTTCCCGGATGACCTCCTTCAGGATCTCCACCGGGACCTGGACCGGGACCTCCCGGATGACCTCCACCTCTCGAACCACCTCGACCGGGACGTCCCGCACGACCTCGCGCACGACCTCGCGGTCGACTGGCACCTCTCGGATGATTTCCACCGGGAGCTCGCGGACAACCTCCCGGTCGACCGATACCTCCCGCACGACCTCCTTCACGACCTCGACCGGGACCTCCCGGACGACCTCCCGGTCGACCGGCACCTCCCGCACAACCTCCTTCACGACCTCTACCTGGACCTCCCGGACGACCTCCCGCTCGACCGGC
>DATAFX010000097.1:0-5719 GCA_036257195.1 Candidatus Methylomirabilota bacterium | reverse complement strand
GATCGGCATCAAGTGCCGGATCGAGGGGGACGATCCCACGCCACGGGTCGGGTACTCGTCCGACGTCGCCCTCGACCGGGGGCTGGACCAGCTCGTGCCGCTCGGCGGCAAGGTCATCAACGTGTTCCACTCGAACGTGCGGTCCACGGACGCGGCCTTGCCCATCGTCCGCGAGAAGTGGTCGGGCCCCGTCGGCGTCTATCCGGAGGCGGGCCGCGAGGACTACGTGGATCCGCTGCCCGATCCCTCGGGGAAGAACGACCTCACGCCCGCGGAGTTCCTCGACCTGGCCCGGAAGTGGGTGCAGGACGGGGTCCAGATCATCGGCGGGTGCTGCGGGATCGGACCGGACTACATCCGGCCGCTCCGGGACGGACTGCCGAGCCGGATCCCCAGTCCCCGCAAGCGCTGACCCCCGACCCGACCACCGCGAGCCGGCGATGGAGTTCGACCGCACGTTGATCGGCGGCCTCGTGGTGGACGGGACCGGCGCCCCAGCCTACCGGGCCGACCTCGGCATCCGGGGGGGACGGATCGACGCGATCGGCGACCTCGCGGCGGCGCCGGCCGGCGAGCGCGTCGACGTGCCCGGACGCGTGGTCTGCCCGGGCTTCATCGACATGCACAGCCACTCCGACCTCACGTTGCTCCTCTGCCCGACCGGCGACAGCAAGATCCACCAGGGCGTGACGACCGAAGTGGTGGGAAACTGCGGGTTCAGCCCGGCGCCGCTCACCGACGACCGCGCCGACACGGTCCGATCGCTCCACGGCTTCTTCGGGAGCTTCGTCCACGACCTGGACTGGCGGTGGCGCTCGTACGCTGAGTTCGCGGATCGACTGGGATCGGGAGGGCTCGGGCTGAACGTCGCGCCCTTGGTCGGCCACGTCACGGTACGGGCCGCGGTCATGGGATACGCGCAGCGGCCTCCGAGCGAGGCCGAGCTCGGTGCGATGCAGGATCTGGTCCGCTCGGCCATGCGCGAGGGCTGCTTCGGGCTCTCGACCGGCCTGGTCTATCCGCCGGGCGCGTACGCCGACACCGAGGAAGTGGTCGAGCTCGCCCGCGTGGCCGGCGACGCGGGCGGGCTCTACGCGAGCCACATCCGCGGCGAGGGGCACTCGCTGCTCCGCGCAGTCGCGGAGGCGCTGGAGATCGGGGAGCGGGCCGGCGCCCCGGTCCAGATCTCGCACCACAAGGCGGCGTTCCGGCCCTACTGGGGCCGGATCCGCCACGCGACGCGGCTCTCGGAGTGGGCGCAGGAGCGGGGCCAGGACGTCACGTTCGATGTCTATCCCTACACGGCGGGGAGCGCGCCGCTCACCCAGATCGTTCCCGACTGGGCGCACGAAGGGGGGCTGGAGGCGCTCCTCGGGCGGGTCCGCGGGTCCGCGACCCGGGCGCGGCTCGCCCGGGAGATCGTCGAGCAGGGCCGCGAGTGGGACCAGACCCTGGTGGCCTGGATGCCCGCCGGCCCCGGAAAGGCCGACGAGGGTGTCTCGATCGCCGACATCGCCGCGCGTCGCGGCACCGATCCCGTCGAGACCTTGTTCGCGCTCCTGAAGGAGTCGGACGCGCGGGCGATCATGGTGCACTTCGTCATGAGCGAGGACGACGTCCGCCACGTCATGCAGCACCCGCTCGCCACGTTTGGCTCCGACGGCTCGGTCCTCACCCCGACCGGCCCCTTGGCCGAGGGCAAGCCCCACCCCCGCTGCTACGGGACCTACCCGCGGATCCTCGGCCACTACGTCCGCGAAGCCGGCGTGCTCACGCTCGAGTCGGCCGTCCACAAGGCGGCCTACCGGCCGGCCGAGAAGCTCGGCCTCGCGTCCAAGGGGCGCGTCCAGGTCGGGGCGGATGCGGACCTCGTCGTGTTCGACGCGGCCACGGTCCGGGACCTCGCCACCTACGCGGATCCCCACCGTTTCCCGGCGGGCATCGAGCATGTTCTGGTGGCCGGCCAGATGACGGTCCGCAATGGACGGCACACGGGCGCGCGGGCGGGACGCGTCCTGCGGCGACCCTGAGCCCGTATGACCACCGGGCGGACGATCCCATCCCTCGTCAGGACACCGGCCAACACACCGGCCAGGACACCGGAAGGAGCCCTCCCGTGACGATCGAGCGTGGCCGTGGTCCGGCGCCCCGTCCCCGCGTCAGCGCGCTCCGCGTGCCCAACCTCTCCGAGATCGACTTCGGCGCTCTCCGGGCCGGCCGGCTGGCCCGGCTCCAGAGCATGATGAAGCGCCACGATCTGCCGGTCTGCCTCTTCTACGGCACCGCGAACATCCGCTACGCGACCGGCGTCGACGTCATGGGGGTCTGGACGGCGGGGACCTTCGCGCGCTACTGCGTCGTGCCCGTCGAGGGCGCGCCCGTCTTGTTCGAGTACAAGGGCTCGGTTCACGTCGCCCAGAAGCTGGTGCAGGACGTCCGGCCGGCGTTCACCTGGCAGTTCGGCGGGACCGAGTCGGCGGCCAAGGCGCGCGAGTGGGCCCAGTCCCTGCGCGCGGTGCTGCGGGACATGGGGCTCGACCGGGAGCGCCTGGCCGTCGATCGGCTCGACACGATCGGGTTCCTGGCGCTCCAGGCCGAGGGGTTCCGGCTCGTCGACGCGAGCCCGGCCACAGTCGACGCGCGGGAGGTGAAGACCCCGGAAGAGATCCAGGTCATGGCGGTGAACGGCGGGATCGGCGACGCGATGCTCGCCGAGTTCGAGGCCGCCATCCGCCCCGGTATCCGGGAGTACGAGCTCCTGGCGGTGCTGAGCGACTCGCTCCTGCGTCGCCACGGCGAGTTCCTCTTCACTCGGCTGGTCGCCTCCGGCACCAACACGAACCCCTGGCTCACCGAGGCGCACGACAAGATCGTCCAGCCCGGCGACCTGGTCGGCGTCGACACCGACGCCAACGGCTACGAGGGTTACGTCATCGACGTCTCGCGCACGTTCCTCTGCGGGGACGACCCCTCGCCCGGCCAGAAGGAGGCCTACCGGGTCGCGTATGACTGCGTGACCGGGATGGTCGAGCTCGCCCGCCCGGGCATGACGTTCGCGGAGTTCGCCGCGCAGGCGCCGAAGCTGCCGGAGGCCTACCGGGCGATGCGCTACCCCGGCATGGTCCACCAGGCGGGGCTCGAGGACGAGGGCCCCGGCATCCCCTACGTCGACGACGACCGAGGCCCGCGCCGGATCCTGCCCCATCGCGAGCTCAAGGAGAACATGGTCCTGAACCTCGAGTGCTACGCGGGCAAGGTCGGCGCCCCGTTCGGCGTCAAGCTGGAGGACCAGGTGGTGGTGACAGCCTCGGGCTGCGAGCTCCTCTGCACGTACCCGTACGACGCGAAGCTCCTCGGCTGACGCCTCCCCCGTCAGCGCAAGGTGAGGCAGCCGGCGTCCGCCGCCCGGCGGACCATGGCCCGGATGGGATCGTAGTCGGCGTCCCGCACGGGGACGAAGCCGGTCATCTGACCCTCGGCGAGGACGACCTGACCCGCGGGATCGGCCGACATCCCCAGGAACAGGTCGCCGAGGCGGGCCCGGAGGGCCGGCTCCAGACCGCGCGCCACGACCACCGGGGGGATGGGGCTCGGCCCGATGGTGGCGATCGTCCGGAGCGCCGCGCCGAGCTCCGGGTGCTGGGCCACCACGAGCTCCAGCACCGTGCTGTCGATGCCGGACGCGTCGATCTCGCCGGCCGCGACCATCCGGATCGAGCTCTGGTGCGCGCCCGACGGGACGACGCGGCCGAAGAACCCGCCCGTCTTGCCGAGGGCGAGCAGATGGTGCCGCACCACGTTGTATCCGGAGTGGGAGTCCCGGTCGTTGTACGCCCAGACGGCGCCGCGAAGGTCCGGGAAGTCCCGGGCGGGATGGTCTCGCTGGACGATCACGTCGGTGAAGTAGACGGGCCGCCCGCCGTACCGGGCCGCGGCCATCACCGGTGCGCACAGTAGCTCGATCGGGCGGTCCGGGTGGTCGTGCTTCCGAGAGTACGGAAGCCCGCAGATGAAGGCGACGTCGATCTCGCCGGCGTCGAGCCGGCGGTGCCGCTCCGCCAGGGGGACGCCGGCCAGGAGCTCCACCGGGACGCCCAGGCGGTCGGCCAGGTACCCGGCGATCCGTTCGTAGATCGGCTGGGCGGCGTCGGCGAGGAAGGACGCCAGGCGAAGCATGCCCCATCTTACGCGCTCCGCGTGTCCCTGGGCCCGTTGACAGGGGCGGCCGGGAGCAGGAATGATCGGCGCGGACGGAGGGCGCGGTGGACGACTGCGTGCGGCTGGCGCCGCGGGAGACCGCGGCCGGCCACGGATTCACGGATCCCGCCCAGACGACCCGGGACCTGGCCACGGTCCGGGTGATGCTGGCCGAGGTCCGGCGCCAGACGGCCGGCGAGGCCACCTTCCCGGCCCGCTCCGAACCGCTCATGTTCGAGGGTCGCCAGGCGGATGGCCGCGTGCACCGCGCCATCATCTGCGACGCACGGCGGCTGGGCGACGGCCGCGATCTCACCTGGATCGGGTTCTTCGGGGTGAAACGCCCCGACGTCGATCCCACGCCGCTCACCGTCCGGGACGAGGAGCTCATCCGGGAGTTCCCCGCCCATCCGGGCATCCTGAGCTACAGCTCGCTCGAGCTCGCCGACGGGAACTGGGGGAACCTCATCCTCCTCGACGACGACGAGGCGCGCGAGCGCTGGCGGGTCAGCGAGCGCCACGCCGACGCGACGCGTGTGCTCGCGCCCACTCACTACTCGGACGTGCGACTCCACCAGGGCGTCCTGCCCGGCGGCCCGCGCGCCGGGGACCAGCCCGTCCTTCGCCGGACCAGGTACTACGACTACCGGGACGGCGTGACCTGGCGCGCGGAGCGCGAGTGGCCCGCCTGACGGGGCCGCTCGGTTGAACGCTGGCCGGCCCGAGCCGCGCGCCTCGCGGGACGCGCACTTCATGGAGCGCGCCCTGACGCTGGCGGAGCTCGCGGTCACGCGAGGCCAGACGCCGTTCGGCGCGGTGGTCGTCGATCGGGACGGGCAGCTGGTCGGCGAGGGCCACAACACCGTGCGCGCCGACCGGGACCCCACCGCCCACGGCGAAATCGTTGCCATCCGTGACGCGTGGCGACGCCTCGGGGCGTGGCAGCGGTTGACCGGCGGCTCGCTCTACACGAGCTGTGAGCCGTGCCTGCTCTGCTCCGTCGTCATCACCCAGATCGGCCTCGGGCGTGTCGTGTTCGCCGCCCGCGGGACGGACGTGCCCAGCTACCGGCCCCTCCTGGGGGCGGACCTCCGGGTCGCCGCCGCCTGGGTGAACGCCCAGTCGGACTGGACCCCGCTCGAGGTGGTAGGCGATTTCATGCGCGCTCGCGCGCTCGAGGCGATCGCGGCGTTTCCCTGGGGGCAGGCCGGGTCGCGAGCGCCCGTCGAGCCGCCGGCCTAGGGCGCGCGCCTCAGCGGGCGGCGTCCGCCATCGCGGAGCGCCCCCGACCGTCCAGGACGTCGCGCAGCTTCCGGACCAGGGTGTCGAGCCCGATGGGCTTGGGCAGGAACTCGATGCCTTCGTCCAGCATCCCCTGGTGGTCGATGGCGTCGGCCGTGTAGCCCGACATGTAGATGATCTTCATCTGGGGCCGCAGGGGGGCGAGCCGGCTGACCAGCTCCGGGCCGCTCATCTCCGGCATGACGACGTCCGTCAGGAGCAGGTGGATCGCGCCGTGGTA
>DATAFX010000047.1:0-2630 GCA_036257195.1 Candidatus Methylomirabilota bacterium | reverse complement strand
CGGAGGTAGGCGATGATTGCGCGAAGGTCACCCTCGGCGATCCCCTGGGAGTAATGCTGAGTGGCCATCGGTGGAAGCACCCGGCCGCCGCCCCGGCGCGCGCCGTAGATGGACGCGATGATCTCGCCGTCCTTCCAGGTGCCGAGGCCGGTCTCGGGGTCCGGCGTCAGGTTGGCGGCGTAGCTTACCCCCCAGGGCCCGTGGAACGGGAGCCCGCCCGCACCCACCCGGCTCGCATCGGGTCGACCTTCCGGCAGAAAGGGCGTGTGGCACTCCACGCAGTGCGCCACGGGGCCCGCCAGGTACTCACCGTACTTGACCAGGTCTTGCCGGGGAGGATCGGGGACCACGCCCACGGGCGGGCCATAGGAAGCAGGGAGCGGGATCTTGTACTGGCTTCGCGGCACGAGGTTCTGGATCGGCGGGACCGAGCGGAGATAGGCGACCATCGCCTCCACGTCGCTGTCAGCCAGGCGGCGATACAGGTCGAACGGCATCGGCGGGCCGAGCGTCTGGCCATCCGGACGCTTCCCCTCGCGGATGGCCCGGATGATCTCGCCGTCCGTCCACCGGCCGATGCCCGTCAGCGGATCCGGGGTGATGTTCGGGGTGATCCAGTTCCCGAAGGTGTCGTCCATCCGAAAGCCGCCTGCGAGGTGCTTGCCGGGCACGTCGCCGTCCGGGCCCTTCGGGGTGTGGCAGTTGCCGCAGGCGCCCACGGTTTCCACCAGGTAGCGCCCGCGCTCGACCGAGCTCTGGGCCGACGCGGGCCAGACCGTCCCCGCGAGGACGCACAGGCTCACCAGACCGATCAATCCACGCACGAAGACCTCCTCCTGGGGTGTTCGGTGCCTCGCCAGCGGTGACAGCACAGTGGGCCGTGGATCCGGGACCGGTCCGCGGCCGGCCGTTTACTTCTTGAGCTGGTCCCAGACGACCTCGATCTCCTTCCGGTACCGCTCGTTCACGTCCTGATAGCGCTTCTGGGCGATGTCGTCGTCGTAGACGTTGGTCGTCTCGATGTCGAAGTAGGAGCGCACCCCACCCGTGAACTCGACGGCCTTCTCGGCGACCGAGCCCGGCGGCCCCTGAACCTTGTACTTCGGCGTGATTGCGAAGAGACCGCGCTCCATGAAGACACGCTGGCCGCGCTCGGTCAGGAGGAACTCGATGAAGGCCCGAGCGGCGCGCGGGTGCTTCGCGCCGGCGAGGATCCCCATCGGCTCGGGGGTCACGAAGGCGTTCTTCGGGGCCACGAACTTGATGTCGAAGCCGGCCAGGACCTCCTCGAAGGCCATGTACGACGGCACCGCGAAGCCAGCCGCGAACTCGCCCTTGGCGACGACCGATGGCACGTCACGGCTCCGGGCCGTGAAGATGCCGGAGTTACCGGCGAGCCGCCTGAGCCAGTCCCAGCCGGCCTGGTCGCCCCGGCTCTGGAGGATGATCTCGTACGTCGCGTGGCTCGAGGAGGACCGGGTCGGCGCGCACTGGGCGACGTTGCCCTTGAGCTTCGGGTGGAGGAGATCCTCCCAGTCCTTCGGCTCGGGCACGCCGAGGCGCCGCAGTAGCCGCGGGTGATAGACCAGGCCGTAAGGCTCGAGCGCCGTCCCGATCCAGTACCCGTCCGGGTCCTTCAGCGGGATCGGCTTGGGCTTCCCGAGCCCCGCCGGCACCGCGTCGACCAGATCCTTCGGCAGCTCGTGCTTGACCAGGAGCTTCTGCTCCGCCAGCTTGTCGAAGAGGGCGGACTCACCGCCCCAGAAGATGTCGGCCTCGGGCTTCCCCTTCCACTCGACGATCCGGCCGTAGGAGACCGGCGTCCCCGCGTACTGGGCGTTCGTCTTGACCGTGACGCCCCATTTCTCCTTCGCGTAGTCGGCGAAGGCCTTGAGCGCGGCGTCCACGACGAACTTCGACACCGGCGTCTGAAGGACCAGCTCGTCCTCGATCGGCGCCTGGGCCGGGGCCGGAGCGGGGACCAGGACCGCCAGGAGTGCCAGCAACACGGCGACGTAGGACACGGGCCACCTCCCTCAGATGGTTCGAGCATCAGATGACGGTAGCACTCCGACCGGCCGGACGGAAGTCGCCAGGGTCACCGCCCCTCGCGGGCCCAGCCCCGGGCCCGGTCCACGGCGCGCCGCCAGTCCGCGTAGAGGGCCTCGCGCCGCGCCGCCGGCATGGTCGGCTCGAAGGCCCGGTCCAGCCGCCAGAGTCCGCGGAGCGCCTCCGCTCCGGGCCAGAGCCCGACGCCGAGCCCCGCCAGGTAGGCGGCGCCGAGCCCCGTCGTCTCGCGGACCCGCGGTCGGAGAATGGGCAGGCCGAGGATGTCCGCCTGGAACTGGCAGAGGAAGTCGTTCTCCGTCGCTCCGCCGTCCACCCGGAGCGCCGCGGGCGCCCGGCCCGCCTCGGCGCTCATCGCCTCGAGCACGTCGCGGGTCTGGTAGGCGATGGCCTCCAGCGTCGCCCGCACGATGTGCGCTCGTGTGGTCCCGCGCGTGAGGCCGACCAAGGTGCCCCTCGCGTACATGTCCCAGTACGGGGCGCCGAGGCCCACGAAGGCCGGTACCAAGTAGACGCCGCCCGTGTCCGCCACCGAGCGCGCCAGGGGCTCGGTCTCGGCCGCC
>DATAFX010000020.1:0-14175 GCA_036257195.1 Candidatus Methylomirabilota bacterium | reverse complement strand
GCGTGCTCCATGGCAGCCTGTCCTACGTGATCCAGGACGAGGACGGCCAGATCCAGCCCGCCCACTCGATCTCCGCGGGGCTCGATTACCCGGGCGTCGGGCCCGAACACTCCTGGCTCAAGGACACCGGCCGGGCCGAGTACGTCTCCGTGACCGACGAGGAGGCGCTCGAGGGGCTCGGCCTCCTGACCCGGCTCGAGGGCATCATTCCGGCGCTCGAGTCGGCGCACGCCGTGGCCCACGCGGTCCGTCTGGCGGCGACGCTGCCGCGCGAGGCCCGCCTGGTGATCGGGCTCTCGGGGCGAGGGGACAAGGACGTGGACACCGTCCGTGCCGCCCGGGGCGTCGCGCGTGGGGGGCCGGGGCAGGCGAGTGGGAAGGGTCGTGTCGCGCATTGACGCGGTGTTCGCCCGTCTCCGCGCCCGAGGCGAGCGCGCGCTCATCCCCTACTTCGTCGCGGGCGATCCGAGCCTGGAGGCAACCGCGCGGCTGATCGAGGAAGCCGATGCCCGCGGCGCGGACGTGATCGAGGTGGGCCTGCCCTTCTCCGACCCCCTGGCCGACGGGCCGACGATCCAGCGCGCCGCCGTCCGTGCACTCGAGCGGGGCACGAGCCTCTACCGCCTCCTGCCGGTGCTCGCCGGGGTGAGCGGCCGGATCCGCGCGCCACTGGTCCTCATGACCTACCTGAACCCGCTCCATCGGTACGGACTCGACAAGGTCACCCGTGACCTCGCGCAGGCGGGCGTCGCCGGCCTCATCGTCCCCGACTGTCCGCTGGACGAGAGCGCGCCGCTCGCGCGGGCGGCCGAGGCGGCCTCCCTCGACCTGGTCGCGCTGGCGGCGCCGACCAGCGGCCCCGACCGGCTGCGCCGGATCGCGCGCGCCAGTCGCGGCTTCGTGTACCTGGTGCCGCTCACCGGGATCACGGGCGAGCGAGCGGCGGTGCCGCCCGAGCTCGTGCGTCTCGTGCGCGACCTCCGTGCGGTCACCACCAAGCCGGTCTGCGTCGGCTTCGGAATCTCGACGCCGGACCAGGTGGCGGCGGTCGTTCGGCATGCGGACGGCGCCATCGTGGGCAGCGCCATCGTCGGGCTGGTGGAGCGCCTGGCCGCCGACCCGGCGCTGGTGGGGCAGGTGGGCGACTTCGTCGCCGGCCTCAAGGCCGCCACGCGCGCCGCGGTGGCCCGCAACGGCGGCACGGGCGGCTAGGAGACTCCGGTGGCCTGGCTGTTCGGACGCGACCGGCCGCGCAGCAAGATGACGACCGAGGGCCTGTGGACCAAGTGCGAGGCCTGCCGGGAGATCGTCTACCGGGCGGACGTGGAGAAGAACGCCCACACCTGCCCGCGCTGCGGCCAGCCGTTTCGGCTCTCGGCGCGGGAGCGCCTGGACTTCCTGCTCGACCCGGGCTCTTTCGAGGAGCGGGACGCGGGGCTCCGTTCGCAGGACCCGCTCGGCTTCAAGGACAACCGCGGGCGCTACGCCGACCGGCTCCAGTCGGCCCGGGGGAAGACCGGCCGGGAGGACGCCCTGGTCTCCGGCGTGGGCCGGATCGGCGGGCACCCGATCGTCGTGTGCATCTTCGAGTTCGCGTTCATGGGCGGGAGCATGGCGTCCGTCGTGGGCGAGAAGATCACGCGGGCGATCGAGCTGGCCACGCGGAAGCGGATCCCCCTTCTCGTCGTGACGTGCTCCGGCGGCGCCCGGATGCAGGAAGGCGTCCTGTCGCTCATGCAGATGGCGAAGACCTCGGCGGCGCTCGGCCGGATGGCCGAGGAGCGCGTGCCGTACTTCGTCCTCCTGGCGGATCCGACGACGGGCGGGGTGACCGCGTCGTTCGCCATGCTGGGCGACCTCATCCTCGCCGAGCCGCGTGCCCTCATCGGCTTTGCGGGGCCCCGCGTCATCCAGGAGACCATCCGCCAGCCGCTCCCCGAGGGCTTTCAGCGCGCCGAGTTCCTCCTCGAGCACGGGATGGTCGACGGCGTCGTGGAGCGGAAGGACCTCCGCGAGACCCTCCGCCGCCTCCTCGCGTTCTTCGCCGAGCCCGCCGAGCTTCCGGTGCCGTGACCGCCCCCCTCGAGCGGCTGTTCGGCCTGGCGCGCTGGGAGCGCGCCGGGATGCGGCTCGGGCTCGAGCGCATCGAGGCGCTCCTCGCCGCGCTCGAGCGGCCCGAGGCCGGACTCGCCATCGTCCACGTCGGCGGGACCAACGGGAAAGGCTCGGTGGCCGCGCTCTCGGCGGCCATCCTCCGGGCGGCGGGCCTCCGCACGGGGCTCTACACCTCGCCGCACCTGCTCGAGGTGACGGAGCGGATCCAGGTCGACGGCGTGCCGGTGTCGCTCGACGTCCTCGCGCGCCACGCCGCGCGCATCGAGCCCGCGCTCGAGGCCGGCGCCGCCACGTTCTTCGAGGCGATGACGGCCGTGGCCCTGGGGGCGTTCCGGGAGGCGGGCGTCGACGCGGCGGTCCTCGAGGTGGGGCTCGGGGGGCGCTGGGACGCGACCAACGTGGGCCGGCCGCTCGCGTCGGTGGTGACGCGGATCGACTACGACCACCAGGAGTTCCTCGGCCGCCGGCTCGAGGACATCGCCGGGGAGAAGGCCGGCATCATCCGGGGCGGGACGGCCCTCTCGGCGGCGCAGGCGCCGGAGGCCCTGTCCGTCGTCGAGGCGCGCTGCCGGACCGTCGGGGTGCCCCTCCTCGTGGAAGGGCGCGAGCTCGCCGTCGAGACGCTCGCAAGCGATCTCGCCGGCCACCGGCTCCGCCTGCGCGGCCCCGGCTGGGCCTACGACGACGTGCGCCTCGCGCTCCCCGGGCTGTTCCAGCCCGGCAACGCCGTGCTGGCGGTCGGCGCGGTCCGAGCCTTCGCGGAGGCATCGGGCCAGGCGGTGCCCGAGGCCGCCGTGCGGGCGGGGTGCGCGGCCGTGCGGTGGCCGGGCCGCTTCCAGGTGATCCCGGGAGCCTCCGGGCGTCCCACCCTGGTCCTGGACGGCGCTCACAACCCCGGGGGGGCGGCGGCCCTGGCCGCGTCGCTGCGCCACCACTTCACCGGGCGGCGCCTCGGGCTGGTCCTCGGCGTCTCGGCCGACAAGGACCGCGCCGGGATCCTAAAGGCCCTCGCGCCGCTCGCGGCCCGGATCTACCTCGCGCCGGCCGACCACCCTCGGGCGACGCCGCCTCGCGAGCTTCTCGGCCAGCTGCCACCGGTGGATGCCGAGGTCACGCTCACGGCCGGCTCCGACGAGGCCCTCGAGCGGGCCCTCGGCGAGCCCGGAACCGACGTGGTCTGCGTCGCCGGCTCCTTGTTCCTCGTGGCGGACGCCCTCCGCTGGCTCCGTGCCCGTGGTCTGGTCGTCGCCGACTGAGGTTCCCCGGGCGACCCCGGGGCCGGAGGGCGGGGCGACCCCGCCCGTGGTCGGGACCGCGTATCACGTCGGGACGGCGTCCTGGCTCGACCAGTCGCTGATCGCCTCCGGGCGCTTCTACCCCAGACCGGCAATGTCGGCGGAGGACCGGCTCCGTTGGTACGCGCGCTTCTTCGACTGCGTGGAGGTCAACTCCACCTACTACGCTCTGCCGTCCCCGAGGAATGCGGCGCTCTGGGCCGAGCGGACGCCGCCGGGCTTCCTCTTCCACGTCAAGGCCTATAGCCTGATGACGGGCCACCATCCGCGCCTCGACACGCTCCCGCCCGAGGTCCGCCTCATGCTCCCGGAGGACGTGCCGCTCCGGCGCCGGGGCGAGATCGACAGCGCGGGGATCCCGCCCGAAGCGCTCGATCGTTGCTTCGAGCTGTTCCGGGCGGCGCTCGACCCGCTGGCGGCGGCCGGCAAGCTGGGCTACGTCCTCTTCCAGCTCGCGCCCTGGGTGCGCTACGAGGAGGAGACGCTCGCCTACCTCGCCTCCTTGCCGGCGCGGCTTCCCGGCTGGACCCTGGCGGTGGAGCTCCGGAACGAGACGTGGATCCCGGAGCAGACGGACGAGGTCGTCGCGTTCCTGCGGCGGCACGGCCTCGCCCTGGCGACCGTCGACGCCGTCTGGCAACCGTGGGTGGAGGCGGCCACGACGGCCGAGTGGTCGGTCCTCCGGCTCCACGGGCGAAACCTCCGCGGCTGGCTCGACCAGCGCGCCGGTCGCGAGCCGACCGTGGCCGAGAAGTACGACTACCTGTACGGCGCCGAGGAGCTCGGGGAACTCGCGAGCCGCGCCCGGCGGCTCCACCGCCGCGCCCGGCGCGTCGCGGTCACGTTCAACAACAACAACGAGGACTTCCCCACGCAAAACGCCCTCGACCTCAAGCGCCTGCTCGGCCTCTCCGCGCCAGACCTCGCCGCCACCCGCGCCAGCTGGCGGCCGGCGCGCCGGCGCCCGGCGCCGAGCCCGTCTCCGGCGGAACCGGAGCTCTGGGGCGACGAGGCGGAGAGGAGCCAGCCGTGACTGACGTAACGAGCGCCGGAGTCCCCGGACGTGTCGTCGATGACCGGATCGTCCCGGCGCGCGGGGACTGGTCGGGCATCGTTCCCGAGAATCACATCCTCCGGATCGTGGACCTGGAAGGTCGGCAGGCGGTCGACTTCCTCTGCTATTCGTCCGCCGACCCGAGCGAGCGCTACAACGCCGCCGACACGATGAAATTCGCGGGCACCGTTTTCCTGACGACGGGGCACGGGCTCTACTCGGGGCTCGGGCGGCGGCTCTTCACGATCGTCGCCGACACCTGCGGCCGTCACGACACGATCGGGGGTGCCTGCAGCGCCGAGTCGAATCGCTTCCGCTACGGCGTCGAGGGGATCGCGAACTGTCGGGACAACTTCCTCAAGGCGCTCGGGCGGTTCGGGCTCGGCAGGAAGGACATCGTCGCCAACGTGAACTGGTTCATGAACGTCCCGGTGGAGTCCGACGGCCGGATGGCGATCGTCGACGGGTGGTCCAAGCCCGGCGACTACGTGGACCTCCGGGCGGAGACGGACGTCCTGGCGGTCATCTCCAACTGCCCGCAGATCTACAACCCCTGCAACGGCGGCCGGCCGACGCCGATCCGGCTGGTGACCTACGAGCCCGCCGCGGGGCGACCCGTCACGCCCGCGGGAACCCGGGCGTCTTCTTGATCCGCCGGAGCTGCTGAAGGTGGTCCCGGTCGTGGTGGGCCTGGAGCATCCACCACTGGCCGAGGTCCAGCTCGCCGAACGCGAAGTGGCGCCACGTGAGCGCGCGCGGATCGACGGTGGCGAGGCGCTCGAGCGTCTGGCGACTCCGCTCCCGGGCGGCCCGCATGTCGTGGAGGAGCTGGGCGATCGGGTGGCCCTTCTCGGGCCGCACCACGGGCGGGGCCTCCCGCGGTCCGGGCGGCCACGGGGGCAGTGGCTGGAAGCCGGCCAGGTCCGAGGGATAGGGACCGGCGCTCGCGCCCCCTTCCTTGAGGAGCTTCGACGTCAGCTTCCCGGTGGCGACCTCGGCGAGCGTGAGGTGGTGGAGGATCTCGCCCACCGACCAGTCGTCGACGCTGGACCGCCAGTCCGCCTGGCCCTGCGAGAGACCGTCGGCCTCGCCGAGCACGTCCGCGCGCACGGCGTCGAGGTTCCGGGCGATGGCGTCAAGGGCGGCGGGCAGCGTCATGGCCGTCTCCTCCGGAGGCAGCGACGGGTGACCGAGGGATCGCGCGGGCCGCGCAGCCGTCGGGGCGGATTATAGCGCGGTCTCATTCCACGGCGAGGAGCTGACATGACCACGGAGCTCACGGGCGTCATCCCGATCACCGTCACGCCGTTCGACGCCGCCGGTCAGCTGGACGAGGCGAGCGTCGCGACCCTGGTCGAGTTCGAGGCCCGATGCGGCGTCCACGGCCTGAATGTGCTGGGCATCATGGGCGAGGCCCACAAGCTGTCGGAGGGCGAGCGCTGCCGCGTAGCGGAGGTCTTCGTGAAGTGCGCCGCTGGTCGCTTCCCGATCGTCGTGGGGACGTCGCACGGCGGGACGGACGTGGTCGTCGAGCTGTCCCGGGCGGCGGAGGCTGCGGGCGCCGCGGCGGTCATGGTCGCGCCCCCGTCCGGGCTTCGCGGGGATGCGGCGATCCTCGGGCACTACCGGACGGTGGCGCGATCCATCGGTATCCCGATCGTCGTCCAGGACGAGCCGGTGACCACCGGCGTTCTCATGTCTCCCGATCTCCTCGTCCGCCTCGCGACCGAGATTCCGGCGTGCCGGTACGTCAAGCTCGAGGAGCCGCCGACGCCGACGAAGATCACCGCCATGCGCCGCCTCCCGGGGGGCGACGGCGTGCGGATCTTCGGCGGCATGAACGCGATGTACTTCTACGAGGAGCTGTGCCGCGGCGCGGTCGGGATCATGACGGGGGCGGCGGTCCCCGACGTCCTGGTCAGGATCCACGCCGCCTTCGCGCGCGGCGACCGCGCCGGGGCGGCGGCGATCTTCGACCGTTACGCGTCCTACATCCGCTACGAGGGCCAGCAGGGGATCGGGCTCGCGCTCCGGAAGGAGCTGCTCCGGCTGCGGGGCGCGATCGCGACCAGCGCCGTACGTCAGCCAGGGCCGATCCTCGACGATGTCACGCGCCAGGAGCTCGGCGACATCCTCGCCCGCCTCGGAATTCTGGAAGGGTAGGTCCGGGGTCTAGCGCCAGAGGACGAGCGCGAGCAGGAGGGCGGCGAGGATCAACGCCGCCAGGCGCCAACGGGCGGTGGCGCGCGCGGGACCCTCGCCGGGCTCGTCGTCGCCCCCGAGCACCTCGCAGGGCGTGTACACCTCGAGTTCCGTCCCCTCGGGACGATCGCGAATCACGGTCCACAGGGCCTGGTCGGGCGCGGGCTCGCTTTGGGTGCGCTCGAGCGACACGGGAAGGGGCGTGCCGGGCGGGATCGTCAGGGAGAGCCGGCCGCCCGAAGGCAGGGGCTTGCCGTGGACGCCGTCGCCGAACGAGACGATCGTGCCGCCCTCGTCGCTCACGCGAACCGTGAAGACCCGGCTCTCTGGCCCGCAGTCGGTCAGCGTCGAGCGGAGCGACCATCGCTCGCCGTTCACCGTGAGGGCGACGGGCTCCCCGTCACGCGCGGCCATGATCTCCGTCCCACCGGCGGCTGGGCATCACGCGACCCGGGGGCCGGATGCTACCGCCATGGCGAGGGCGGCCGCGGCGGCGGGGGGGGCTGGGGTCGCGGCAGCATCCGATCCCTCAAGGCCTTCCTTCCCCCCAGGTTGATCCGTTCCTGCCGAACCCGCTCCTTGGGGTCATCGAGCACGACGGGTGCGCTTGGACGCCAATCGGAGCGCCAGCCAACCGGTGCACTTGCCAACCAATGGGAACGCCATTGTGGGCACAGGACGAGGCGGCCGGTATCGCCGCAGAGCAAGCATCGTTCCCAGGCGCGGGTGATTCCAGTTCCCGCGCACCTCAGGCAGGTTTCAGGGCGAAGGGGCGTCCCGCACCTGTGACAGAGCCGGAGGTTGGCCATGGCGACCTCCTTGAATCGGAATCACCGATGCCACCAGCGAGGCGAAGAGGAGGGCAGGGAGGGGAAAGCAGCGTCCCTGGAGGAGCGCGCCGGTCGAGGACGAAGGCCCCCTGGGGATACGTGAGCATGATCGGGTTCCCTCGGCTCGGGCAGGGCCAGGATAGCCCAACGGTCGGACCTCGGCAACGCGGGGCGGTTCGTGCGCGCGGGGCGCGTGCGGGCCGGCCCGCCCCGGGGGCGCGGAGTCCGTCCCCGGACGGCCAGGCCGGCCGGCGTGTCGGGGTGGTCGCTGGCCCGCGTCCGGGGGACCGGGAACTGGATGGTGGGTCGGGTGGTCCAAGCTATTGGAGGGACCCGCGTGTCAACTTGTTCGGGCGTCGCCGTATGCGATAGGCTCGGGCCGTGGGTGGCGGCGCCCGTGGCTGAGCCCGCGGCAGGCGACTCCGCGGAGTTCGTGAGCCGGCTCCGGGCGGGCGACCGCCGGGCGTTCGAGGAGCTCGTGCGGACCCAGCAGCACCGCGTCTACGGGCTCGCGCTCCGCATGCTGGGGAATGCCGCGGAGGCCCAGGACGTCGCCCAGGAGGCCTTCCTCCGGGCCCACCGCGGGCTCGCCGAGTTCCGAGGCGACGCGCGGCTCTCCACGTGGCTCTACGCCATCGTCTCGCGCCTCTGTCTCAACCGGCTGGCGGGGAGCGAGCGCCGGCTCGGCCGCCACGGCGAGGAGGCGCTCTCCGGGCTGGCGGACGCGCGCCCGGGCCCGGACCAGACGCTCGAGCGGGGCGAGCTGGAGGAAGCCCTCCACCGCGCGATCGGGGAACTACCCGAGGAGCGGCGCATCGTCGTCGTCCTTCGCGACGTCGAAGGGCTCGCCTACGAGGAGATCGCCGAGGCCCTGGAGCTCCCGGTCGGAACCGTCCGCTCGCGGCTCCACCGCGCGCGGCTCGATCTCAAGGATAAGTTGGAGCGCTTCTTCCCGTGACGTGCCAGGACGCCCGCGAGCTGCTGTCGGCCCTGCTGGACGAGGCCCTCCCAGCCTCCGAGCGCCAGGAGCTCGACGGGCATCTGGCCGGCTGCGCCGAGTGCCGACGGGAGCTCGACGGGCTCCGGGAGACGGTGGCGCTGCTCGGGGGCGTTCCGTCCGTTCACGCGCCGGCCGGGTTCGTCGACCGGGTGATGGCCGAGGCCTATCGGCCGTCGTGGGCCAGGAGAGCGCTTGACGCCCTGTTCCGGCCGCTTCGCGTGAAGCTGCCGCTGGAAGCAGCGGCCGTGCTCCTCGTTGGCGTCTCCGCGCTCTACATCTACCAGCGCTCGCCCGAGGTCCGGGAGCTCGCTCGCCAGGAGAGCCGCGAGTCGTCGCCCGCGCCCGCCGTGACCCCGTCTGCGTCGGCGCCACCGGCCGCTCCGCGGGAAGCCGGGGAGCCGTCGCGCTTCCGCGACCTGGCGCCCGACGCGAAACGGGCGCCGGCCGAGCAGGGCGCCGCGCGCGAGGAAGCCCGGCAGGCCCCACCCGCCGTGAGCCCGCCGGCGCCGGCTCCGTCGCCCGCCCAGCGCGGCAATGTCCAGGAGGCCCCGGCGGCGAAGCCGGAGGCGAGCCCGGCGCGAAAGCAGGCGTCGACGGACTCCTCAGCGTCCCCGGAGTCCAAAGTCAAGCGGGAGATGCAGGCGAAGCTCGAGAAGGAGGCGCAGGACGCGGGGCGGGCGGATTCGGGCGCCGCGCCGCGCCCGCCCACGCCGGGGAAGGTCGCACAGTCGGCCGAGCGGTCGGTGTCGGGCCACGCGGCGGGGGCGACCGGGGGAGCCGCGCCCTCGTCCGCCGAGCCGGCGACCCCGCCGGCGGTGCCGCCCGCGCCGGCGTCCGGGGCGCGGGACCGAGTCGGGGCCGCCGCCTCCGCCCCCGCGCCACCGGCCGGCAGCGAGGCCGACGACCTGCGGTCGACCGCGAAGTCCAGCGCCGCGGCCCGGCTCACGCGCGCGGTCGACGCGAGCGGGCGCCTCGCCGTGCCGGCGCGGGAGCCCGCCGAGATGGCGCTGGACGCGCTGCTCCGCCGCCTCGGAGCCACGCCCGCCGCCCGGCGGTTCGAAGGCACCCAGGGCATGCTCCTCATCGACGTCGTCGTCCCCGGCGCGCGCTACCGCGAGCTGCTCGAGGGGCTCGGGCGGATCGGCCGATGGGTGACCGAGTACGAGGTCACGACCCTGCCGGCCCAGGTCCGCGTCGAGGTCGCGCTGATCGTCGAGCCCTGAGGCGCCCCCGCCGGGCGCTCCTCCCCGGGAACTTCTCCGCTGGCGGCCGGTCCAAGGGACCGAGTAGTCAGATCCGACGAGACCCAGGAGGAGCCCCCCAATGCGCCACCGCCTGTCCGCCGCGCTGCTCGCCCTCACCCTGCTGTCCCCGGGAGGCCCGGCCGCGGCTGCGCCCCCGCTCGCGATCACACGCGAGAGCCAGCGAGACCTCATGGTCACGATCTACAATGGGAACCTCGGCCTGGTGAAGGACACGCGGGAGGTGCGACTGCCCGCCGGGATGAGCGAGGTCCAGTTCGCCGACGTCGCGGCGCAGATCGACCCGACGTCGGTCCACCTGAAGTCGCTCTCCGATCCGGCCGGGCTCCGCATACTCGAGCAGAACTACGAGTACGACCTCCTGTCGGCGCAGAAGCTGCTCGAGAAGTACGTCGGCAAGAAGGTGCGCCTCTACCAGGGCAGCGCCTCTTACGTCGAGGCGACCCTCCTCTCGACCGACGGGCCTGTCTACGACATCAACGGCGAGATCCACATGGGCCACCACGGCCAGGTCGTGTTCCCGTCCTTGCCCGAGAACCTGGTCTCGAAGCCGACGCTCATGTGGCTCCTGCGAAACGGTTCGACGGCGCCGCAGCGCGTCGAGGCGTCCTACCTGACCGGCGGCATCAGCTGGAAGGCCGACTACGTGGTGATCCTCAACGCCGCCGACGACCGCGCCGACCTCACCGGCTGGGTCACCGTCGACAACAAGAGCGGGGCGACCTACCGGGACGCCGCGCTCAAGCTCGTGGCGGGCGACGTGAACCGGGCGCGCGACGACCGCACGCGGCAGGCCATGGAGCTGGCGGCCAAGTCCGCGGCGGCCGCCCCCGCCTCCCGCGACTTCGTGTCCGAGGGCTTCTTCGAGTACCACCTCTACACGCTCGACGGGCGGACCACTATCAAGGACAAGCAGACCAAGCAGCTCACGCTCATGACGGCCGCCGGCGTCCCAGTCCGGAAGGAGCTCGCGTTCTTCGGGGCGCGCGACTACTACCGCACGCAGTACGGCACGCCGATGAGCAACCAGAAGGTGAGCGTGTTCGTCGAGCTCAGCAACACGAAGGCGAACAACCTCGGAGTGCCGCTGCCGAAGGGCAAGATTCGGGTCTACAAGGCCGACCGGTCCGGCAGCCAGCAGCTGGTGGGCGAGGACTGGATCGACCACACGCCGAAGGACGAGCGGGTGCGGATCAAGATGGGGGAGGCGTTCGACGTCGTGGGGGAGCGCATCCAGCGCGACTGGCGAAAGATCGGCGGATCGACCTACGAGGTCGAGTGGGAGATCAACCTGCGCAACCACAAGAAGGAGAACGTGGTCGTCAGCGTGATCGAGCCGGTCCCGGGCGACTGGGAGGTGCTCCGGGAGAGCCAGCCCCACGAGAAGGTCGAGGCCCACACGCTCCGGTATCAGGTCCCGGTGCCCCAGGAAGGAGCCGCGCGGGTGACCTACCGTGTCCGCCTGCGCTTCTGAGTCCCGGCCGGGGCCGGCGCGGGCGAGATGCCGGGGAGGGAAGTCAAAGCGGGGGGTCAGACCCCGCCTTTGACTTTCGACGCGGTCGGGCGGCTATCCGAAGCGGTCGGGGTCGAGCAGGCGGAGGTCGGCCGGGAGCGCCGCCCCCGCGACGAGCCGGGCGACCAGCTTCCCCGTCACTGGGCCAAGAGACATGCCGACCATCGCGTGGCCGGCGGCCAGGACGAGGTTGCCGAATCGCCGCGAGCGCCCGACGAGCGGCAGCCCGTCCGGCGTACACGGGCGGAGGCCGCGCCAGATCTCGAGCAGCTCCAGGCCCTCGGTCCCCTCGATGCACTCGAGCGCCTTCCGCCGGAGGGCCTCCACGCGGCGCCGGTTGATCGACAGGTCCATCCCGGCGAGCTCGAGCGTTCCGCCGAACCGGAGGAACTCGCCCATCGGCGTGACCGAGAAGCGGCCCTCGGCGGGCAGGAGGGGAATGGCCGGGCCGCGGACCGGGCGGCGATACGTCAGGCTGTAGCCCTTGGCCGGCTGGATCGGCACGCGGAGCCCGAGCGCGCGGCCGACTTCCGGCGACCAGGCGCCGGCGGCCAGGACGACGGTGTCGGCAGCCAGCGCGCCCCGCGTCGTCTCGACGCCGGTGATTCGGTCCCCGCTCGTCTGGAAGCCGATCGCCTCGGACCCGGTCATGACCCGGACGCCGTGCGACTCCGCCACGTGCGCGAGCCCCTTGACGAAACGGTCGGGCACGAGCAGGGCGTCCTCCCGGCAGAGGAGGGCGCCGGCGACCCCGGGCCGCAGCGCGGGCTCCGCCGCCCGGGCCGTCGGGCCGTCCAGGACCTCGACCGTCGCGCCGACCTGGCGGAGCTGCCGTGCCTCCTCGCGCCCGTGGGCCAGCCCCTCGGCCGTGAAGAAGACGGTCATCGACCCGGACTGACGGAAACCGAAGTCGAAGCCGCCCTTCTCGGCGAGCTCCCGGTAGAGCTCCAGGCTCTCGACGCTGAGACGCCGCAGGAGCGGCATCGCCTGTTGCAGCCGGGCCGGCGTGCACGCCGCCCGGAAGCGCCAGAGCCACCGCGCCAGCTCGAGGCTCGGCCGCGGCTTGATGTAGAAGGGGCTCTCCGAGTTGAGCATCCACTTGACGCCCTGCCACCAGACGCCGGGCGCGGCGAGGGGGACGACGTGGCTCGGGACGACGAGCCCGGCGTTTCCGTACGAGCTGCCGGCGCAGACCTGGCTCTTGTCGAGCAGCGTGACCTCAGAGCCGTCCAGGGCGAGGTAGTAGGCGGAGCTGACGCCGATCACCCCACCGCCGATCACCACGACGCGGCGTCCGCTCATGCGAGTCCTCCGATGTCCCGGGGCGCGTGCATCATGCGGCCGCCACGCCCTTCACCGCGCGGCCTCCGCCGAGCGGCTCCCGCGCACCGACTCGTCCGCCTGCCGGAGGAGGAGCTCCAGGTTCCGCGGCGACTGGGCGCGCCCTCCCGCCTCCACCTCGCGCACCGCGGCCACGATCGCGACGGAGACCGGCGTGGCGACGCCGGTCTGACGGCCCTGGTCCACCACGTGGCCGTTCATCTCGCCGATCTCCGTCGGCCGGCCCTTGGCGATGTCCTGGGCCATCGAAGCGCGCCAGTTGCGAGCGGTGGCGGTGGCCGGGGTCAGCATCCGGTCGAGGGCTTCCCAGGTCTCCCGCCGGTCGGCGTCCGCCCAGCGCTCGGCGGGCGCGCCTCCGAACGCGGGGACCCGGTGCCCGAGCGCCAGCCCGACGCGCGCGGACTCCGTCGCGAGCCGGATCATCAGCGTCCGCCCCACCTCGCTGGAGGCGATTTCGAGGGAGCCGAGCCCGGAGAGCGCCTGGAGCGGGTTGCTCATGGCGTTCTGCGAGAGCTTGGCCCAGCGCTCCCCCCAGAGGTTGTCCGTCGCTCGCGCGCCGTCGATCACCGAAAGCATCTCGGCGAGCGCCTGGACGCGCGGCGTGATCCGGCCGTCGTGCTCGCCCACGCGGAACACGTCGTGCCCGGCCCCTTGCCCTTTCTCGAACCCGCGTTCGACGCGCCCCGGCTTCCAGAGGGCGACCCCGATCTTCGACATGACCAGCCCGACCGCGCGGGTCGCCCCGGCGACGCCCGCCACGATCGGATCGGGCCAGCAGTTCTGCGCCGAGACGACGGCGCCGGCCGGCGCCGCATGGCGCAGCGCGAGCTGGGTCGCCCACGCCGTGTCGTAGGCCTTCATCGCGACGAAGGCGAACTCGAAGTCCCGTGGTAGACGAGCGGCCTCGTGGAGGTGCACGGCGGTCGGCCGGGCGACGAACGGATCGTGGGGACCCTCGACGGCCAGGCCGTCCCGCCGGATGGCTTCCACCTGCTCCGCCCAGGGGTCGATCAGGGTGACGTCGTGGCCGGCTCGCGCCAGATGGCCGCCCAGGTAGCTCCCGATCGCCCCGGCGCCGACGAACACCAGCCGCTTGGTCATTGGGCCTCCCTGTCGAGCCGTCGAGGGCTACGGGCTCAGGACGCGGACGGGCGCGCCCGAGAGGAAGGCTCGGACGTCCTCGAGGGCCTGCGAGTAGAAGATCCGGTAAGTCTCCTCGGTCACGTACCCGAGGTGCGGGGTGATCACGGTGTTCGGCAGCCGCCGGAACGGGTGGTCCGGCGGGAGCGGCTCCTCGTCGTAGACGTCGAGCCCGGCCCCGGCGATCGCGCCCGCCTCGAGAGCCGCGATCAGGGCCCGCTCGTCGACGATCGGCCCGCGCGAGGTGTTGACTAGGTAGGCGCTCGGCCGCATGAGCGCCAGCTCGCGGGCGCCGACGAGGCCCCGCGTGCGCTCGCTCAGCACCAGGTGGATCGTGACGATATCGGCGCGCTGGAGGAGCTCGTCGCGGCTCCTGGCCAGGGTCGCGCCGACCGCCGCCGCCCGCTCGGCGGTCAGGTTCTG
>DATAFX010000095.1:0-58396 GCA_036257195.1 Candidatus Methylomirabilota bacterium | reverse complement strand
TGGACGACCGGCAGGACTACCTCCGCCAGCTGATCGCGCATCTGGACGTCGTATTCCCCGAGCACCGCCCCGTGCTGGGCGATCTCCTCACGGCGCACACCCGGGGCATCCTCGCGCAGTTCCCGACGGCGCGGCACCTGGCGCAGGAGAGGCCAGGAAGTGCCAGAAGGACGCAACAAACCTGTGATTGGCGGGCCTTTCGTGGTGCTTTCTATTTCATGTACTTCCGCGCGTAGCGCTCGACGCACACAGCCCGAAGAGCGGCCTCGTCCGCCGCCGTCGAGCCCCGGAAGCGCTCGACGGAGAGGGGCGTCAAGTCCGGGTCGCTCCGGCCGTCGACGATCAGGTCGGCCAGCGCGCGGCCCCCGGCTGGCGACAGGGACAGGCCGCCAACGCAGCACCCCGACGCCACGTAGAGCCCGGCGAGCCCGGGCACCGGTCCCAGCACCGGGTGGCCGTCGGGCGTCATGGTGGGGAGGCCGCCCCGGTGGACGGCGACGCGCGCGTCCCGGAGCGCGGGGAAGTGGGCCGCCACCTCGGCCGTGAGGTCCCGCAGGACGCCGAGGTCCAGGGCGAGCTCCGCCACCTGGAAGCCGGCGCGGAGTCCCGCCGCGTCCACCACGAGCGGCGCGTCCTCGTAGCCGCCGAACATGAGACCTCCGTCCGAGTAGCGGACGTACACGCTCGCCTCGATGAGCCGCACGATAGGCTGGAGCGGCTGGACACCCGGGATCGGCTCCGTCACGTAGAGCTGGTGCCGCACGGCGACCAGCGGGAGACGGATCCCCGCGGCCGCCGCCACCGGCGCCGTCCAGGCTCCCGCGGCGTCGACGACAACGGGCGCCCGGATCTCGCCCACCGCCGTGCTGACGCCGGCGACGCGCGCGCCGTCGCGGAGAAGACCCGTGACGCGGGTGAACGGCCGGAGCCGGGCCCCGAGCTTGGCCGCGTGAGCGGCGAGGCCCACCGCGACGGTTGCGGGCTCGAGCCACCCGTCGCTCGGCACGTGGCCGATGACCCGGGCCGGCCCCGGCTCGAAGTGCGGCGCGAGGCGCCGCGCGTCGGCGGCGGAAATCTCGTACGCCTCGATCCCGAGTCCGCGGGCGATCTCGAGGTCCGCCCGGAGGCGGGTCTCGCCCGCCCCAGTGTACGCGGCCTTGAGACTCCCCGATCGATGGAAGCCCACCGATCGCCCGGTCTCGGCCTCGAAGCTCTCGAACGCCTCGCAGGCCTCGCGGCGGAGGCGCGCCATGACCGGCAGCGAGGCGGCCTGGCTCGTCAGCCCCGCGGCGCGGGGCGACGTCTGGGATCCGAGCGCGTGCTGGTCGACCAGAACGACGTCGAGGCCGCGCCGGGCCAGGTGACACGCGGTAGCGGCACCGAAGGCCCCGCTCCCCACCACGACGGCCGCAGCGGTCTCGCGCACGGCCTCACTCTACCCGACCCGGGGACGGAACGGGAGGCGAGGACTCCGGGGCTCAGCGCCGCCCGGGAGCGAGCGCGGCGAGCGAATCGAGCGCCTCGGCGAGCTCCCCGGCGCTCGGCGGCGTCCCGCCGAACCGCGCGCGCTCGTAGAGCGCCGTCACGCGCGTGAACGCCGCCCCCGCTGCGGGCCCGAGGCCGGCGACGCGGTCGCTGAACTCCCGCGCCGTCTCGCCGGTGGTGGGCCGGAGGCCGCGCCGCGCGGCCGTCCGGAGGGCGCGCCGGTAGAAGCCGGGGGGACGGCGGCCGCCGGTGGCCGCCCCGCCGCCACGGCGGCGCCGCCAGACCGTCCAGGCGCCGGCCGCGCCCACCACGAGGACAATCAGGATCGCCCCGGCGCGGCTCGCGCGAGCCTTGGCCTCGGCGTCGAGCCCGACCGACCAGTTGCGCCATCCCGCCAGCTTGAACTGCACCGTCTGGACGGCGCGGATCTGGTCCCGGAGCGTCCAGTTCACGACGTAGCGATGCCACTGGAGGCGCAGCGAGTCGAGATAGAGGAGCGTCGGCGTCCGGCCCGCCAGCACATCGACCGTGGCGCGCGGCGTGGGGTCGAAGGTCATCCAGCCCGCTTCCGGCAGATATGCCTCGACCCACGAGTGCGCGTCGTAGTACCGCACGATGTAGTACTGGCCGTACGGGTTCCACTCCCCGCGCTGGAAGCCGTTGACGACCCGGGCGGGGACGCCGAGGCTCCGCAGCAGGACGGCCATCGAGGCCGCGAAGTACTCGCAGTGGCCGGCGCGGCGGACGAAGAGGAACTCCTGGAGCGGGTCGAGCTTGCTCACGCGCTCGATGTCGAGTGTGTAGCGGAACTGGGTCCTGAGGTACGCCTCCACGCGGCTGACGATCTCGGCTGGGTCACGGCTCGGGCCCGCGATCTGGCGCGCGAGCGCGGGGATCGGCGGTGCCAGGTCCGGGAGCTGGAGGTAGCGCTCGAGCTGGGCGTCGTCCAGCGGCGGCGCGGCGCGCGCCGGGCCCCCGCCCCGGGCGGTCGGCCCCTCCACCTCGGACTCGACCGTGTACCGGAGCCGGGCGCCGGGGGACGCCGCGGACACAGCGCCCATGTCGTCCATGGCCAGCGCCGAGGTCGGCATGGTGACGCGAAGCACGCGCGGCGCCGCGAACACCACCTCGGAGCCGATCGGCTCGAGGAAAATCTCCTGGCTCAGGAACCGGCCGCTCCCCTGGAGCAGCCCCACGTCGAAGCCGCCCGCGTTCGGCCGGAGGAGCCGGGTCTGGCGCGGGTACCGGACGCTCCAGGCCTGGCCGTCGAAGGTGTCGAGGACGACTCCCCGCCAGCGGAGGGTCGCGAGGCGCTCGGGCTGGGCCTCGTCCGGCAGGTGCACCCGCATGACCACGTTCGAGTCGGTAAGGATGCTCCCGTACGAGCCGAGCTCGACCCGCTCGGAGAACCCGGTGACCATCTGGCCCAGGCGGGCGCGGAGCGGCAAGGTCGCCAGGCCCACGCGCGGCAGCACGAAGAAGAGGCCGCCCGCCACGAGGAGCACGGAGGCGGTGGCGGCGCACGCCAAGGAGGCCAGGTGGCGCGCGGGCACCGCTTCGGCGGCGGGGCTTGGTCCGGCCATGGACTCGCCGGTCACGTGCTGGAGGAGAGCGATCCAGCTCAGGAGCGCCACGAAGCCGACGAACGCGAAGAGGAACCCCACGCCGAACGCCGACCCCGAGGCCGCGACGAGCATGAAGAACGCAAGGAAGGCGATCGTGCGCGACTCGCGCACCGTCTCGAGAGTCGCGAGCTTGAAGAGGACCAGGAAGAGGAGCAGCCTGACGAGGGCGTCGAGGACGTTGTCGGCCAAGTAGGCGACGTCCACCACCGAGCCGAGCGCCGCCAGCGGCACCAGCAGCCGGCCCCCCACCAGCCGCCCCTTCGAGCCGTGCGCCCGCGGCTGAAGGAGCCAGGTCCCCACGAGGAGCACGGCCACGACGAGGATACCGCGCGTCTCGAGGAACTCCGCCAGGTAGAGCGCGAACAGCCCATCCGCGACGAGGAGGTAGAGGGCGACCCGGAGGACGACGGGCATCGGCGCTCAGCCTCAGTCTAGCCCGATGCGGATCTCGCGGAGCCCGCCATCCGGGGCCGGGCCGGCACCGCTGCCCGGCTCGCCCGGAACGTACAGGGCCAGGGCGGTCAGGATACGCCGCTCCTGGCCGCGGCCCCGGCCGAGCGGTACGGTTCCTGCCGCGCCCCAGAGCTCCACGCCGGTGCCGCTCCGGAGGAGGTGCACCGCCAGCGACGCCGCTTCGGAAAGTGCCTGCTCGAGGCGCTCGCCGCCGGCCGCGCCCGTCCCCGTGAGCACGATCCGAGTGTCCTCGGTCGAGTCCTCCTCGAGCTCCCGCACCATGAGGCTGCCGGACTTGGCGGTCGTCGGCCAGTGAATCAGGTGCGGCTCGTCCCCCGCCCGGTACGCTCGGAGGTTGTAGAGATCGTGCCCCCGCCCGCGCCGGCGGGCTGCCGCCTCGCCGCTCGCCGCCTGGCGGATCTGGGGCGGGCGGACCGGATGGACGGCCGGGTAGACGAGGACCTCCTCGTCGTAGAGAAGCGGCGGGCCCGTCTTGACGAAGAGCCCGAAGGGAAACGCGGTCGCGGCCCGGAGCCGCGGCAGCCGTCGCCGGCCCCGCGCGGGCAGCGTCACCTCCCACCCCAGGATCCGCTCGGTCCCAGCCCGGAGCCGCGGGACGTAGGCGAGCCGCCGGGGGACCCCGACGCCGCGGCGGTCCTTCAGCCCGATGATCCGGAGCCAGTCGTCGAGGGTTCGCCGGGGTCGCCACCGCGCGCTGACGACCTTCCGGAGCGGTGGCGGGCGATCCAGCGCCTCGAGCGCCAGCGAGTACGACGCGAGCCGCCGCTTGCGGTTGGCGAGGGTGACGGTGACCAGCGCGGGCTGGGTCGCGTGGATCGCGTCCGGCAGGGTCACGGTCGTCCGGAGGCTCCGGATGGTGAGGTCGGACAGCATCCCCGACACGATGATCAGCGCGAGGAGCATCGAGCAGAGGAGGTACGCCAGGTTATTGCCCGTGTTTACCGCGGCCACGCCAAGCCCCACCGCCGCGAACACGCACCACCAGCCGTCGCGGGTCGGCCGGATGGCCTTCGTCCGTCGCCACCACCAGCTTGCCAGGCGTCGCGCCAGCCGAATCATGCTATTCGGGACCGATGCCCGGGCGTCCCGCGCCCGCGCGTCAGCGGGGAACCGGGACGTCCTGCACGATGGTGCGGAGGATCGCCTCGGCGCCGGTGCTGGCTCCGTCGGAGGCGGGGCCGGCGAGGAGAACCCGGTGCGCCAGGGCCGGCACCGCCAGGCGCTTGACGTCGTCGGGCACGAGGTAGTCCCGGCCATCGGCCAGCGCGTGGGCCCGCGCCGCCCGAAGGAGCGCGAGCGAGCCGCGCGGGCTCACCCCGAGCCCCAGCAGCCGCGACCGGCGCGTCGCCGTCACGATCGAGAGGACGTAGTCCACGATCGAGTCGTCGGCCCGGACCTTCTCGGCGGCATCCTGGAGCTCGACGACGTCGCTCGCGTCGAGGACCGTCTCGAGGGACTCGGTGACCGGCGTCCCGGCACCGCGGAGGATCGTCCGCTCGTCCGCCTCGCTCGGGTAGCCGATCCGGATCCGGAGGAGGAAGCGGTCCAGCTGGGACTCGGGCAGCGGGAACGTCCCGGCGTGCTCGCGCGGGTTCTGCGTCGCCAGCACCATGAAGGGCCGCGGCAAGGCGTGCGTGGTGTGGTCGAGTGAGACCTGCGCCTCGTTCATCGCCTCCAGCAGGCTCGACTGGGTCTTGGGCGTGGTGCGGTTGATCTCGTCCGCCAGCACGATGTTCGTGAAGATGGGGCCCGGCTTGAAGACGAACTCGTGCTTGTCCGGCTCGTAGACTGCCACGCCGAGGACGTCGGACGGAAGCATGTCGGACGTGAACTGGATCCGCTGGAACCCGGCGCCGATGGACCGCGCGAGGGCAGCCGCCAGCGTGGTCTTCCCCACGCCCGGCACGTCCTCGATCAGGAGGTGCCCCTTCGCCACGAGGCCCACGATCGCCAGACGGACCACCTCGGGCTTGCCGACCAGGGCCCGGGACAGATTGGCCTCCAGGCGGGCGATCTGGGCATGGAGTCTCCCGGGGCGTGCCATGGCCGCGAGTATCCCATGCAGACCGCGTGCCCGTCAGGACGGGCTCAGTGGAACCCCGCCACCTCGTGGAATCCTGGGCGGCCTGAGTCGGCGGTCAGGGATGCTAGGGCCGCGTTCTTCCAGTCTTCGGGAGACTTTCCAGGGTAGAAGAGCCGTGGCCCCGGACCTAGGCGCGGGGGAGTCCCGGGACCACGGGGAGGGCCTCCAGCCCCCGGAGGGTGCTCGACGGCCGCCAGGCTGGACACTCTGCGGCAAGGTTGAGTGCCGGAAATCGACGGACGAGGGTCCCATCACCACCTGGGCCTCCAGCCGGGCGAGCGACGCGCCTAAGCAGTAGTGGATGCCTGAGCCGAATCCGAGGTGCCGGGGCTCGTCCCGCCGGAGGTCGAGGCGGTCGGGCTCGGCGAACTGGGCCGGATCGCGATTCGCCGCACCGAGGAGACCCAGGACGAGGCTGCCCGCCGGGATCGGGACCCCCCCGATCTCGGCGTCGCACACCGCCATCCGGCCGGTCCGCTGGACCGGGCCGTCGTAGCGCAGGAGCTCCTCGATCGCCGCCCGACCCGGATCGTCACGGAAAATTCACGCGCCGTTGACACGCGCGCCATGGTCTCAGGCCATCCTTGGGCTGCCGGCGCCACGGAGCCGGAGGAGGCCGGCCATGCCGACGACCCACCGTCGAACACTTCCGGTTCCCGCGACGTTCCCCGCGCCCGGGCTGGCGGCTTCCCTCCAGCGCGCCGTCACTGCGGCGGCACGCGTGGCGGGACATCCCGAACCCACGTTGGCCTGGGTGGGTCCGGTCCGCGGGCCCCGCCTGACCCCATCTCCGAGCTATCCGTTGCGAGGGGCGGCGGCGTGCCCGATCGCGACCACCGCCAGGCCGCTCGCCGCTAGTGAGACCCCCGCGCTCACGAGGAAGAGCGTCGGGTAGCCGCTCTGCGCGACCAGGAAACCGGCGCCGATCGCGCCGGTGGCGATGCCCAGCTCGAGCGCGGTGTAGAAGGTCCCCATGACCTTGCCCCGCTCGGTCGGTGACGCGAGATCAACGCACCACGCGATGAGCGCCGGCTGGGCGGCGCCGATCCCGAGGCCGTAGAGGAGGCCAGCGGCCACGAGCGCGCCGGACCCGCCCCCCAACGCGACGAATCCCATGGCCGCCGTGACACATGCCGTGCCGACCGCGGCGACCGGCGCCCGGCCCACCCGGTCGGACAGCCCACCGCCGAGCCCTCGGCTCAGGATGACCGCGCAGGCCATCACGGTGAAGAAGACGCCCGCGTGCGTCCCGCGCGTCACGGCGTACAGGGGCAGGAACGTGGACTGGACGCCGTAGGTGCTCATCAGGCAGAGCACGATGGCGCACGGGTAGAGCGCGACCTGGCTGAACGCGCTGCCGAGGGCGAGCGGGACGCGAACGGGCGCGGCGAGCGTCTCGGGCTGACCGAGGGCCAGCGCGAGCGCGACCAGCGCCATCCCCGTCGACGCCGCGAACAGCCACCCGAAGCCCCAGCGGTCGACGACGAAGAGTCCCGCCGCCGGTCCAATCGCGAGGGCGACGCTGGCCGCGATCCCGACCAGCCCCATCACGTAGCCTCGGCGCGCCGGAGGGGCGAGGTCGGCGGCCATCGCCATCCCGCCCGTCGGGTAGAGCCCCATGCCGCACCCGTGGAGCCCGCGCACGAGGATCAGGCCCGGGAGCGTCTGGCTCACGGCGTAGAGGGCCGACGAGACCGCGAACACGAGGGCGCCGCCGAGGAGGAACGGTCGCCGGCCGTAGCGGTCCGCGGCCCAGCCGGCGACGGGGCGCACCAGCATGGCGGCCAGGGGAAACGCGCCCGTCAGGAACCCGATCCGGGATTCGGGAATGCCGAGCGTCCGCGCATACAAGGGCAACGCGGGGAGCAGCAGGAAGAACGAGAGGAACTGGGCGAAACCGCCGATCCAGAGCCGCGCGAACTGGGGCGTGACGATGCGTTCGGCCGCGGTCCCGGAAGTCGTCACCTCCCGATGATACTGGAGCCGCGCCGTCGTCCCGGGGACGCGCCCCCGGAAACCTGATCGTGAGGCGAGGCATGCCGTTGCGGCGCCCCGACGCAGGGGGCTAGACTCACGTCCCAGCGCAGTGCCCGTGCGATCCGTCCCGCCGCGGGCAAGAGGAGACGCCTGTGACGCTGGACGAGTACGCGGTCTGGGCGGCGGGCGTCGGCGCGAGACGCGGCGCGGGCGGGCCCGACAGCCCCGCGCCGCTCCAGGACGGCCTGGGATTCGCCAGCGAGGTCGGCGAGGTCGCCGGCGTGCTCACGAAGTGGCTGCGCGACGGCGCGCTCGGGCGCGATCGGCTGGCCGACGAGCTGGGGGACGTCGCGTTCTACTGGGCGCGGCTCTGCGTCCTCACCGGGGCGGTGCCATCGGCGGTCCTGGCCAGAAGCCGGGCGCATGTCGAGTGGCGGCAGGCCGGTCGCCCGGCGGGGGGACCGGCTTCAGCGTCTCTCGCGATCACTCTCGAGGAATTCACGGCGTGGGCCGCAGGAGTGCCCGGGGCCGGGCCGGCGGACCCGCTCGACGCCCAGGTGGTCTGCGACGTCGGGCTCGCCCTGGTCGGGGACGCCGGCGAGGTCGTCGAGTGTCTCCGGAGGCTCGCGCGGGAGGACGATCGGGAGCGCGAGCGTCTGGCCGGAGAGCTGGGCGACGTGTGGCGATACTGGGCACGCCTCTCCGTCTCGAGCGGCGTCGCTCCGGGCGAGATCCTGGCGCGAAGCCGCGCCAAGATCGAGGGCCGCCTGGACCCCGAGTAGCCGACGTCTAGTCGAAGATCGCCTCCGGGAGAAACGCCGAGACGATCCAGTTCGGCGCGTCGACGATCTCGCTGATCCGGAGGTCCGCCGCGACGCTCGCGACCACGTAGGCCTCCTCGCGCGTGAGCCCGCGCTCCACCACTAGGTGCTCGATCAGGTAGCGGACGGCCTGCTGGGCGGACAGGAAGAGGTCGGGGCCGTGGGCCGTCGTCGCGAACTCCGCGCCGCGGCTCGGCTGGAGCCCGGCGGTCCGGAGCTGGGGCTCTCGGAGCGGACGGCCCTGGCGGAGCCCGACCCGGAGCGTGACGCGGGCCGACATCTCGACGGCGGTGATGCACACCTCGCCGTCGCCCTGGGCGCCGTGGGCGTCGCCGACCGACAGGAGCCCGCCCTCGACCCAGACCGGGAGGTACACGGTCGTCCCGGCGGTGAGCTGCTTGATGTCCATGTTCCCGCCGTTCTTCCGGGGCGGCATCGTGGTGTGGCCGCCGGGCTCGTCCAGCGCAGTCCCGAGGACGCCGGGAAACGGCGCGAGCGGCACGGCCACGCGCGCGCCCGAGCGGGCGCGCATCCGTGCGAAGGCGCCGTCCTCGAGGCTCCAGATCTGGAGGAACGCGTCCGGGAAGTCGGTTTCCGGGAGGAGCCCGCGGCCCGGTCGGATGTGGGTCCACCCGAAGCGCGCCGGCGCCACCTCGACGATGTCCACGACCAGGACATCCCCCGGACGGGCGCCGCCTACGGCGATCGGGCCCGTGAGCGGGTGACCCTTGATGGGTCCGCGCGCGGCCGTGTCCCGGCTCGTGGAGGCGGGCGTGTAGTAGCCGTCGGCGGCGTCCCGCGTGTCGAGGACGAGCGTGTCGCCGGGCTCCACGACGAGCCGCGGCGGGATCGCGTTGTTCCACTCGTAGTGGACGACGCTGGCGTCCAGCCGGTGAGTCGCGGGCATGCAAGCCTCCTTCGGAGCGAGATCGGGCGGCCGGGCGGCGCCGCGGTCGCTAGTGTATCGTACCGGTCGTGGCACGGCCCCTCGTCCTCCTGTGGCTCGACGAGGCGGAGGTCTACCTCGAGGCGGTGGAGCGCGCAGGGCTCGGCGGGCGCGTGGAGCTCGGTACGGTCAGGGTCGGCGAGACGCCCGAGCCAGCCCTCCTGGCGCGCGCGGAGGGTGCCGTTGCGTGGCGGATTCCGCGGGGCACCTTCGCCGCCGCGCCGCGCCTCCGCTGGGTCCAAACCCTCACGGCCGGCGTCGAGGGTTGGCTCGCCCGCGCGGACCTCCCGGCCGGGCTCACGCTGACGTGCGCCCGCGGCACCCACCGCGTCCAGATGCCGGAGAACATCCTCGGCGCGCTCTTCCACCTCACGAAGCCCTTCGCCGCCGCCCAGCGCGACCAGGAGGCGCGCCGGTGGACGCGGCGCGTCTCCGAGCCCCTGGCGGGCAAGACGCTCGGGATCCTGGGGATCGGCGCCATCGGCCAGGAGGTGGCGCGGAAGGCCGCGGCGCTCGAGCTGACCGTCATCGGAACCCGACGCGAGCCGGCGCCGGTCCCCCACGTGGCGCGCGTCCTTCCCCCGGAGGGCGCGGCCGAGGTCCTGGGGGCGGCGGACTTCGTGCTCCTGCTCCTCCCCGTGACGCCGACCACGCGCGACTTCATGGACGCTCGCCGCCTGGCGACGATGCGCCCGGACGCGTGGCTCCTCAACTACGGGCGGGGCGAGCTCGTCGTCGACGCGGACCTGGTCGACGCCGTGAAGCGGCACGTCATCGCGGGTGCCGTGCTCGACGTCTTCCGGACGGAGCCCCTGCCCGACGACCACCCGTTCTGGACCACGCCCGGCATCACCGTGCTCCCCCACTTCGGGGGCCTCCACCCGACCCGCGACAAGCTGGTGGCCGCCCTCTTCGTGGAGAACCTCCGGCGGTTCCTCGACGGCGAGCCGCTCCGACACGTCGTCGACCGCGCCCGCGGCTACTGAAGGGCGGCGCGGCCGCCGGGGAGCTCCGTGAACGTCCTGTCCATCCAGTCGAGCGTGGTCTACGGGCGCGTCGGGAACCGCGCGGCGGTCCTCGTCCTCGAGCGACTCGGCCACGACGTCTGGCCCGTCGACACCGTCGCCTTCTCGAACCACCCGGCGCACGGCGGGTTCCGCGGGCGGATCGTCCCCGCCGCCGAGGTGGCGGACCTGGTGGATGGGCTCGCCGCCCGCGGGGTGCTCGGCCGCTGCCATGCGGTCCTCTCCGGCTACCTGGGCGATCCGGCAACGGCGTGGGTGGTCCAGGACGCGGTGGAGCGCGTGCGCGCGGCGAATCCCGGCGTCCTCTACTGCTGCGATCCGGTCATCGGCGAGGTGGGCCGCGGCGTCTACGTGCGGGCCGGCCTCCCGGAGGCCTTCCGCGACCGCCTGGTCCCGCTGGCGGACGTCGTCACGCCGAACCCGTTCGAGCTGGAGCTCCTCGCGGGGGCGCCGCTCCCGACGACCGCCGCTGCGCTGGCCGCCGCGCGGGAGCTCGCCCGCCGAGGCCCTCGTCTGGTGGTGGCGACCGGCCTCCGGCCTGCCGAGGCGCCCGGCGAGCTGGCGGTGCTCGCGGTGACGCGGGACCAGGCGTGGGTCGTCCGCCATCCGCGGCGCCGGACTCGCGTCTGGGGCACCGGCGACGCGTTCGCCGCGCTCTTCCTCGGCGCCTACCTCGGCCACCGTGACGCCCGGGCCGCGCTGGAGCACGCGGTCCAGGCAATGGACGACGTCCTCGCGGTGGCCGAGGCCGAGGACGCCGACGAGCTGCCACTGGTCACCGCTCAGGACGCGCTCGCCCACCCGCGGGCGCGCTTCGCCGCAGAACGCCTCGACTGACCGTCACAGGAGGCTCTCCCCAGGAGGAATGATGAACAAAGGTGAGATCGGATTCGTGGGACTCGGCCGGATGGGGTTCCCCATGACGCGGAACCTCGCCCAGGCCGGTTACCGCGTTCACGTCCACGACGTCGCCCCCGAGGCGACCCGGCGAGCGGCGGCGGTGGAGCACGTCGTGGCCCACGCGTCGCCCCGGGAGGTCGCGGCGGCGGCGACCGTCGTCTTCACCGCCCTGCCGAACGACGCCATCGTGCGGGCGACGTACCTCGGGCCGGCGGGCCTCATCGCCGGGGGCCGGCCGGGGCTCGTGACGTGCGACTGCTCGACGGTCAGCCCGGGCGTCACGCTGGAGGTCCACCAGGCCGCAAAGGGCCGCGGGATCCACCACCTCGACACGCCGATGCTCGGCTCGACGCCCCAGGCCGAGTCCGGCGAGATCTTCTTCATGGTCGGGGGCGACGAGGCGCAGATGCCGGTCGTCCGGCCGCTCCTCGACGTGATGGGCCGGCTCACGATGCACGTGGGGCCCCCGGGCACGGGCAACCGGATCAAGCTCCTCCACAACGCGCTCGGCGCGGTGAACGCGGTCGCGGTCGCGGAGTCGCTCGCGCTCTGCGACGTGGCCGGCGTCGACCCGCGGACCTACTACGAGGTGGTGAAGAACGGCGGTGGCATGGCGTACTCGACGTACTTCGACCGCCGGGTCATGCGGGTCGTCGAGGGGAACTACGACCCGACGTTCACCCTCGAGCTCATGCTGAAGGACGTCACGCTCGCCACCGAGATGGCGGGGGAAGTCCTCGCCAAGCTCCCCATCCTCCGCGAGACGCTCGCCGCCTATGCGGAGGGCAAGCGCCGCGGCTCCGGCGGCGAGGACTTCTCCGCGGTTACCCACGTCGTCGAGGACCGCCTCGGCCATCCCCTCTTCGGGGTCAGGCCTTGACTTCCAAACAATTCGCCGCGTGTCGGCCCCGCCGACGCCCGAAATGTATAGGAGTCACCGCCTGGCCCCCATCCGCTCGAGCCGTCGGAGGCGGCGCGCGAGCGAGGGGTGGAGGCCCATCAGGAGGCCTTCGCGCTCCGTGAACGTTCCGCGCTGAGCCTGGTCCCCTGTGGGCCCCACGATGAAGAGGTGCGCGACCGCCTCACCGCCGGGAATCACCGTCCCCGCCTCTCCCAGATGGCGGAGGCCCCGGTAGAGCCCGTTCGGGTTCCGCGTGAGCTGGACCGCGGTGGCGTCGGCCAGGTACCGGCGGCTCCGCCAGAGCAGACCCACGGGCAGGCTCGCGAACAGGAGGAGGAACCCGGTGGCGGCCGCAGCGAGGTGGATGAGAGCGAGGAGCGGCGGGACGACCCGGACGAGAACGCGCCCCAGGCGCCCGAAGTACTCCACACCGAGCCCCGTGACCGGGTCGTCCCCGCCACCCCCGGCGCCGAAGCGCCGCCGATGCTCCATCAGCAGCTCCATCAGCGCCCGCGCCCGCTCGGCGCGCGCCTCTGGCGACAGGAAGGCGCCCCCCAGGGGGAACGTGAGCCACCGCCAGGCGACCCGCCGCGGGAACCGAGCGAACGGCGCCAGGACGACGACGATCAGGAGCTCGAGCACGTAGAGAAGCGAGTGGATCTGGGCGGCGCCGCGAAGGTCGCCGTTGCCGATCGAGCCAATCAGGTGGGCGAGGAGTCCCTCCGTCTCCTCGCGGTCGAACTCGTCCAGAAGCCGCCGGCCGACGACGACGTGACTCGCGGTCAGGTCGGTACCAACGGCGGCGGCGTTCGCCACCTGGGCGTCGAGGAGCCGCACGTCGGGCACGGGGATCCCAGCGGCGATCGCCATCTCCTGGACCACGTTGACGAGCTGGCGCTCCTCCGGGTCGCCGGCCAGCGGCGGCCGCGCCCCGATCGCGAGGAGCGTGTGCCCCACGCCCGCCGCGAGCCATACCGACCGCACTGTCAGCCAGCACACGAGCGGGAGGACGAAGCCGATCGCCCAGAGCGACACGCCGTCCCCGGGCAAGAGCTTGGGCAGCCCGCCCACGACCCCGAGCGGAACCAGGCCCACGTCCCAGATCGGCTCCGCGAGGCCGGCCGTCGCCGGGCTCAGGAGCATGATCGCGCCGAGACCCAGGCAGAGGACCGCGGGGATGAAGACGAGGGCGAACAGCACCAAGAACACGTTGGCGACGAAGGCGACCGCGGACACGAACCCGCACCCGCCGACGACCAGGGCGTAGGCGAGCGTGAGACGCCACGTCGCGCGCCGGTTTCGCGCCTGAAACTCGAAGAACGGCGTGCGCTCGGTCGGCTGCGTCTGGGCCATCCGCGCGATGATACATTCGGGGTCAGGCCTTGACTTTGACTTCCCCGCAAGCCACGAGAGTCAACCTCAGGGCCTGATCCCATGACGCTGCTCGAGCGGCTCCGCGCGGAGTTCCCCGACTCGTCCGGCCGGCGCCTGCGCGCGTGGCTCGTCGCCGGGCGGGTGCGCGTGGGCGGCGAGATCGTGCGCGATCCCCGCACGCCGGTGGAAGCGTCCGACCGCGTCACGCTCGGCCCGGCGCCGCCGCCCGCCCTCGCCGCGCCGCTCCGCCTGGTCCACGAGGACGAGTACCTCATCGTGATCGAGAAGCCGCCCGGGCTCCTCACGATCGGGACCGAGCGCGAGCGGGAGCGCACGGCCTACCGCATGGTGTGGGCCTATCTGAAGGGCGCGCGGCCGCCCCGCCGGCCGTTCATCGTCCATCGTCTGGACCGCGAGACCTCGGGGCTCCTGGTCGTCGCGAAGACCCCGGAGGCACAGGCCCGCCTCCAGGGGCAGTTCGCCGCCGGCAACGCGGAGCGGCGGTACGTCGCGATCGTCGAGGGCGTGGTGACGGCGGACGAGGGAACGCTCAAGGACGTCCTCGTGGAGGAGCGCTCGCTCCGCGTCCGGCCCGCCGATCCGAGCCGGCCGCCGCCGCGGGGCGGGCGCGCGCGGATCGCGATCACCCGCTACCGCGTGCTGGAGCGTCGCGCGGACGTGACGCGGGTGGCGCTCCGGCTCGGCACGGGCCGGCGGCATCAGATCCGGGTCCAGCTGGCCAAGCTCGGCCATCCGGTCGTCGGCGACGCCCGGCACGGGGCGCGTCGCGATCCGCTCCGGCGCCTGTGCCTCCACGCGACGCGGCTCGGCTTCCGCCATCCGGACACCGGGAGGCCGGTCGAGTTCGAGAGCGCGCCGCCGGCCGCCTTCGGGAGCCTCGGGCGACCGGCGGAGCACCGGTCGACGCCCTCGGCGCCGGGACCATCGTCGGCGGAGCGCCGCCCGCCGCCTCCGGCGCCGGGCCCGAGGCGCGACACCCGCGAAGCGATCCGCCGTCCCCGTCGCCCCAGCCGGTGGCCGGGTCGGGGGCCGCGCCGCGCCGATTCGACTCCGTCGCCGGGACCGAGGCGCCGGCCGCCCGACCGACCCCCGCGTTGACCCGCCGCCCCCCCTCCGCTACGCTCGCGGGGCGAGGCAGCGGCCGAGACCGTTGCCCTCTCCAACGGCACGCCCACGGCAGGAGGATCGAGACATGGCGAAGGCGGCAGGCGAGCGGGTCGCGTACTTCAACGGTCGGATCGTTCCCGAGCGGGACGTGCGGGTCCCCTTCCGGGACCGCGGCTTCAAGTACGGCGACGCCGTGTTCGACACGACGCGGACCTTCGGGCACCGCATCTTCCGGCTCCAGGGGCACCTCGAGCGTCTCTATCGCTCGCTCCGCTACCTGCGCATCGACCCGGGCATCGGGCTCGACGAGCTCCGGCGTATCACGGAGGAGGTCCTGGCGAAGAACCTTCCCCTTCTCGAGCCGGACGACGACTACTGGGTGACCCAGCGCGTGACCCGGGGGCTCGATCCCTCGGATCGCGCGACCTTCGGGCAACCGGGGCCGACGGTGATCGTGGAGTGCCTGCCGCTGCCGCTCCGCGAGCGAGCTACCCTTTACCGGGACGGCATCCGTGTCGTCGTGCCCTCCGTGAGGCGCGCGGCGCCCGACAGCCTGAGTGCGCGGACCAAGACGAACAACTACCTGAACGTCGTTCTGGGCGACCTCGAGGCGAAGGCCCGCGACCCCGAGGCCTGGGCCATCCTGCTGGACGTCAACGGCAACCTTGCCGAGGGGATCGGGAGCAACGTCTTCCTCGTCCGGGACGGCGCGATCTACACGCCGCGCGAGCAGTTCGTCCTCCCCGGCATCAGCCGGGAGACCGCCATCGAGCTGGCGCGGGAGCTCGGCTACACCGTCCACGAGCGGGACATCGACCTCTTCGACGCCTACAACGCCGACGAGGCCTTCCTCACATCGACGAGCCTCTGCGTCTGCGGGGTCCGGAGTTTCAACGGGGTGGAGATCGGCGGCGGCCGGATCCCGGGGCCCGTCACTCGCCGCGTCATCGAGGCGTATTGCCGACTCGTCGACTACGACTTCGTCGCCCAGTACCTGAAGCGCCTCGACCACTAGCCGGAGCCTTCGTGGAAACTGCCGACGCCGGACGGGTGACGCCGCGAACGGGGAGCCCCACCGCGCGGAGCGCAGGACGACTCAACCGCGGCGCGAGCCCGGCCGCGCCGCGGCCGTCGCCCTGGTGCCGCAACACCACGCGCCGGGTCCGAGCGAGCAGGGTGGGGCTGTTCACGGCGGCAGGCCCCGTCCGGCGCTCGGCGTTCACGGACGATCGGGGCTAGCGGCCGTGCGCGAGCTTTATCCGGAGATCGAGCCGTACCAGCACGGCCACCTCAAGGTCTCGCCGGTCCACGAGATCTACTACGAGCAGAGCGGAAACCCGGCCGGACGACCGGTCGTCTTCGTCCACGGCGGTCCGGGCGGCGGAACCGAAGCCTTCCAGCGCCGGTTCTTCGACCCAGCGGCGTACCGGATCATCCTCTTCGACCAGCGGGGAGCCGGCAAGAGCCGGCCCTCCGGCTCCCTCGAGGACAACACGACTTGGCACCTGGTGGCCGACATGGAGCGCCTCCGCGAGGAGCTCGGGATCGACCGCTGGGTCGTCTTCGGCGGCTCGTGGGGCAGTACGCTCGGGCTAGCCTACGCGGAGACTCATCCGGAGCGCGTCCGCGGGCTGATCCTCCGCGGCATCTTCCTGGTCCGGCCGAAGGAGATCGCGTGGTTCTACCAGGAGGGGGCGAGCTTCGTCTTCCCCGATGCGTGGGCAGCGTATCTCGATCCCATCCCACCCGCGGAGCGCGGTGACCTGGTCGCCGCGTACTACCGCCGGCTCACGAGCCCGGACCCCGCGGTGCGCGTCCGGGCGGCGCGCGCCTGGAGCGTCTGGGAGGGCTCGACGAGCAAGCTCCACCCGGACCCGAAGCTGATCGCCCGGTTTGGCAGCGACGCCTTCGCGGAAGCCTTCGCGCGGATCGAGTGCCACTACTTCGCCCACGGCTCGTTCCTCCGCCATCCGGATCAGCTCCTCGACGACGTCGAACGGATCCGCCACATCCCGGGCCTCATCGTCCAGGGCCGCTACGACGTCGTCTGCCCGATGGTCTCCGCCTGGGACCTCCACCAGCGCTGGCCAGAGGCGGAGTTCCACGTCGTTCCCGACGCGGGACATTCGGCCATGGAGCCCGGGACCGTCGATCGACTCGTCGAGGGCACGGACCGCTTCCGCTCCCTCGACTGAGGGGGGATGTCCGGGCGCGCTGGCATCCAGAAAGACCCGTCCGATCGGGCGATCGCCAACGCCAATGTCGGCGCCGTCGTGGCGTCGATCGCTTGACACTCTCCGCGAACCTCCCTAGAATCCGCCCAGACTTACCGCGCGATCTCCGCGGGAGGTACCCGAGTGCCCTCGCTTCCAGTCACCGCCGTGCCGAGGCCCCCGGGGCGGCTCTTTGGGGGCATGGCTGTCCACTAAGCGCCCGCGCCACTTCGTGCGTCGCGCCGGTCGACTGCTCGCCGCCGTCGTCGCCTTCACGGTGATCGGCCTGTTTCTCGGCTTCGTGGCCGTGCTTTTCCACCTCGAGGAGCGCGTGGGCCTCGATCTCTTGTTCCTCATGCGAGGAATTCGTCAGCCGCCTCCCGAGGTCATCGTGCTCGGTATCGACCAGGAATCGGCGGCGGCGTTCGGGCTTCAGTCCGATCCCGCCCGGTGGCCTCGCTCGCTGCACGGACGGATGGTGGAGGAGCTGACGCGCCAGGGCGCCAGGACCATCGTCTTCGACATGGTGTTCGACCAGCCAGGGGCGCCGGACGAGGACGAGTCCTTCGCCCGTGCCGTGAAGCGCGCAGGGAACGTGGTGCTGGCTGAGTTCCTTCGCCGCGAAACCCACTCGGAGCCGGGCGCGGCCGGCGCGCCGGCCGCGATCGTCGCGGTCGAGGAGCGGGTGCCTCCGGTGGCGTCGCTCGCGACCGCCGCCGCGGTGCTGGCTCCGTTCCCCCTCCCGAAGGTGCCGGTCAAGGTGAACCAGTACTGGACGTTCAAGACTGACCACACCACGCCGACCCTGCCGGTGGCGGCGTTCCAGGTATTCACCCTCGACGCCTACGATTCCTTCCTACGCCTCGTCCGAGAAGTGGACCCACCGTCGGCCCAAGCCCTGCCGCCGAGCCGGGAGGCGGTCCTCGCGACTGGCCATGTGGGGCCGCTCATCCATGCCATCCGCGCGGCCTTCGAGCGTCGACCGGAGCTCGGCGAGCAACTGCTCGCGCGCCTTCGCGGCCAGGGTGCGCATGGACTCCCGGCTGACCGGCAGCGGGTGCTGGCCACGCTCGTCGAGATGTACCAGGAGCCCTCGAGCCGCTACTTGAACTTCTACGGGCCGCCGGGCGCCATCCCGGTCGTCCCCTATCACCGCGCCCTCTCGGACACCGCCGGCACGCCCGCACCGCTGGACTTCGCGGGAAAGGCAGTCTTCATCGGCCTCGCCGAATCGGGCCGGTCCCACCAGAAGGACGGCTTCTACACTGTGTACTCGCAGCCGAACGGGGTGGACCTCAACGGGGTCGAGATCGCAGCCACCGCGTTCGCGAATCTCCTGACCGCCTCTTCGGTGAAGGCGCTCGATCCTGGCTGGAGCCTGGCGACGATCATCGGCGGGGGCATCGTGATCGGCGCGCTCGTGTCGCTGCTGCCGCCCGGGCACGCGGTGCTGGCCTTGCTGGCCGTCGGGGCAGTCTATTTCCTCGCGGCGCGACACCAGTTCGAAAGCGCCGGGCGTTGGTTGCTGCTCGTCACGCCCCTTGGGCTCCAGCTCCCCGTCGCCATCCTCGGCGCGCTGGCCTGGGGCTATGCGACGACGCATCGCGAGCGCGCCAACGTCCGTCGAGCGCTCGGCTACTACCTGCCGAGTGACGTCGCCGACCGCGTTGCGGACGACGTGGGTCATCTCAGGGCGGGAAGCCTCTTGCACGGCACATGCCTGTCAACCGACGCCCATCAGTACACGGCGCTCGCCGAAGCCCTCAGCCCGGCCGAGCTCGGCGCGGTGATGAACCGCTACTACGCCGCGATCTTCGAGCCGGTGAAGCGCCATGGCGGCATCGTGCAGGATGTCGTCGGGGACTCCATGCTCGCGATCTGGGCGACGGCGACGAACGACGCCGTGCTCCGCCGTAGCGCGTGCGCGGCCGCGCTCGACATCGCGCGGGCGGCCGACCGCTTCAACCGGGAGTCCGAGACCACGCCGCTCCCGACGCGCATCGGCCTCCACTCCGGTCAGATGCTCATCGGCAACGTCGGCGCGATCGACCACTACGAGTACCGGGCCACCGGCGACATCGTGAACACGGCCACTCGGCTCGAGAACCTGAACAAGCACCTGGGCTCCCAGATCCTGGCCAGTGCCGAGGTGCTCGAGGGCCTCACGGGCCTCCTGACCCGCCCACTGGGCCGGTTCCTGGTGGTCGGCAAGTCCAGGCCGTTGGATGCCGTCGAGCTGATCGGACTCGAGGAAGAGGCCACACCTAATGTTCGCCGGCTCTCCGCGAGCTTCGCGGCGGGACTCGCCTTCTACCGGGAGCAGTCGTGGAAGCAGGCGCTGGAGTGCTTCGACGCGTGTCTGGCTGTCGCGCCGGAGGACGGACCGACTCGCTTCTACGTGGGACTGTGTCGTCAATATGCCGAGCATCCGCCCGACGCACCGTGGGATGGCGTCGTGCGCATGGACAGGAAGTAGCGTGACCCTGCCCCCCGCGCGCCGTCGCAGCCGCTGGATCACGCCCGTCGCGATCCTGGCGCTCGTCGCGCTGCCCGCGGTGGCGGCCGCCGCCGAGTGCCTGGATGGGATCGCTCAAGCGGTCTCGGTTCAGGGACACGTCCAGGTCCGGCGGGCCGGCGAGGCCAGCTGGGTCGAGGTCCGGCTGAACGATCCATTCTGTCCCGGCGACCTCTTGCGGCTCGAGCCACGCAGCCGCGCGGCGGTCCGCCTCCGGAGCGGCGCAGTTCTGCGCCTCGACCAGAACACGACGATCGCCTTCGTCGCGACCGCGCCCCGGGACACCTCCTGGATCGAGCTGCTCCTCGGCGCCGTGCACTTCATCAGCCGGATCTCGCGCGGCCTGACCATCCAGACCCCGTTCGTGAACGGGACCATCGAGGGCACCGAGTTCTGGGTGGAGGTGACGACGGACCAGGCGACCCTCACCGTGCTCGAGGGCCGGGTAAAGGCGTCGAATGCCGCGGGCGCCCTGACCGTCGAGAGCGGCCAGTCGGCCGTCGCGCGGGCGGGCCAACCGCCCGTGTTGCGCCCGATCGTCGTCGTGCCGACCGACGCCGTCCAGTGGGCGCTCTACTACCCGCCCTTGCCCCGGCCCCGCCCCGAGGACTTCCCCGATCGGGCGGGGGTGGCGTGGCCCGCCTTGGTGCGCCGCTCGCTGGAGGAGGCCGGTCGCGGGAACCTCGCGGCGGCGTTCGACGCCCTCGGCGGCGTGCCGCCGGACGTCGCCGATCCGCGCGTCTTGCTCTACCGCGCGGACCTGCTCCTCTCCGTGGGGCGCGTGGACGAGGCAACGGTCGACATCGATCGGGCCCTGGCCATCGACCCCGGCAACAGCGGCGCCCTCGCGCTTCGCTCGATCGTCGCCGTGACCAGGAACGCGCGGGCTGACGCGCTGACGCTCGCCGGCCAGGCCGTCGACCGGGATCCGCGGTCGCCGATTGCCCGTCTGGCCCTGTCCTACGCCCAGCAGGCGAGCTTCGACCTCGAGGCGGCGCGTGCGAGCGTCCAGGAAGCGGTCGCCCTCGCCCCGGACGATGCCCTGGCGCGGGCCCGTCTGGCCGAGCTCTGGCTGTCGCTGGGCGACCTGGACCGCGCCCTCGAGAGTGCGACGGAGGCCGTCGGCAAGGATCCGCGCAACGCGCGGGCCCAGACCGTGCTCGGCTTCGCGGCCCTCACTCAGATTCGCCTCCGCCAGGCCGCGGAGGCCTTCGAGCGGGCGATCGAGCTCGATCCGGCCGCCCCCCTGCCGCGGCTCGGGCTCGGGCTCACCCGGATCCGGAGCGGTGACCTGGAGGAGGGCCAGCGCCAGCTCGAGATCGCCGTCAGCCTGGACCCGGGCGACTCGCTGCTGCGGAGCTATCTTGGCAAGGCCTACTACGAGCGCCGGCAGCCGGTGCTAGCGGCCGACCAGTACAGGCTCGCCGAGGACCTGGACCCGCAGGACCCGACCCCCTGGTTCTACGACGCCATCCGGCTCCAGAGCGTCAACCGGCCGGTCGAGGCGCTGAAGGCGCTCGAGCGCTCCATCGACCTGAACGACAACCGAGCCCCCTATCGGTCCCGCTTCCAGATGGACCAGGACCAGGTTGCTCGCACGACCAACCGGGCGCGCATCTACGACGATCTCGGCTTCCAGCAGCGGGCCCTCGTCGAAGGCTGGCTCTCCGTTAACGCGGATCCGTCGAGCGACGCGGCGCATCGGTTCCTGGCCGACGTCTACTCGGTGTTGCCGCGCCACGACACGGCGCGCGTGAGCGAGCTCCTGCAGTCCCAGCTACTCCAGCCGATCAACCTGCTCCCGATCCAGCCGCAGCTCGGGCTCAGCAACTCGTTCATCCTGGCGAGGGCCGGACCGGCGGACCCGGGATTCGGCGAGTGGAACTCGCTCTTCGCGCGGAACGGCCTTCACGTCCTGGCCAGCGGCCTGGTAGGCGGCAACGACACCTACGGGGACCAGTTGGTCGCTACGGGGATCTGGGACCGCCTGTCGGTCAGCGTGGGTCAGCTCCACTACCAGACCGACGGATTCCGTCCCAACAACGACCTCGAGGAGAATGTCTACCAGGTCTTCGCCCAGTTGCAGCTGTCGGCGCGTGCGAGTGTCCAGGTCGAATACCGGCATCGCGAGAACGAGCAGGGCGACCTGCCACTCCGCTTCGATCCCGCGAACTTCGATCCGACCCTTCGTCAGACGTTCGATTCCGACACCGCGCGCCTCGGGGTGCGCTACGCCCTGTCGCCGTCCTCCACGATCATCGGCTCGCTCATCTACGAGGACGACCGGACCACGACCGACGTCCTGGGGACCCGCATCGACGTCGATCAAACCGGCTACCACCCGGAACTCCAGTACCTCTATCGCTCGACCCGGTGGAGCCTCGTCGCGGGAGGCGGGTACTTCACGGCCGATGGCACCGACTCCACCACCGGCGACTTCGAGACGCGGCACGGCAACGTCTACGCGTATCCGCAACTCCACCTGCCGTGGAACGTCCACCTGACGCTCGGGGCCAGCGTCGACAACCTCTCGTCGAGCCTCAAGGACACGACGCAGTTCAACCCGAAGCTGGGAGTGATCTGGAACCCGTTCCCCGATACGACCTTCCGGGCCGCGGTGTTCCGGACTCTGGAGAAGCCTGTGTTCTCCGGACGGTCGATCGAGCCCACACAGGTCTCCGGCTTCAACCAGCTCTTTGACGACGCCGGCCTCGGCGCGGACTCGTGGCGCTACGGCGTGGCCTGGGACCAACGACTGCCCCATGCCGTCTACGTGGGGCTGGAAGCCTCCCGCCGGGACACGACGATCCCCTTCGAGACCTTCGACCTGGCGACGGAGACTGCGGGCAAGGCCGAGGCCGACTGGCGCGAGTACCTCGTGCGAGCCTACGCGTATTGGGCGGTTACGAATCAGATCGCCCTCAGCGCCCAGTACCTCTACGAGCGGCTCGAGCGCATCCCGGAATTCTCCGGTCTCGCCCAGGTGGTCGAGAGCGACACGCACCGCGTGCCGCTGTCGATCGCCTTCTTCCACCCGTGGGGGTTCCAGGCCCGGGTGACCGGCACTTACGTCAACCAGAGCGGCCGGTTCGGCGACGCGTTCAGCGGCGTCAACTCAGGAAGCGACCAGTTCTGGGTCCTCGACGCGTCGATCGGCTACCGACTGCCGAAGCGCTTCGGCCTCATCACCCTCGAGGGACGGAACCTCCTCGATCAGAGCTTCCGCTACAACGACCACGACTTCGGCAACCCCTCGTTCTACCCGGAACGGCTCATCCTCCTGCGGTTGACCCTGGCGTTCTGACCGGCCGACCACTCGTAGCTGGAGGGGAGGTGGCGCTCGGAGGCGCACCGACGGGACGGCGGACCTGACCACCCGAGGGCGATCACTCCGCGATCCGTCGCCTGGCTCTCGCAACTGACCCAGTCAAACAAGGAGACAACCCATGGGCGAACAGTACGAGTTGCAGGAGACGATCAACGGCGTCACCTTCATCTACCGCGCGCCGGAGGTGGATCCGACCGTCAAGCCGCTGGCCGGGGGAACGTTCAAGGAGGGTGACTACGAGGATCAGTTCTTCTGGGTGGACGGTGACGACCCCCCCGAGACGTTCGTCATCATGGACGCCGAGCCCGGCGGCGCCAGCGATGTGGTCAAGGTCTTCGCCCGCGACGCGGCTCGCAACTGGTGGAAGTACAAGATCAACACGACGAATCAGACGTGGAGGCGAAGGAACAGAACCACCGCACCGGGCGCGCCCAGGCCGGTGAGCCAGCTCCGGATCAAGGTTAACCAGCTCGGTGAGGCCACGCACCCGATCGCCACTATCGAAGTCGGCGGGACGCTGGGCGACTACTGCGTGGTGACCCACCCGGGAAGCACGTGCACCATCGTGTGGAACCCGGCCACCCGACGCTACCAGCGAGTCTGCGGCTGAATCGGAGTAGGGCGGCGGGCGGCCGATCACGGCCCGCCGCTCGACCACCCCTCACGTCCTTCGCCGATGGACTGGCGTTCGGACCGCCCGCCGATCCATACTTGAGCACTCGACCACCGCACCTCACGCAGTCAGACAGGGAGGCAGTCCATGGGCGATTCGACGGCCTGGGAGCTCCAGGAGACCATTCAGGGCGTGACCTTCACGTACCGGAGCCGGGGCGGGGACCCGATCGTCCCCACGGCCGCCGGCCGCCGAAACGACGTGGGTGATTTCGAGGACATGCTCCTGTCGGCGGGCGGCGACGACCCCGCGATGCCCGTCGTCGACGCGCGCCCGATCACGTTCGACGTGATCTCCATCCTCACGTACGAGGGCAAGGGGCGGTTCTGGCGTTACACGGTCAACACGACGAACCAGACCTGGACGCGAGACGACGGCTCGGGAGCGTCTCCCGCTCGTCCGGTGAGCGACCTCCGGATCAAGATCGATCGGGCGGGCGAGACCGAGCACGCGCCGAGCGAGATCGAGGTCGCCGGCACGCGCGGCGAGTACGTGTCCATCATCCACCCCGGCAGCACGTGCCGGATGGTCTGGAACTACGCAACCCGGAGGTACACGCGGGTCTGCAGCTAGGGGCGGCCTGAAAGCGGCGCGTCCGGTCAGGGCTCGGGCGCGAGCAGACGGACTTCGTCGGGCGGCCAGGCAAGCCTGATCCGCATCCCGCGGCGGAGCGCCGGGCCCCCGGCCCGCCGCGGCCGGATCACCGTGACCCGCTCGCCGCCGTCGAGGCGGACCTGGCCCCGCTCGACCGGCCCGGGGTCGGCCACGTCCTCGACGATCCCGACCAGCCCGCCGTCGTCCACGCCGGCGTCCTCGGCGATGGCAGCCCCCTCGGGCCGGAGCAGCACGAGCACGCGGTCCCCGGCGCGAGCCGGTCTGCCCGTCGCCTCGATCCGCCGCCCGCCCGCGGTGCGCACGACGGCGCCCTCGCCTTCCGCGGACACCACGACGCCATCGAGGAGATTCGAGTCCCCCACGAAGCCCGCGACGAATGCGTTCACCGGGCGCTCGTAGAGCGCGCGAGGCGCGGCCACCTGCTGGAGCCGCCCGGCCCGCATGACGGCGACGCGGTCGGAGAGGTCCATCGCCTCGTCCTGGTCGTGGGTTACCAGCACCACGGTGATGCCGAGCGCCCGGTGGAGCTCGCGGAGCTCTCCCCGCATCGCCTCTCGGAGCGCGCGGTCGAGCGCCCCGAAGGGCTCGTCCATCAGGAGGACGCGCGGGCGGAAGACGAGGGCTCGCGCGAGGGCGACGCGCTGCTGCTGCCCGCCCGACAGCTCGCGCGGCAGCCGGTCGCCGTATCCGGGCAGGCGGACCAGATCCAGCATCCGGTCCACGCGCACCGTCGCCTCCGGCCCCGGGGTCCCCCGGACGCGGAGTGGGAACGCGACATTCTCGCGCACGGTCAGGTGGGGAAAGAGCGCGTAGTCCTGGAAGACCATGCCGATCTCGCGGCGGTGGGGCGGCCGCGGTGCGACGTCCGCACCGTCGACGAGGATGGTCCCGTGGTCGGCGGTCTCGAACCCGGCGATCAGGTTGAGGACCGTCGTCTTGCCGCAGCCCGAGGGGCCGAGGAGCGTCAGGAGCTCCCCCGGCTCCACCTCGAGAGTGAGGTCGTCGACCGCCGTCACCACGCCGAAACGCTTCGTGAGCCCGGCAAGGGTGAGGCGGGCGCCCTCCCGGGTCGCCGGGTCGGCGCCCCGCGACGCTAGGGTGGCCGCCGGCGAGGGCGCCACGCGGCCGCCCGAGGGGTCCTCCGGCACCCGGTCATCCCCGCGCCGGTCGCGGGCGCCGAGGCGCGCCACGACGCCGAGGAGGCCCAGGGCCACGATCATCTGGAGGCTCGCCACCGCGGTCAGGAGCGGATTGAACTCGTCCTGGGTGATGGTGCTCCACATCTTCCGCGGGAGCGTCGTGGCCGTCGGGCCGCCGACGAACAGCGCGACGACGACCTCGTCGAGCGACACGATGACCGCGAAGAGCGCGCCGGTCACGAGCCCCCGCCGGACGAGGGGGAGCGTCACGCGCCGGAGCGCCTGCCACGGTGTAGCCCCCAGGGTCCGGGCGGCGCGATCGAGCCGAGGATCGAGCGCGCGCGCGGCCGCCTCGACGCTCAGCACGACGTAGGGGACGCCGAGCGCGGTGTGGGCGAGGACCAGCGCGGCGAGCGTGCCGCCGAGGCCGGCGGCGGCGAAGGCCGCGTAGAGCGCGATGGCGACGAGCACGACCGGCACCATGACCGGCAGGAGCACGACGGTCCGGAGCGCCCGCTGAACGCCCGGGGTAAAGCGCGCCCGCCCGAGCGCCAGGCCCGCGGGTGTGCCGAGGAGCGCGGCCATGAGTCCGGCGAGCGCCGCCACCACCATGCTCGTCCCGGCCGCCTCACGCCACTCGCGGTCGGCGAGCACGCGCCCGTACCACTCGAGGGTCAGCGCGTCGGGGGGAAAGGCGAGCCACGTGCTCCGGCTGAGGGACATCGGGACCAGGGCCAGGATCGGGAGCAGCAGGAAGCCGAGGCTCAGCCCCGCCGCGCTTCCCATCGCCGCGCGGAACGCCACGTCAGCGCCCCCTCGCCCCGACCAAGGTCTCCAGGCGCAGCGCTCGCTGGGCGGGCACGAGCGCGACGACCGTGGCGACCAGCAGCACCAGGCCGAGCGCCGAGGCGAGGGGCCAGTCCTGCGCCTGGCTCACGTGGGCCTCGATCAGCATCGCCAGCGTGGTCACCTTCCCGCCTCCGAGGAGGGCCGGGGTGATGAAGAAGCCGAGCGCGACCACGAAGAGAAGGAGGCTCCCGGCGCCAACGCCGGCGCGTGACAGGGGCCACCAGACCCGCCGGAACGCCTGCCACTCGGTGGCCCCGAGCCCGGCGGCGGCCCGGAGGAGGCCCGGATCGATCCCGCGCATGGCGCCGTAGAGGGACAGGATCATGTACGGCAGGAGCACGTGGACCATCCCGATGTGCACGCCGATCTCGTTGTAGACGAGGGGGACGGGCTCCCGCACGACGCCGAGCGCCAGCAGGAGGCGGTTCACGGCGCCCTGGCGCTGGAGCAGGACCATCCAGGTGAAGCTCCGCGCGAGCACGCTGATCCAGAACGGCGCCACGACCAGGGCGAGCAGGACCTGCCCGCGCCACCCGCGCGCCCGCGCCAGAACGTATGCCACCGGGTACCCGAGCACGAGGCACGCGAGCGTCACCGTGAGACTCAGCCGGAAGGTGCGGAGGAGTGCGTTCCGGTAGAGCGGCGTCGCCAGGATCTCCCGCCACGGTCCTCCGGTGGGCGCGGGCGGCGCCGTCGCCGGCATGAGGCCCCAGAGGAGCACCCGGGCGATGGGCCCCACGAACACGACCGCGAGGAAGACGACGAGCGGCAGGACGGGCCAGAGCGCCTGCCGGGCCGACGCCTCTGACCTCATACCGTGCGGCCCGGCCCGCGGGCGCCGCGCGCGCGGCCTGACCTGGACGCCCGACCGCTCAGCCCAGGAAGGTCAGCCAGCGCTTGAGAACCGCGTCGATGTTCTTCGCCCACCAGGCGCTGTCGATCTGGATCTGCCGCTCCACGTTACCGGGCGCGGTCGGCAGGAGGGCCAGCGTTTCCTTCGACATCTTCTGGTAGGCCAGCCGGTTCGGCATCCCGTACGGGAACAGCTCGGCGAACTGGGCCTCGGGCTCGGGGCGCGTGTAGTGCGCCGCCAGCCGCATGGCGGCGTCGCGGTTCTTGGCCCCCTTGGGCGTGATCCAGAACGACTGCATCCACGCGCCCTGGTCGAACGTCCAGTCCACCTCGGCCCCGGCCTTCTTGAGGTCGATGAGGCGGCCGCTGAACCCCTCGATCAGGTCCACCTCACCCCCGCGGAGGAGCGTCTGGATCTGGGCCGGGCTCTTGTACCAGACGCTGACGACGTCCTTGCGGCTCTCGAGGAACCGGAACGCCCGGTCCACGTCGAGCGGGTAGAGCGAGCCCGGCGCGACGCCATCGGCCAAGAGCGCGAACTCGAGCACCGGGATGGGCTGCCCGTACATGGCGCGCCGTCCCGGGAAGGCGCGGGCGTCGAAGAAGTCCTTCCACGAGCGCGGCTGGCGGCCGGCCGGGAACTTCTGGCTGTTCCAGCCGAGCACGTACCCGTACGCGACCGATCCGATCCCCCAGTCACTCACCGCCGAGGGCAGGAGATCGGCCTTGGGGATCACCGAGTAGTCCGCTCGCTCGAGCATGTCGTCGGCCGCCAGGCGCAGCATCATCTGACCCTCGGCGTCCACCAGATCCCACTCGACGGCGCGCGCTTGGACCATCGCGCGGATCTTGGCGATGTCCGGGACGCCCACCGTCCGGACCCGGATGCCCGTCTCGCGCTCGAACGGGTCGAAGAAGAACCGGCGCTGTGCGTCGGTATAGGTTCCGCCCCACGTGCAGACGACGACCTCGCCGCTGCCCGTCGCCTGGGCGCGGGCCGGCCTCCGGTCGAGCGCGAGGCCCGCGCTGACCGCCGCGCCGGCTTGCAGCGCCCGTCGAAGAAATGCCCGTCTCCCGACTACGCTCCGCTCCGCCCTTCTCGGCTCCATCGCGTCACCCTCCGTGCACCGGGGCTCAGACCCCCGTCGTGTCGCGATCAGCCTAGCATGGCGGCGCCGAACGTCCACGGACGCGGTACCTCTATGGCTGACGCCACCGCGCCGGGATTGGCGGGCGACGCCGCGCGAGGGCACGGCGCGGCGAGCGCCTCGATCCGCTCTGCGGAGACCGGGTGCCCCTGGAGCCAGGGCTCCCAGGGGTCCGCGCCGGGGTCGCGCAGACGCGCCTCCAGCAGGTCGGCCAGGGCCCAACAGCTGTCGAGCTCGCCGTCGTTCAGGAACCGCACGGCCATGGTGTCGGCCGCTTGCTCTTCCTCGGCCAGGTACGGATTCCCGCGCATCTCCATGGCGAAGGTCGTCGCCTTCCGGGCCGTGCCGATGCCCTGAGAGATCAGCCCCCCGACTCCCGGGATCAGACTCACCGCCTTCGAGGCCGCGCGACTCGCCGACTTGACCCCCTGCTCAGTCTGCTTCTGGGCGTCCGCGCGCGCCTGCCTCGCGTCCGGGTGGCCGAGCTGCATGTGCGCGATCTCGTGCGCGAGCAGCGCGCGGAGCGTCGCGCGATCGAGGTGTGTGAGGGTCCCTTGGGTGAGGACGAGCCGGACGCGGCAGGGCGCGTGCGGCATCAGCGCGACGGCGATCGTGTCCCCCTCCAGGACGCCGAAGACGGCCGCGCACCCGTCGGCCGGCCCGCGCCAGAGCCCGGCGGCGGTGAGGAGGGGTTCCAGGATCTGGGACAGGCTGTCTCGCTGGGCGGGCGTGAGCTCGCCCACCTTGGCCGATGGCTGCGACGCCGCGCATCCGGCCGCGGCCCACAGGGAGAGGCCGAGGACGAGCTCCCGCGCTCCCATGACGCGTTCACCGTAGCAGCGACCTTCGCCGGAGCGCAACAGCGAGCGGCCATTGGCCACGGCGCCGTGACGTCACCGTGACGTCGAGCGCGACCCCACGCTCTCGAGTCGCGGCCGGATCACGCGGCGGAAGACGTCGATCTCACGCTCCGGCATGTCGTAGCCGCCCGCGAGCGTGTGCGCCGGGAAGAGAAAGACGTGCTCCACGCCGGCCTCCTCGCGCGCCCGAAGGAGCCGGTCGGCGCAGTGCTCTGCCGGCCCGAAGAGGCCGAAGGCGTCCTCGATCCGCGCGGCGAGATCCTCGGACACCTGCTCGGGCGCCGGCTCGTCCGGGATGGGCAGCCCGGCCTGGCGGAGCCAGTGGAGGTTGGACGCGCTCGGGTAGGTCAGCCAGGGATGGCCAGGCGCGAACCACTCGCGGGGCCAGCGCCGCGCCGGCGGTCCGTCTACCCCGTCGAGCGCGATGGTGACGATGAAGATCGTGCGGAAGCCGTCGAGCGACCGGCCAGTCCGGCGGGCGCCCGCCTGGAGGTGACGGCGCGCGGCGGCCACCGCGTCCGGGTGGAGGCCGACCATCAGCAGGGCGCCGTCGGCCACCTCACCGGCCAGCTCCACCATGCGCGGGCCCGCGGCGAGCAGGTAGACCGGAGGCGGCGAGGCGCCGAGGTTTCGCAGCCGGCTCGGCGGGTCGCCGAAGACGACGGACTCGCCGGCGAGGAGGCGCCGGAGACTCACCACCGCGTCCCGCATGGTGTCGACCGTCGCCCGGCGCCGGCCGACGCTCCGCGCAGAGAGGAAGCCCGGCGCGAGCGTGAGGGCAACGCGCCCGGGCGCGAGCTCGTCGAGGCTGTGCCCGAGCGAGGCCAGCAGCATCGGGTGCCGAACGACGGGACTGGACGTCGCCGGGTAGAGGCGGAGGCTGCGGGTGCGCTGGGCGGCCAAGGCCAGGACCAGGTAGGCGTCGCGCCCGCTGTGGGGATGGTCATGGACGCCGACGCCGTCGAAGCCGGCGTCCTCGCACCGCGTGATGACGTCCGCGACCTCCGGGATGGTCCGACCCACCGGCACCCGGATGTCGACGCGCACGGACCGGCCCTGGCCCCCCGCGCTCAGGGCGCGTCGGCGCGACGAACGACCGTCCGGTCGAGGTCTCCCACCCGCGGCACGCCGACCAGCGCGAGGGTGTGGTCGACCTCGCCCCCGAGGATCTCGAGCGCACGCCGGACGCCCGCCGGTCCACCGGCCGCCAGGCCGTAGAGATACGGGCGCCCGACCATGACGGCTCGCGCCCCGAGCGCGAGGGCCCGGACCACGTCCGCGCCGCGCCGGACGCCGCCGTCAACCAGGACCTCGACCCGGTCGCCAACCGCGTCCGCGATCGCCGGCAAGGCGTCGATCGACGCGGGCGTCCCGTCGAGTTGGCGGCCACCGTGGTTGGACACGATCAGGCCGTCGACTCCGTGGTCCGCCGCGCGCCGCGCGTCGCCGACGGTGAGCACCCCCTTCAGGACAAGCGGCCCGCTCCAGAGTGAGCGGAACCACGCGAGGTCGGCCCAGGCGACCGACGGGTCGACCTGCCGGTGGGCGACACCCCCGAGCGTCACGATGTCGGCCCGGGGCGCGCCGGGCGCGCCGACCAGGTTGGCCAGTGTGAGGCGGGGGCCGAGGAGCACGCGTCGCATCCAGCTCACCCGCCGGAGGGTGTCGAGCGCGTTCCGCACCGTGACGCGCGGCGGGATGGTGAAGCCGTTGCGAAGGTCCCGCTCGCGCCGGCTGATGATGGGCACGTCGACCGTGAGCACCAGCGCCCGGTACCCGGCGGCCCGCGCGCGCTCGACGAACGAGCGCGTGAGGTCGCGATTCTGCCAGACGTAGAGCTGGAACCAGAGCGGCCCCCGGGCCTCGGCCGCCACCTCCTCGATGGAGCAGCTCGAGTGGGTGCTGAGCGTGTAGATCGTCCCGGCCGCGTGGGCTGCCCGAGCGGCTTCCACCTCGCCGCGAGGCCAGCAGAGCCCGGCCATGCCGGTCGGCGACACCAGCACCGGGGTCGACACGCGCTCGCCGAGCACGACGACCGCCTGCTCGCGCTTCGAGACATCCACCAGGATGCGCGGCTGGAAGAGGAGGCGCTCGAAGGCCGCCCGGTTCGCGGCGACCGTCCGCTCGTCGCCCGCGCCGCCCTCGACGAAGTCGAACACGGCGCGCGGGAGCCGCCGCCGGGCGACGCGACGCAGGTCGTCGACGGTGAGGGCGCGGTCGAGGCGAGGCATGCGCGGGTGATGATACCATCGGCCCCCGTGAGGGCCGAATGAGCGAGCAGCCGCGCTTCGGAGAGGTTGTCGAGCTCGCCTGGCAGGGCGGGCTCCGCTTCGAGGCCCGCGTCGGCAACCGGACGGTCACCGTGGACAGCGAGCGCAAAGCCGGGCTTTCGCCCACGCAAGCGCTGGCCGTGAGCCTCGCCGGGTGCATGGCGATCGACGTGGTGGACGTCCTGCAGAAGGGCCGGTTCGAGCTGGACGGCGTCGAGGCGCGCCTCGAGAGTGAGCGACGCGCGGAGCCCCCGCGATACGTCACGCGGGTCGCGCTCCACTTCGTGGTGCGCGGCAGCGTCCCGCCCGACCGCGTCGAGCGGGCGATCCAGCTCTCGCGCGAACGCTACTGCTCCGTCTGGCACAGCCTCCGGCCGGACATCGACTTCCGCACGTCGTTCGAGATCGTGCCGCGCGCGTGACGCTGCCGGCCGAGACCACCGACGCCTCGGCGTTCCACGCCTTCGAGCGGGCCGGGTGGGAGAGCATCCCCCGGGCCTACCAGAGCGGGTTCGGGAGCCTGACGACCCAGGCGGTCGAGCCCTTGCTGGACGCCGCCCGAGTGGGCCCGGGCGTCCGCGTGCTCGACGTCGCGACCGGCCCCGGCTACGTGGCCGGCGCCGCCGCCCGGCGGGGGGCCAGCGTCGTCGGCGTCGACTTCTCCGCGGGGATGCTGGCCGAGGCCCGGCGGCATCACCCGGGGATCGAGTTCCAAGCGGGCGACGCCGGAGCGCTCCCCTTCCCCGACGCGAGCTTCGACGCGGTCGTCATGAGCTTCGGGCTCCTCCACCTGGTGCACCCCGACCGGGCGCTGACGGAGGCGCATCGCGTGCTCCGCCGGGATGGGCGGATCGGCTTCACGGTCTGGGCCAGACCCGAGGAGTCAGTCGCGTTCGGGATCGTGCTGGGCGCCATCGAGCGCCACGGCCGTCTCGACGTTCCGCTCCCGCCCGGCCCGCCGTTCTTCCGCTTCAGCGACCCGGCGGAGTCCCACCGCGCGCTCCAGGACGCGGGCTTCCGGGAGCCGGAGGTCGTGACGGTGCCGCAGGTCTGGCGACTCGGATCCCCGGACGCCTTGTTCGACATCATGCGAGACGGCACGGTCCGGACGGCCGGCCTCCTCCGCGCACAGACGCCGGAGGCGCAGGACGCGATCGGCGCGGCCATCCGGGAGGCCGTCCGCCGCTACCAGCGAGCCGGCGCGGTCGAATTGCCGATGCCGGCCGTCCTCGCATCCGCCGTCAAGCGCTGACCGACGCGGGGAGCCCCGCGGGGGCCGTCAGCCCGCTACCTGGCGGACGATCAGCTCGCGGTGATGGTCGGCGTCGCCCCACGTGGTTTCGAGGGCCTTCGCCCGCTTGAAGTAGAGGTGCAGGTCGTACTCCCAGGTGAACCCGATCCCGCCGTGGACCTGGATCGCGTCGCCGCACACCTTGCGCGCCGCCTCGCTCACGTACGCCTTCGCCACGGAGGCCGCCAGCGCGCGGTCCTCAGCGTCCGCATCCTGCGCCCACGCTGCATAGTAGGTCGCCGAGTGGGCATTCTCGACCTCGAGCAGCATCTCCGCGCATCGGTGGCGGATGGCCTGGAAGGAGCCGATCGGCTGGCCGAACTGCTCCCGCACCTTGGCGTACTCGACCGACAGCTCGAGGCACCGCCGCGCCGCGCCGAGCATCCCCGCAGTCGCCCCGACCGCGCCCCACCTGAGCAGGTCCTCGAGGAGCGCGGCCGCGGCGCCCGGCGCACCGACGCGCCCGTCGGCGCTCGTCCGCACGCCGTTGAGCCTGACCGTGGCCCACCGCATCCCCGGGTCCATGGCCGGCACCGGCGAGATGTCGAGGCCCTGCGCCCCGGCCTCGATGAGGAATAGTGAGAGCCCCTCGGGCTCGCGCGCCGGCACCAGGAGCACGTCCGCCACGTGAGCCCACGACACCCACTGCTTCACGCCGGTGAGACGGATTCCGTCCGACCCAGGCTCGGCGCGCGTGAGGACGGCCTCCGGGCGCCAGTCGAGCTCGCCATCGAGGAAAGCCACCGTCGCCCGGGCGGCGCCGCCGGCGATGGCGGGGAGCCAGCGCGCCTTCTGAGCCGGGGTCCCCGCGGTCTCGAGGGCCCGGGCCAGAACGATGGTCTCGAGGTACGGGCCGGAGCACGCCACGCGTCCCATCTCCTCGAGGACGACCGCCGTCTCCACCATCCCGAGGGCGCTCCCGCCATGCGCCTCCGGAAGCGTCAGACCGAGCCAGCCGAGCCGGGCCATGTCCTTCCAGAGATCGTCGCGCTCGCCGCGCGGATCGTCCCAGAGCGCGCGCACGACGGCCGGCGTCACGTGCTCGTCGAGAAAGGCGCGGGCGGCGCCGCGCAGGAGCTGCTGGTCCAGGCTCAACGCGAAGTCCATGGCGTCCCCTCACGCCCGCGCCCGGTCGGCGCGCATCTCCTTCGGCAGCCCGAGCACGCGCTCGCCGATGATGTTCTTCTGGATCTCGGAGGAGCCCGAGTAGATCGTCCCGGCCCGGGACCAGAGGTACGCCGTCGCCCAGGTGCCGGGCTCGCCGGAGGACGTGTCGACCTCGCTCGCCGCCTCGCTCATGTCCTGCCCCCAGGGCCCGAGGATCTCCTGGACCAGCTCGTGGTACCGCTTCTCGAACTCGCTGTAAGAGAGCTTCGTGATCGACGCGGCGGCGCCGGGCGATTCTCCCTTCTCGAGCGCCGAGAGGACCCGTAGCGCGGCATAGCGCTGGACCTCGAGCTCCGCGTAGATTCGCCCGAGCTTCGCGCGCACCGCCGGGTCCTCGAGGAGCGGCCGGCCGCCGCGCCGGAGCGTCCGCACCGCCCGGATCAGCTGGTGGAACGCGGCGGCGTAGCGGGTCACGCGGGCGAGGGAGCTGCCGCCCCGCTCGTAGGAGAGCGTGGTCTGCGCGATCTCCCAACCCTGCCCGAGCCGGCCCACGAGGTCGGCCTTCTCGACGCACGCGTCGGACATGAAGACCTCGGAGAAGTGGGCGCTCCCGGTGATCTGGCGAAGCGGCCGCACCTCCACGCCGGGCTGACGCATCGAGATCAGGAAGCAGGAGACGCCCTTGTGCTTCGCCACGGCCGTGTCCGTCCGCGCGAGGAGGAGCCCCCAGTCGGCGATGAGGCCTCCGCTCGTCCAGATCTTCTGGCCGTTGACCACGAAGCGGTCGCCCCGGTCCTCGGCCCGCGTGCGCAGGCTGGCCAGGTCGGAACCGGCGTTCGGCTCCGAGTACAGCTGGCACCAGAGCTCCTCGGCCGTCAGGATCTTCCGGAGGTAGCGTGCCTTCTGGGCATCGGTCCCGTGGACGATGATCGTGGGGCCCACGATGGCGATCCCGAGCGGGTTGATCGGCGCCGGGGCGCCGGCGCGCGCCATCTCGTCCGCCGCGATGGCCTGCTGGAGGGGCGTCGCTCCACGCCCCCCGTACTCGACGGGCCACCCCATGCCCACGTAGCCCGCCTCGTAGAGCCGGCGGTGCCAGGCGCGCCTCTCTTCGAGCGCCGAAGGCTCCTCGGCGGGGACGTTCGCCTCCAGCCAGCGCCGGGTGGCGTCGCGGAAGAGCAGGTCCTCGGGCGAGTACCGGAGATCCATGCGCCGCCTCCCCGCCAGCCGGGGGGCTGGCCCTCCCCCACGATATGCGCGCCGGGGCGGCGGCGCCAGCCGGCGGGAGACCGCCTGGCAGGCTGTCAAGATGAGTGGGAGGGAGGAGAGCCCGGCCGGTCAGGAGTCACCGGGCAAGCGGCGCGGCTCACCGCACCGCGAGGATTAGGCCGGCACGGCCTCCACCAGCGTCGATCGCCGCAGCATGACGTCGGCCACCTCGGTCGCCGTCGGCCGACCGAAGAAGTATCCCTGCCCCTGGTCGCAGCCCAGCTCGCGCAGCTCGGTGAGCTGGTCGGCCGTCTCGACGCCCTCGGCCACCGCCTTGAGCCCGAGCGCGCGGGTCAGGCCGACGACCGCGCGCACGATCGCGGCGTCCCCGCGGTTCGCGGGCAGGCCCGCGACGAAGGAGCGGTCAACCTTGAGCACGTCGATGGGGAATCGCTTCAGGTAGCCCAGACTCGAGTAGCCCGTCCCGAAGTCGTCGATGGCCAGCCGGATGCCGATCGCCTTCAGGTGCTCAAGCGTCTTGACCGTGGCGTCGGCATCGCCCATCGCGGTGCCCTCGGTGATCTCGACCTCGAGCCCCGAGGCGTCGAGGCCCGACTCGGCCAGCACCTCCCCCACGTCCTGGACCAACCGCGGGTGGCGGAACTGGCGGGGCGAGAGGTTGACGGCCATCACGATGTCCAGGCCGATTTCGGTGTCGGCTCGCCAGATGGACGCCTGGCGGCAGGCAGTCTGGAGCACCCACCGCCCGATGGGGAGGATGAGGCCGGTCTCCTCGGCGATCGGGATGAAGGAGCCCGGCGGGACCAGCCCGCGCTCGGGATGCTCCCACCGCACCAGCGCCTCCAGCCCCACGATCCGGGCGGTGCGGAGATCCACCTGGGGCTGGTAGTGGAGGCGGAGCTCGCCGCGATCGAGCGCCCGCCTGAGCTCGGTCTCCATCTTTAGCCGGCCCTTGACCGTCTCCCGCATGCTCGACTTGAACACCTCGAAGCAGGCGCGGCCGTTGGCCTTCGCGCGGTACATGGCGATGTCGGCATTGCGGAGGAGCCCCTGCGCGGTGGTGCCCTGGTCCTTCCCGCCGAGGGCGATGCCGATGCTGGCGCCGACGAAGATCTCCTGGGTCTCGATGCGGAACGACGCCCGAAACGCCTCGATGATGCGCTCGGCGACCAGCGCGGCGTCGGCAGCCGCACCGACCTCCTCGAGCAGGACAGTGAACTCGTCACCGCCAATCCGCGCGATGGTGTCGACCCGCCGGAGGCAGCCGCGGAGGCGCTCCGCGACCTGGACCAGCAGCTGGTCCCCGTGGTCGTGGCCGAGGTTGTCGTTGACCAGCTTGAACCGGTCGAGGTCCAGGAAGAGGACCGCGGCGAACTTCCCGCGCCGCGCGGACCGCTCGAGCGCCTGCTCGAGCCTGTCCATGAACAGCATCCGGTTCGGCAGCCCCGTGAGCTGATCGTGAAGCGCCCGCTGGACGAGCTGCCCCTCGAGGGACTTGTGCCGGCTGATGTCTCTGGCGTTCAGCACGATCCCGCGGACGCCGGCCTGGTGGAGGAGATTGGTTCCCTTCACCTCGAGCCAGCGCCACGACCCGTCGCGGTGTTGCCAGCGTAGCTCGACCGATCGCGACCCGCCCCGGTGATCGAGCAGCTCGGCGTGGAAGGCCTGGGCGCTCTGCCCGTCTCCCTCGTGGACGAGCGTCCAGCCGCGCGTGCCGACGAGCCGGTCGGGCTCGTAGCCCAGGACCGTCTGGACGGCCGGGCTCACGTGCCGGACGGTGCCGTCGGGCTCCATGACCAGGATGATGTCGGCGGCGTGCTGCACCAGAGCCCGGAAGCGCTCCTCGCTCGCCCTGAGCCCCTGCTCGTCGTTGGCCAGGCGGCGGTAGGCGCGACCGACACGAAGGGCACGGAAGCCGAGCCACCCCACGGCCACGCCGCCCAGTCCTGCGAAGATCGCGACGCTCATCGCGAGCGTCCGGTGGGTCCGCTCGAGCGCGCCGGAGAACACCCCCGCAGCCACGCCGGTCGCCTGGCTCACCTCTTCCAGCCCGGCCCGCGGGGCGACGGCGCGCGCCTGGTCCAGGCGCCCCGCGAGCAGCAGCGCGAAGGCCTCGTCCACCGCGGCCTGCTGAACCTGGACGGCGGCGCGCACCCGTCCTGACGCCTTGGGCCCGCCGCCCACGCGAAGGAAGCGGTCGAACTCCCCGACGCGCCGCTCGTCCCGCTCCAGGGTGTCGAGGTCGACATTGAGCTGCTGCCGAACCTCTCGGAGCCGAGCGGATAGCTCCGCGCCGCGGCGGGGATCCAAGATCGCCTGGCGTTTGAGGACGTGCTCCTGGCCGATCCGCTCCTCCACTTGGGCCATCAGGAGGAGCGCGCGACGGTGAGCCGCCGTCTGCTGGACCAGGAGGAACCCCGCCCCCGCCGTGAGCCCGGTGACGCAGAGGGCCACCACCAGGGCGAGGCCCGAGAGGTCGAATCGCGGGCCCGTAGCGCCGCCGTCCGGCCGCCGGGTCTCCCCGGTGGCGTCGGGTCGGACCGATCTCGCCCTCGTCCAGAGCACACGCATCGGCCAGCCAGACTCTCCCAGTCAGAGAATGGGCGTCCCGGTACCCCGGGCACCGGGCGGGGGATAGGCAAGTCTCGTGCCTGGAAAACCGCCCTGAAAACGCGCGTCTGGATGGGCGGCTGAACCTTTGTCGGTCGCTACTCATTGAGTCTGGGCTCGAGGGAGGCCCTCGAACTGTCTATTTCGACTGACAATCTGGCGTGTGACGAAATGCCGACTCGGGAGACGAAGATCGTCAACCGGACGCCGCCCTCAGGGCGGGCCGCCGACCAGCTCCCGGGCGAAGAAGCGCGTCACCTCGGCGATGGCGTCGGCGCGCGCCACCGGCTCGGTGCCCACCGTCGCCCCAGAACACCCCTCCGTCTTGCTGTGGTTGCGGACCTCGGGACGGTAGCGGACGGGCGCCCCCGGCTCGTCGAAGCTGTGGTGGGCGGCAGGGTAGACCTTGATGTCTACCGCCGCGCCGCGGGCCCGGGCCTGCTCGACCAGGGCGACGCACGGGGCGGCGGGCGTCCAGTCGTCGAGCGCACCGACGAGGAGGTAGAGCGGCGCGTAGGGACGGAAATCCGGCCCGCCGGGATAGTTTCGCGTGCAGTTCGGATAGAACGCGACGGCGGCGCGGAAGTCCCGCTCGACCGTCCCTCGGTCGAAGACCACGCTAAGCGCGGCCGCCGCGCCGTTGGACCAGCCGAGCAGCCCGATCCGGTCGGCTCGCACGTCGGACCGGCTCTGGAGATAACGGAGCGCGCCTCGGGCGTCGTCCGCCCGCTCGCGCACCGGCGACAGGAGGTGACGGCCCGTGCACACCTCATCGATGCCTCGGGTGCTGAAGCTGTCGACCAGGAGGGTCGCGTAGCCGAGGTCGCGGAAGTGCTCCGCCCAGAACCGGGGCTTCGCCCGGATGGCGCCGCTCCCAGTCCGGAGGCCGGAGCATCCGTGGAGCATGGCGATCGCCGGGAACGGCCCGGCGCCCTCTGGGCGGAGGAGCACGCCTTGAATCTGCGCGGGCAACCGACCCTGGGTGGGCGCGCCCGCGAAGGCCACCAGCTCGCCAGCGACGGCCACCGCGGACAGCCAGGGCGTCACGCCGGGCGCCCCGCTCACTTCATCGCCGAGTACGCCGTCGGCCGCCAGATCTCGTTCCGGACCCGGGCCACGATGGGGCCGTCCTTCTCGGACTCGGCGCGGACGCGGAGCCAGTCGGGATCGGCTCCGAAGCTGGCCCACGCACGCTCTCGATGGGCGAGGTCGTCGAACCGGACCACGTAGTGCAGGACGTTGGACGTGCCGATCATCGCCTCCCAGAAGCCGACGACGTCGATGCCGTGCTTCCGGAAGAGCCCGACGGTGTGGTTCTGGAACCGGGCGTGCATGGCCGGCATGCGGCCGGGAACGATCTCGTAGCTGCGCAGCTCGTAGATCACCGGTCGGAGTCCTCCCTCGCGCAGGGGGTGTCTGACGTGAAGGCCCGCGCCGCGCGGAGCGCGCGGCGAAGGCCGGGGTCGAGATCGAGCGCCGTGACTTCCTCCCAGGTGAACCACCGGAGAGCCCGCGCCTCCACAGCCTGCCGGCGCGCCCTCGAGTCGGGCGGCGCGATGACCAGGTAGCGGAGGTCGAGGTGCCGGTGCGCGGGCTCGTCGCCCCGCGCCGGGATCGGGTGGACGTCGACGTCGAAGGGCCGCGGAGCCGACGGGTGAAGCGCCAGGCCCGCGATGCCCGTCTCCTCGCACGCCTCCCGGAGGGCAATCGCGGCGCCCTCCCGCTCGCCTGGCTCCGCGTGGCCACCGGGCTGGAGCCAGCGTCCGAGCTTCCGGTGGTGGAGCAGGAGCACGCGGTCGCCCTCGGCCGACACGACGACGGCGCTCCCCGTGAGGTGTCCCTCCGAGATCCGGCGATCGAAGGGATCGGGATAACGGTCGACGAAGGCGAGGATCTCGGCCAGGTCGCCGGCTTCCTTCGCGTCCGCCGGTGCGTGCCGCCCGAGCCGGACGTGGAGGTCCGAGTCCCGCGGAATCCCAGTCGTTCCCCCCGGCCCGATACGGGACACGACCACGCAGTCGCCGCTCGTGACGTGAGAGCAATCCTCGCGGGCGATCACGCTGCCTGCACGGTAGGGCGGACGGGGGGCCGGTGTCAACCGCGGGGGCGTCGACGAACGGCCATCGCAGAGCGCGGGATGTGGCAGACTCCCGGCATGGGTCTCGGCCGGACGACCAGGTTCGCGCCGCTCCCCGCCGGCGCGCGGCGCGTGAGCGTCATGCGGGCGGGTGCCGGCGGCATCAAGGCGCTCGCGCCCTCCGCCGAGCTCCTGGCGGAGTTCCAAGACCGGAAGCGGGCGCTCGGACGCGCGGGGACAACGACGGAGGCCGCCCACGCAGAGGCGCACCGGAACATGGACTACCGCGCGCGGTACCTCGACGAGATCCGGGCCCGGCCGGGCGCGCTCGACGCGCTCCGGACGCTCCTCGCGGAGGCGCGGAGCGCCGACGTCTATCTCATGTGCATGTGCCCGTACCGGACGCCGGAACGGGCGTGCCACACCTACGCCCTCCTCGACCTGGCCCGCGAGCTGGATCCGTCCCTCCGGGAGCTGCCCGAGCCCACTCCCCGGAGCGCCCAGGTTCCGACGCCCGGGACACCCGGGCGAGCGCGCCGACGTCCGCCCAGTCGCTAGGGCGCCGAGGCCGGGCCTCGGCACGCCTCGCAGGGGCACCACTCGCGAAGCTTCTGGAACGTGTAGATCCCGGTCGAGTGCCCGTCGCTCCACCGCACCCGGATCGCGTAGCGCCCCACGAGGCCGATCTCCTCGGCCCGGAGGTCCGGGCGGACGGAGCGTGGGTCGAGCAGTCGCTGCCCGGTAAGCTCGTGCACGCAGCCGGCGCACGGACACCGCTCGCGAAGCGCCTTGTTCGCATAGACGCTCCGGTGCCCGTCGGACCACGCCACGTGGATCTCGCGGTCCTCGATCCGGCGAATCTCGACCGGCGTCGGGTCGGACATTGTCTTTTCGTCTCCCAGCCCGAGCCCGTATCCTACCAGGCGTGACGCCCCCCGCGCGTCGAGCCGTCGTCTCCTGGCTGCTCTACGACTTCGCGAACTCGGCGTACGTCGCGGTGATCCCGGCCACCGTGTACGCCAAGTACTACGCTCTCGTGGTCGTGGGGAATGAGCGCGGGGCGGGCGACTTCTGGTGGGGCCTCGCCGTGACCATCTCGATGGTGATCGTCGCGCTCGCCTCGCCGCCCCTCGGGGCGATCGCCGACTATGCGGGGCTCCGCAAGCGCTTCCTGGGAGTCCTCACATATCTCTCGGTCGGGGCGACGGCGCTCATGGCGACCGTCGACCCGGGCGAAGCTGTGTGGGGGCTGATCCTCGCCGTCCTCGGGACCGTCGGCTTCGAGGCCGCCGTGGTGTACTACAACGCCTACCTCCCCGACCTCGCCGACGAGACGCGGCGGGGTCGTCTCTCGGCGTACGGCTACGCCACCGGCTACGCCGGGTCGGCCCTGGCGCTCGGTGCCGCCTTGCCGTTCGCGCTGAGCGAGCGATACGGCGGGGCGTTCCTCGTCGCGGCCGCACTCTTCGGACTGTTCGCGCTCCCCGCCCTCCTCTACCTGCCGGCCGACCGGCCCGGGGCCATGACCCTCGCCCAGGCGGTCCGCATCGGCTTCAGCCAAACCCGGGCGACGCTCGGACGGCTCCGGACCTTGCCAGACCTCCGCGGCTTCCTCCTCGCCTACCTGTTCTTCGAGGACGGCATCAACACGGTCGTCTACTTCTCGTCGGTGTTCGCCGGGCACACGCTCGGCTTCTCGACCGCCCAGGTCATCGGGCTCTACTTCGTCGTCCAGCTGTCGGCGCTGGCCGGAGCCTGGCTCTGGGCGAGGCCGATCGATACCTGGGGCCCGCGGCGCGTGGTGATGGTCACCCTCGTGCAATGGTGCGTCGTCGTGATCTCCGCGTACTTCGTGACGACGAAGGGGCAGTTCTACGTCGTGGCCATCCTGGCCGGGACGGGGCTCGGCGCCGTCCAGGCCGCCGCGCGCGCCTTCATGGCGAGCCTGATCCCGCGGGGGCAGGAGGCCGAGCTGTTCGGGTTCTACTCGCTCTGCGGGAAGACCGCCGCTGTGATGGGCCCCGTCATCTTCGGGACGGTCTCGCTCCTGACGGGCGGCAACCAGCGGGCGGCGATCCTCGCGGTCGGGCTCATGTTCATCGTCGGCCTCGTCCTGCTCTCGCGCGTCCGGGCGGGAGGCCCGAGCGCCCGGGCACTCGCGTAGCGCCCGGCGACCCCTCCTTCGGCCCCACTCACGCTTCGTCGATTTTGGCCAGCCACGCTTGCATGCCCATCTCCCGGAACAGCTCACGCGCGATTCCGAGATGCTTCCGCGCCCGCTCATCCCGATGAGCGGCTCGATGGAGCAGGCCCAGACAGAAGTGGCAGCGAGCCACGAGAGGCCGCATCTCCAGTCGATCGGCCAGCGCCAGCGCCTCCCGATAGTGCTCCACCTCGCGATTCCGGAAGCCGCAGTGAGAGCACTCCACGAGCGCCCTCCCGAAGCTGTCCACGCTACGACCTCTTCACGTCGGACCGATCCGCCTCATCAGCTCGGCGAGCTCGTGGAACAGGTCACTCAGGCGCGGATGCGCGCTCCCTGCGGGTCGTAGAGGACGTCGGACGCGACCTCGGCCGGTACCCGCTCCCCGAAGACCTCGACCTCGAGCGGTGCGCCCACGTTCCGGGCCAGGTCCGCCGAGAGGTACACGAGGCCGATGTTGCGGCCCACGGTGTGCCCGTAGCCGCCGCTCCGGAGCCGCCCCAGCACCCGCCCGTCCTTCCACACGGCCTCCCCGCCGTAGATCGTCGCGGCGGGATCGATCGTCACCGTGACGAGGCGGCGGGAGACCCCCTCCGCCTTGATTCGCGCCAGCGCCTCGCGCCCGATGAAGTCGCCCTTCCCCAGGCGGACGCAGAAGCCGAGGCCCGCCTCGTACGGATTGTCGGCGGGCGTGATGTCGGTGCTCCAGTAGCGGTAGCCCTTCTCGAGCCGGAGCGACTCGAGCGCCTTGTACCCGGTCGGGCGGACGCCGTGGGGCCGGCCGGCCTCGAGGAGCGCGTCCCACACGGCGCCCGCGCTCCCGGTCGGCACGTAGAGCTCCCACCCGAGCTCCCCGACGTAGGTGACTCGCTGGGCCCACACCTGGGCCGAGGCGACACGGATCGAGCGCGCGGTCATGTACGGGAACCCCTCGTTCGACACGTCGTCGGGCGTGACGGCCGCGAGGATCTGCCGGGCGGCCGGGCCCCACAGCCCGATCACCGCCAGCTCGTCGGTCACCTCGCGTACCTCGACCGAGCCGTCTCGCGGCAGATGCATGCGGATCCAGCCGAGGTCGCCGGGGACGAAGCCGGAGCCCGTCACGACGCGAAAACGGTTGTCGGCCAGCCGGATGACCGTCACGTCGGCCTCGATGCCGCCCTTCGGGTTGAGGAGCTGCGTGTAGACGACGCTGCCGGGCGGCTTGCCGACGTCGTTGTCGGCGAGTCGCTGGAGGAGCGCCAGCGCGCCCGGCCCCCGGACGTCCAGCTTCCCGAACGAGGTCATGTCGAGCAGGCCCACCCGCTCCCGGACCGCGCGATGCTCCTCGGCCACCCGGTCGAAGAAGGCCGGCCGCCCCCACCCCCACGTGCGCTGGTCCGCTCCGGCGCGGCGCCCCGGATGGCCAGGCTCGAAGTGGTTCACCCGCTCCCAGCCGTTCTTCTCTCCGAACACTCCGCCCAGCGCGAGACAGCGGCCGTCCAGCGGGGACCGGCGCCGCTCGCGCACCGACTCGTTCTCGTCGTGCGGGTAGCGGAGCATGTAGTAGTACCGGTACGACTCGCGAGCTCGCTCCGCCGCGAACACCCGGTCCTCGAACACCGGGCCGAAGCGCCGCACATTCATCTCGCTGACGTCGTAGGGCGGCTCGCCCTCGACGAGCCACTCGGCCATGATGTCGCCGATCGCGGCGCCCGCGCCGAACCCCGTGTGAGACAGCCCCGCCGCGACCCAGAACCCCGGCACGCCGGGCACCGGGCCGAGCAAGGGCCGGCTGTCCGGCGTGATCCCCTCGGGCCCGTTGGTGAGGTGAGCCAGCTCCGCGCGGCCGAGGATCGGCACTCGTCGGATGGCCCCTTCCATGATCTCGGCGAAGAGATCCCAGTCGGACGGCAGGAGCCGCTGCGTGAAGTCCCACGGCACGCCGTCCACCGACCAGGCCACCGGGGCCCGCTCGAAACCGCCGATCAAGAATCCGCCGACCTCTTCCCGGAGGTAGACGAGGTTCTCCGGGTCGCGGAGGCACGGGGTCGCCCGCGGCAGCTCGTGGCCCGCGATCGGCTTGGTGGTCAGGTGCTGGTGGACGAGGGGTGTGATCGGCAGGCTGACCCCCGCCATCGCCGCCACCTGTCGGCCCCACATCCCGGCCGCGTTGACCACGATCTCGGCGCGTACCCGGCCACGGTCGGTCACCACGGCGGCGACGGCACCCTCAGGGGACCGCTCGATGCCAGTCACCCGCACGCCCGTCTCGACGGTCACGCCGAGCGCGCGTGCGCGACGCGCCAGCTCGGTGGTCGATCCGCTCGGGTCGATCCAGCCGTCCCCGGGCAGGTACATCGCCCCGTGGAGATCGTCGGGCGACATGAGCGGGAACAGGCGAAGCGCCTCGGCGGGCGAGATCGTGTCCACGTCGAGGCCGAGGGCGCGCGCGGTCCCCACCTGCCGCCGGAGGAAGAGCCACTGGTCCCGGCTCGACGCGACCCGGAGGCTCCCGACCTCGTGCCAGTGCTCAGGCGAGCCCGGCTCCGCCTGGAGTCTTCGATAGAGGCGGATCGAGTACTGCCGCATCCGCATGATCGTAGGGGAGGTGTGGAAGTGCGTCACCATCCCGGCGGCGTGCCAGGTCGAGCCGCTCGTGAGCTCGCCCTTGTCGAGGAGCAGGACGTCGGACCACCCCTTCTGCGCCAGGTGGTAGGCGATGCTGCACCCGGCGATGCCGCCGCCGATGATCACCGTCCGCGCCTGGTCTCTCACTGGCCTCCCCGCGCCCGCGGGATCCGCGGACGGCCGGTCCATTCTTCCCGTGCCGGCGCAGCCCGTCAATGCGCACGCGGCCGACGGACGGGGTCAGCTCGGAGGCGGGGGCGGGTCCGGCTCGACGGGGCTCAGGAGGCCTCGCGCAGGGTGCGCGCGGCTCGCTCGGCCCGGAGCCCGAGGAGTCCGGGAGGCTCCGATCCACCGACGACCGCCACGAATCGCGGCGGGGAGGCGTGCGGATGGATCGGGTGGATCACGAGCTGGTGGGCCGGGAGGTCGACGCTCAGAGAGTGGAGGTCGGCCGCGCCGGCCGTCTCGCCGGCGATGAGCGCCCCTACCAGACGCCCGGCCAGCGCTCCCAGGGATTCGGCATCGGTCCCGTGCGGCCCGACCACGTCGACCCACGCCGAGGGCGTCCTCACCCGGATGGCGAAGCGAACCGCGGGGTCGTCGCCGCGAGACGCAGGGTGCACCGGCGCCGGTCGAAGGTCCACCAGAGCCGGGCCGGCCGCGCTCGACGGAAGGACCACACCGGGCTCGATGCACTCCGCGTGCTCTCTCCCGTCCGGGTGCGCGACCCGGCGCGACAGGACCTCGAGCAGGGCGAGCGCCCCGCGGCGCCGCGAGGCGGCAACCAGGACGCCGCCGTCGAGGACAGTCAGGACGAGGACGCCGTCGTGACTCCGGACCGAGAGCCGCCGGATCGGGCCGGGTGTCGGCGCGACGCCGGCCTCCGCCAGTCGGCCCGCGAGGCGGACCATGCGGTCCCGCGACACCTCCCGAGGCGCCACGAACGCGACAGCCAGGGCCGACGCCGGCGCCCAGTCGACCGCGACCGCGCGGTCACGCGAGAGGAGGGCGCCGTAGGGCTCGAACGTCCGGGTCACCAGGTCGAGGTCGACCGGGGGCTCCGCGGCGGGCGTGGGAGCTTCGGGCTCCGTCGCCGCCGCGACGACGATCTCGCGGTCTCCGGCGCCCGGGAGTCCCGCCGCGGCGGGCGCCGCAGCCTCGGCGACGGCTTCCGTCGGGGCCGGCACCGGAGCGACCTCCATCGGACCCGGTGCATTCCTGATGACCTCCACCTCCGCCATCGCGGAGGCGACCTCCACGCTCGACGACGGAAGGAGCTCCGCGCTCCACGACGGCACCGGGGGCGCCTCGTGGCGAAGGGGGGGCGCCGAAGGCGGCTCGGCGCTGATCTCCACAGTCGCCTCGACGGCCATGGGCGTCAGGACGGCGGGGGCCGAGGCGGTCGGGACCATCTCGGGCTCGAGGCTCGGCGCCAGCACGACGGCGACCGCCGGGGCGAGCGCGGACGGACCCGGCTCGACGAGGATCTCACGAGTAGGCTCGGGACGGGCCCACTCCGGCGGCGGCACTGGCAGTGGCCGCGGCGAGGCGGCGACGCGGCGGGCGGACGCGGCAGGAAACCGGTTGGACCGGGTCTGAGCGCGTCGGTCCATCAATGTGGCGAGAGGCAGCGCGAGGAGGGGCACGCAGACCAGCTGCAGCAGGGGGATCAACGGAGACCACCGGTGCGCGAGGCGAAGCGCGGCCGGTGCCGGCAGGGACCACAGGCCCATATAGGCGACCGTGTGCAGCGCCACCAGCGCCGCGTGGATGCCCAGCAGGACCGCCAGCGCCGCGAGCCGCGACGTCAGGGGACGGGCGCGGAAGGCGACGAAGGCCAGGGTCCCGTACACGAGCCAGGGCGCGGCGAGGAGCACCGCCTCCGGGACCCACACGCCCATGGGAAACGGCCGGCCCTCGAGCCCGAGGGCGGCGGCCGCGTCGAGGGCCAGCGCGGCCGGAACCAGGAGCCAGACGCGCCACGCGTGGCTCGGGGGAGCGGCGCGTCGGTGCGCCATCAGAGGACCCGCAGGAGCTCGGGCACGGCCTTCTTCACATAGTACCGGGCCTTGCCGAGCGCCGCCGGCTCGTCGAGCACGATCGTGAGCACGCCGGACTCGCCCACGGCGCTCAGGAGGACGAGCCCGCGGCCCTGCTCCAGGATCAACCCCTGGATCTGCCCTCCGCCCAGCTCCACGCCCAGCTCGTCGGACGCCGACATGAGACACGCGGTCATCGCGCCGAGCGCCGCCGCGGCGCCGCCGTTCCCCGCCGCCCCGAGCACCTGGCCCTCGCGGTCGACCAGCACGACCGAGTGGACTCCGTCCGCCGCCGCAAGCCCGGTCAGGCAGCCCTCCAGGCTCGGCGCGGTCGGCTCGGGCAGTCGGGCCGCCACGACCGGCACGACGCTCTCCGGCCGAGGCGTCGACCGGGATGTGGACGAGGCGGCCGGCGTCGAGAGCACGGCCGCCGCGGCGGCCAGGCCGTTTCCGGGAAACGCCTCGCGCGGCGGCGCCGGGCCCTGCCCCAGCAGATCGTTCACCTTGCGGGCAAGCTCCTCGGCCGAGAACGGCTTCTGCATGACGCCCGCCGAGCCGACCCGCTCGGCGCGGTCGATCACCGCGGCGTTCACGATTCCGGAGATCAGCAGGACCGGGATCCGGTCGAGGCGCGGGTCGGACTTGACGAACTGGCAGACGTCGTACCCTTCCTTGTCGGGCAGCAGCACGTCGCACACGACGAGGTCCGGCTGATCGCGCTCGATGCGCTCGATCGCCTCCATCCCGAGGCCTGCCTGGAGCACCTGCATCTGCCGGGACTCCAGGATCCGCTCGACCACCTTCCGGACGGTGAGGCTGTCGTCGACGATCAGCACCTTAGGCATGATGCCCTCCCGAGGACACGAGCCTCTGGACGCGGTCCACGACGTCCGCGGCGAGGAACGTGCCGCCCAGTACCAGGTCCACGCCGGCCCGGGCCGCCACGCCTGCCTGGGGGCCGGCGGGGCCGGTCAGGAGCAGGAACGGCAGGCTCTTGGTGCTCGGATCGCTCCGGATGATGCCGCACAGCTCGTAGCCGTCGAGCTCCGGCACGTCCTCGCGGCTGACGACCACGTCCGGGCGGTTCCACTCGAGGGTCGTCAGCGCGACCGAAGCGCTCGCCGCCTCGGCGACCTCGAATCCGGCCGCGCCCAGGGTCTCGGCCACCGGGCGGCGTCGCTCCCCCTCACCGTCGACGATCAGGACCTTGGGCATGGCTCAATCCGCCTCCGGCGGTCGGCACCACGCGGCGGCCAGGCCGCCGGTGGGCGGAAAGGGTGACCGGCAACAACCGCTCATCTGAGGACTCCGATCGGCTCCGCGTCGGGAACGGTCGCCGTCGCCTCGCCGACCAGGCGGACGAAGGTTTCTTCGTCCACCGGCTTGGTGACGTAGTGGCGCACCCCCAGCCTCCGCGCCAGTGCCCAGTGCTTCTCCCCAGCGCGGGTCGTGAGCACGACGACGGGGACCTCGTGGGTCGATCGCCGGCGCCGGAGGTTCTCGATGAGCTCGTAGCCGTTGACGCGGGGCATCTCGAGGTCGGTGACCACGACGTCGACGGTCGTGTCGATCAGCCGCTCCAGGGCCTCGGCCCCGTCGTTGGCGGTCAGGACCTCGAAGCCGCCCTTCTCGAGCATCTGCGCCACGAACCGTCGGACGCTGATCGAATCGTCGACGAGCAGGACGCGGCGGACGGTGCCCGACGCCGTGCGCGCCGCAGACGGCGCCCCCGCGCTGCGCGGCTCCACCATCGCGGCCAGGGGGCTCTCGGCCAGCGTCAGGAGGCGCGCGGGATCCAGCACGAGGATGACGCGTCCCTCGCCGGTGACCGTGGCGCCACCGTACGGCGGGAGACTGGCCAGTAACCCGCCGATCGGCTTGATGACGACCTCCTCCTTGCCCACGATGGCGTCGACCAGGACCGCGAACGAGCGCCCACCGGCCCGGACGACAAGAACAGGCGGCGCGGATTCGGCTCCCGCCTCCTCCACCGCGAGCCCCAGGACGTGATCGAGGCGATGGAGATCCAGGAGCCGGCCTTCGACGCGCACCATGTCGCGACGCCCGACGCTCCGCAGGTTCTGCCGCTCGGGAGTCGCGATGTTGCGGACCGCGCTCAGGGGGAGCGCGAAAGTCTCCCCGCCCGCCCGGACCAAGAGTGCGTCGGAGATGGCCAGGGCCAGCGGCACTCGCAAGCGGAACCGGGTCCCGGCCCCCAGCCTGGTCTCCACCTCGACCTCGCCGTTGACGCGAGCGATGTTGGCACGGACCACGTCGAGTCCCACTCCGCGGCCGGCGGCGTCCGTGACGCTCGTCGCGGTGCTGAAGCCCGACAGGAAGAGAAGGCTCAGGACCTCGCGCTCCTCCAGCCGGGTCGCCACCTCCGGCGCGAGCATGCCCCGCCGGACGGCAAGCTCCCGCACGGCGACCACGTCGATGCCCTGACCGTCGTCCTCCACCTCGACGAAGATCGCGCCGCCGCGCTGGTACGCGGTCAGGGCAATGCGGCCCTCCGCCGGCTTGCCACGCGCCAGGCGCTCGGTCTCCGGCTCGATGCCGTGGACGACCGCGTTCTGCACCAGGTGGAGGAGGGGATCCGCGATCTGCTCCATGACCGCGTTGTCAACCTCGACGGACTCGCCCGAGACCTCGAGGCGCACCGTTCTCCCGGTCGAGCCGGCCAGCGCGTGGACCCGGCGCGGGAACCGCGCGAACAGCTTGCCGATCGGCACCATCCGGGCTCGGGTGATCTCGCCCCGGAGGCCGGCGGTCAAGCGCTGCACGTGCCGGGTGTCCTCGTCGATGCGCCGGATGGTGGCGGCCAGCTCGGCCTGGATCTCACCGAGGTCGGCGGACAGCTCCCCGATGGTCCGGGCCAGGATGTTGAAGTCGTCGTAGCGGTCGAACTCGAGCTCCGCGAAGATCTCCGACACCGGCGCGAACCCATCCCGCCCGGACCCACCCGGCCGGGCCGCGCCCACGTCCTCGTCGGCGAACCGGAGGTGGGGGTCGAGGTACTTGCCCTCGAAGTCCCGGACGGCCCGGTCCATCCGGCCCCGGCTGACGCCCAGGAGGCCGTCCAGCCGCTCTAGCTGGCGGAACCGGCGGTCGAGGCGGCTTCTGGCGATCACGAGCTCGCCGACGAGATTCATGAGCGCGTCGAGGCGCCCGACGCTCACCCGGATGGTCGTCCGGGCTGGACGCGGCGCCGCCGACTCGGTGCTGGCCTCGGCCGCGACGCAGGCCGGCTCCGGGGTCGGCGCCACCGGCTCGGGCTCCGGCTCGGGCTCTGCGGAGACCGTCGCTTGAAGAGCCTCGACCGGAGACGTCTCGTCCGCCGGCGCGGTCTCCGGCGCCGGCAGGGCGGCGAGCGCGCGGACGGCATTCTCGATGACCGCGCCGGGGTCGCCCGCGGGCGCATCGGGGACCTCGAGCAGCGTCTTGATGGCATCCGTGGCCCGGAACAGCGTGTCCAGGACGGCGGGGGACCAGGTGAGGCGCTGCGCGCGAACGGCGCCGAGGACGTCCTCGGCCTGGTGCGCGATTTGGCCGACCGCCTCGCAGCCCACCGTGTAGGCGGCGCCCTTGAGCGTGTGGAGCGCCCGGAACAAGGCGTGCAGCTCCTCCGCGTCGGGGCCGCTCCGCTCCAGGACATCGAGCGCACGCGTGATCATCTCGAGATGCTCGGCAGACTCGGGCCCGAAGTAAACGAGGACGTCGTCGTGCGCGGCCAAAAAGCGCCGCGTCTCACGGAGGAGCCTGTCGCCGAGCCGCTGCGACGGGAGCGCGTCCGGCCCGCCAGGCTCGAAGAGGCCGGGATGCCCGGCGCGGAACAGTGTGACGGCGGCCCCGTCCTCGTCACCGGTGGCGGCGATGCTGTCGAGCATGGCCTTGATGGCCGCCACCAGGTCCCCGACGAGACCGTGCGGTTCCGAGCCCGCCGGCACGGGCGCCCCCTCGAGCACCGCCTCGAGGAGCCCCGCCAGCTCCGCGGTGCCCGAGAAGCCGTGGAGCCCGGCCGCCCCCCGGAGACGGTGTGCCACCACCACGAGCGGCGCGAGGGATTCTCCCGACGGACGAGGATCGAGGAGCCGAGAAAGCCCCTCCTCCACCGTCGAGACGGTGTCCCACGCCTCCATGAGGAAGATGCCGCGCAGGAACTCCTGCTCGTGGTCAGCCATTGCTCCCTCGGCCCCCTCCCCGGGGCCCCTCGGTGCTCCCGCGCCGCGGACGGCCGACGTCAGGCCGTCAGCTTGAACCGGGCCAGGCTCCCCTGCAGCGTGTCGGCCAGTTTCACGAGCTCGTCCACGGTCCGGCGCGTCTGCATGACGCCCTGCTCCGTCTGGACCGCGACGGTCGCGATCGACTGCATGGCCACCGCGACCCCCTCCGCGCTCCGCACCTGATGCTGCGTGGCCATCGAGATCTCCTGCGCGAGCTCGGCCGAACGCCCAGAGATCGCGGCGATCTGCTTCAGGCGCTCGCCCGCCTCGACGGTCACGCCGTAGCCGCTCTCCACCTCGCGCGTCCCCTGCTCCATGACCACGATCGCTTCCTGGGTCTCGACCTGCACGTTCCGGATGAGGAGGGCGATGTCCTTTGTCGCCTTGGCCGAGCGCTCGGCCAGTTTCCGGACCTCGTCGGCCACGATGGCGAAGCGCAGTCCGGCCTCGCCAGCGCCCGCCGCCTCGATCGCGGCGTTGAGGGCGAGCAGGTTGGTCTGGGACGCGATGTCCTCGATCGTGTTGACGATGTCCGAGATCTCGAGCGACCGGTCGCCCAGGCCCTTGATCTTCTTCGCGATCGCCTGCACCTCGCCGCGGATCCGCTGCATGCCTTCGAGGCTGTTCCGCACCGCCCCGTCGCCCTTCTGCGCGGCTTCCAGCGTCTCCCGGGCCGCCCGCGCCGAGGCGTCGGCGCTCTCGGCGACGTGGCGCACGGAATGCGTCAGCTCCTCAACCGCCCCCGAGACGCTCAGGGCCTCCCGGGACTGCGCCTGGGCGCCGTCCGCCATCTGCTCGCTCGCCTGGATCATCTCGACGGTGCTCGCCGCGACCTGGACCGTCGCCTGACGGGCGTCGCGGATGATGGTCTCGATCTCGTCGACCATGACGTTGATCGCGTCGACCACGTTGCCGAGCACGTCGGCCGTGACCTCGCCCCGTTTCGTGAGGTCGCCCCCGGCGATCTCGGTGGCCGTGTCCAGGAAGCGGGTCACGTTCCGCTGGAGCTCCTCGCGCTTGCGCCGCTCCTCGTCGCGCTCCGCCTCGGTGCGCACCTGGCCGCGCAGCCGCACCACCGTCTCGTTGAACGTCTGCGCGAGCTGGCCGATCTCGTCCTTGGACCGCACCCGCACTTCGACCCCGAGGTCCCCGGTGCTGAGGCGCCGAGCGGCCTGGCTGAGCTCGAGGAGTGGCAGGCTGATGCGCCGCCCGAGGATGGCGCCCGCCGCGACGAGGGTCACGGCGGCCAGGGAGAGCGCCCCGACCAGGAGGCCCGTCAGCGCGCGGCGCTGGGCGGCCAGCTGGTCCAGGGCGGCGAACGCGATCTTCGTGTCCTGGCCGACGATCGCCGCCCACCCGAAGCCCGAGAAGTCCGGCAGGTCCCGGAACTGGCCCTTGACGGCGCCGACCGCATAGCCCACCACCTGCTCGCGACGCGACTCGGCGGACGCGTCGCCCTTGTCGATCAGGTATCCGGCCTTGGCCCCCTCCTTCGCCGCCAGCTCGGCGGCCGGGACCTTCCGCTTCAGGAGGTTGCCCTCATCGGACATGATGAAGCGCCTGTCGTGCTTGGCGCCGGTGTCGGCGAGAAGCATCCCGGTGCGGCGGACCATCACCTTGACGTCGGAGCCGGGCAGCTTCTCCGCCGCCTGGGTCGCGAGCGCCTGCACGGCGGAGATGTCGAGGACGGCCTTGAGCACGCCGAGCGGCTCCTGGGTCCGCGGATTGTCGATCCGCGCGCTGATGTCGATCGACCACACGCCCGCCGACTCGTCGAACCCGACCTTTCCGATGTCCAGGCCCTTGCCCCAGGCGTTCCCCCACCATCCCTCGTCGCTCTGGACGAAATCGGAGGTCATGTTGCTGATGGCGGTGTTGTAGCCGTTCTTGTCCGTGAAAAAGACCTCCTTGAAGACCTTCGCGTGCACGATCTGGTCCTTGAGGTACTGCGTCGCACCGGGCAAGGGATTCAGGCTCCGCACCCCGGCCATCTCGACCTCGAGCTGCTTGATGACGTCGGCTTGCGTGGTGATGGCCGGGTAGCCGGGCCACCCGCGCTGCCGAGCCATCGCGTCGGCCCGGACCGCCGCGTCCACGACCACGGGGTCGGACGCCCACGTCAGCACGTCCCGGACGCGCTCCTCCATGTAGGCGTCGAGCTGTCCGGCCAGGTCCCTGGCCGCGTTGGTCACCGTCAGCTGCGCCGTCTCTTGGAGGTTCCGGTCGAACGCATCCGTCGACCGGCGGAACACCAGGTAGCCGAATACGCCGAGCAGCACGAGGGGGGCGAGACCGAGCAGGAGCATCTGCGCCGTCAGCTTCCCGCGGATGCCCGTGCCCACCGCCTTGCGCCTTTCCTTGCTCATGACGGGTTCCTCCTCGCGACGTGCGCGCGCCGCCGCCTCACGCAGCTGAGCGTCCGGTCGGCTGGGGGTCACCGGGCCATCGTCCGGCGGCGGGCCGACCCGACGCCCCGGCCCCAGCGGCCTCGATGAGTTTCGGAACGTCGAGAAGGGTCGCCACCCCACCGGCCCGGCGGAGGCGCCCGAGCGTCAGCTCTCCGCGGAGCCTCGTGGTCCCGTCGTCGCCAGGCACGACGGCGTCGAAGGACTCCAGGCCGAGCACGTCGTCCGTCGGGACGGCGATCTGGACGCCGGAGTTCTCCAGCACGATGGTCCGGAGCGCGTCGCTCGGGGCGAGGGGCGGCAAGCCCAGGAGAGGCCCGATGTCCACGATGGGGACGACGCTGCCGCGCAGGTTGGCCACGCCCATGACGTGAGCGGGCGCTCTAGGAACGGTGGTGCGGTCGGCGAGGACGACGACCTCGCGCGTGTGCCGGATGTCCGTCGCGAGCTGCTCGCCGGCCACCGCGAAGACGCAGGCCCGCACCGGCTGGGAAAGACTCGGGCCGGGCGCGGTCACCGCCGCCTCCGCCTTTCCCCCGCTACGCCACGAACCGGCGGACCACGCTGACGAGCTGCTCCGGCGTGAAGGGCTTGCCGATGTAGTCGTCGGCCCCCTGGCGCCGGCCCCAGGCCTCGTCGCTCGACTGGTTCTTGGAGCTCACGAGCACCACCGGGGTGCCCTTCGTGACCACGCTCTTCTTGAGGCTCCGGAGGACCTCGTAGCCGTTGCGCCGCGGCATCACGACGTCGAGCAGGAGGACGTCCGGCTGCTCCGTTTCGACCTTCTCCTCCAGGCCCTCGCCGTTGCCGTAGCAGATGACCTGGTGTCCGGCCGCCCGGAGGATCGACTCCATGAGCTTGGTGTCGAAGACGGCGTCGTCCACGACCATGACCTTTGCCACGTCGCTGCCTCCCTGGGCCCCGGTGCCCTCCATCCCGCCGCCGGCAAGGTCCGAACGACGGACCTGCCACGGAGCGGGTTCCTGCTCGCTCGGCAAGGCAACAACCATGCCACCGGACAGCGCGGCGCGAGAGGTCCGCGCTCCGCCGTTCGATAGTCAAAATGAAATGCGTAGTTGCGGTTCGGGGCGTAGTGAAAGCTCGAGGGCCCGAAATAGGCAGCGACAGGCCGAATGCGAGGTCGGTGACGTCGCCTGGCAGCCCCCTTGACAAAACGCCGCTGTGCGGACTTTTACCCCTCGGCGACGGCGGGGACGCGCCGGCGCCGCCATGCCCAGGCCACCACCGGCGCGAGGAGGTAGATCGCCGCGACCGCCAGGAGCGCCGCCGCGATCGGGCGCTGGAGGAAGATCGCGTAGTTTCCCCGGGAGACGATCAGCGCGCGGCGGAAGTGCGTCTCGAGCATGGGACCCAGGATGAGCCCCAGCACGATGGGGGCGACCGGATAGCCGTAGCGCTGGAGGACGAAGCCCACGATTCCGAAGGCGACCATCACCCACAGGTCGAAGGGGTTCCCGCTGACGGCGTAGGTGCCGGTGAAGCAGAAGAGGAGGATCAGCGGCATCAGGATGCGCGGCGGCACCGACAGGAGCCGCACCCACAACCCGATCAGCGGCAGGTTGAGGATCAGCAGCAGGACGTTGCCGATGTACATGCTGGCGATGAGGCCCCACACGAGGTCGGGATTCTTCTCGAACAGGAGGGGCCCGGGCCGGAGACCCCAGAGCATGAGCGCGCCGAGCATGATGGCCGTCGTCCCCGAGCCGGGAACGCCGAGCGTCAGGAGCGGCACCATCGCCCCGCCGCTCGCCGCGTTGTTCGCGGTCTCCGGCGCCGCGACGCCCTCGATGACTCCGGTCCCAAAGCGCTCGGGGTGGCGCGAGAGGCGCTTCTCCGTCAGGTACGCGATGATCGACGCGAGCGTCGCCCCCGCGCCCGGCAGCACGCCCACGACGAACCCGATGAGGCTCGCCCGCGGGAGAGTCCAGCGGCACGCCCACCAGTCCGCCCGACTGGGGAGCAAGCCGCGGATCGGCGCGGCATAGACGTCATGCGCCAGCGAGCGTGTCGCCGTGGTCAGCACCTCCGCCACCGCGAACAGGCCGATCGTCACCGGGAGGAACTCCAGACCGTCGAGCAGGCTCGGCTCTCCGAACGTGAACCGCGGGGTTCCCGTCATGGGGTCGCCGCCGACGGTCCCGAGGAGGAGACCAAAGGCCGCCATGAGGAGGCCCTTCATCACCGACTCTCCGGTGAGGCCACCCAGCGTCAGAAGCGCCAGCAGCATGATCGCGAAGTACTCGGCCGGTCCGAACTCGAGCGCGACGCGGATCAGGGGGCGCGCCAGCAGCATGAGGAGCACCACGCTGATCGTGCCGGCGATGAACGAGCCGATGGCCGCCATGCCAAGCGCCGGGCCCGCCCGGCCCTGGCGGGCCATCTGATAGCCGTCGAGGCACGTCATCACCGACGACGTCTCGCCCGGCGTGTTGATGAGGATGGCGGTGGTCGAGCCCCCGTACTGGGAGCCGTAGTAGATCCCTGCCAGCATGATGAGCGCCGCCGTCGGGTTCATGCCGAAGGTCAGCGGCACGAGCATGGCGACCGTCGTCACGGGGCCGATCCCCGGCAGGACGCCGATGGCGGTGCCGACGACGACGCCCACGAAGCAGTAGAGAAGGTTCACCGGGATCAGCGCGACCCCGAACCCGAGCGCGAGGTGCTGGAGGAGGTCGGTCACGGTTCCTCGCGGGGGCCCGTCACCGGCCGAACGGACCCGGAGGGAGCGGCACACCGAGCCACACGGCAAAGAGGCCGTAGGTGGCGCCGGTCGCCCCGAGCGCGACCGCGAGGACGACCGGCCAGCGCCGCTCGCCGTACTCGAGGAGCAGGACCACCAGGAAAGGAACCGACGCGAGCACGAAGCCCAGCCGCTCGAACAGGAGCACGTACCCGAGGATAGCCGCCAGCGTCCAGATCCCCCGACGCGAGCCGCCCGGCTCGAGCGGCGTGGCCGCATTCGGGGACGCGGACGGCCGCAGGGCGATGGCGGCGCCCAGCACGATCACGATCACGCCGACCAGGACCGGGAGGAACCGCGTGCCGGGCCCGCCGGTCGCCGTCCCCTCGCGAAATCCACTCGCGAGGGCGATGGCGACGAGGCCGAGCAGCGCAAGACCCAGACCGATGGCGCGGTTCCCCCCCAGAATCATGGCGCGCCGAACCCGCGCCCGCCCTCGCGGCCCGCGTCCGGCGACGCGGGCCGCGAGGCCGCCACTGCCGGTGAGACGCGGCCGCTCACTTCTTCAGCATGCCGAGCTCGGCGAAGACGCCCTTGTCGACCTCCATCTCGCGGTCGGCCGACTGGAGGAACGCGTCGCCGATGAGCCAGCCGTCCTCCAGCACGCTCTTCTCGAGGAAGCCCTTTTTCCACGCGTCGGTCTGACGCACCTTGTCGAGGACATTGACCCAAAAGTCCACGACCGGCTTCGGCAGATTGCCGGGTCCGCCGACGGCCCGCCACTGGTTGCTCACCATGGCGACCCCGAGCTCCTTCATCGTGGCGATCTTCGGGAGCCCCTTCAGACGCTCCTCGTCGGCCACGGCGAGGGCCCGCACCTGCCCGGCCTCCAGCTGGCCGATGCACTCGTTCGGGTTCGCCCATGCGGCCTCGACATGACCGCCCAGGAGGTTGGTCATGACCTCCCCGCCGCTCTTGAACGGCACATAGGTCAAGTCCACCTTCGCGGCCTTGTTCAGGTTGATGTTCGCGATGTGGTCGACCTGCCCGACGTTGGTCCCGCCCACCGAGAGCCCACCCTTGCCCTTGGCCCGGGCCGCCGCGAGAAACCCCTCCAGCGTCTGGTGGGGCGACTCCTTCCGGACGATCAGCAGGTTCACGTCGGTGACCATGCGCGCGATGTAGGTGAAGTCCTTCCGGTAGTTCCAGGTCGCGTTGCCCTGGAGCTCCTGCTGCCAGTTCCCGGCGTCGACGGCGACCAGCGTGTAGCCGTCCGCCGGCCGGTTGATGGCGTACGACTTTCCGACCACGCCGCTGCCCCCGACCTTGTTGTTGACCGTCAGGGGAACCGCGATCAGCTTCTGCTCCTCGATCACCTTCACGATCTGCCGCACCATGATGTCCGTGCCGCCGCCCGGCGCATACGGCACCACGATCTCGATGGCGCGCGTCGGATAGGCCTGCCCCCACGCGCTGCCCGGAAGCCCCGCCAGGAGTCCCAGCGCCACGATCAGGAACGCTCGTCGCATGCTCATCTCCCCTCCTCCAGTGGCTCTATCCCTGTGCTCACGTCGACTCCTCGCAAACCGCCCCGCGGGAGCCCTCTCTCATCGCCGCCGCCATGCCTGGGTCCGCCGCTCCAGCCCGCGCGTAAGCGCCGCGTGGATCGTTCGGGCGCCCACGTTCGTGTAGAAGATCATCATCGCCATCGCCGCCGCCGACGCCGTCTCGCCGGTATCGTCCATGTTGAGAACGGAGACGGACGCCAGCTCCGTGCGAGGCCCGTAGAGGAACACCACGCCGGACACGGTCGCCATGGCATTCACGAACAGGTAGATCCCGGTGTCCAGGATGGCGGGTAGGCAAACCGGCACCGTCACCCGCCAGAACGTGCGATACACCGGCTGTCGGAGCGACATGGCCACCGTCTCGAACTCAGGATCCATCTGCTTGAGCGCGGTCAGCCCCGTGAGATGCGCGACCGTGTAGAAGTGGACGACGGTGTTGACGACCAGGATCGCCATCGTCCGGTAGAGGCCGTTCAGCGGGTTCCGCGGATCGTTGAAGAAGAAGATGTAGGCGAGGCCCAGCACCATGCCGGGGACGGCCATGGGCATCATCGCCAGAAACTGGAACACCATCCGCCCCCCGCGAAACCCCCGACCCTTTTCCACGAGATAGGCGCCGACGAAGACGACCACGGTCCCCACCAGGGCCGTGTACAGCCCGAGCCGGATGGAGTTGTAGTACGACTGCCAGCCCCCGCCCCCCTTCCGGTCGAAGTCGTAGTGGGCGAGCGTCGGCGCCAGGTTGTACGGCCAATACGTCACCAGGGCGCCGAACTGCGAGACCGCGATGATCCCCACCAGGAAGAGCCCGATGACCGAGCAGCAAGCCAGCATGGCGCCATCAAATGCCGCGTTGGGCTTGGGCGCGTATGGCACGGCGCGCACGGTGAGGAGGGCGACCTGCCGCCGCTGAACGAGCCGGTCGACGAGGAAGGCCAGCCCGGCCGGCACCAGGAGAAGCACGCTCACCACCGCGCCCATCTCGAAGTTCTGCTGGCCGATCACCTGCTTGTAGACGTCGGTCGCGAGGACGTTGTACTGCCCGCCGATGACCTTGGGAGCCCCGAAGTCCGTGATCACCATCACGAACACCACGAACGTCGCGCTGATCAGGCCGTAGCGCGCCCCGGG
>DATAFX010000063.1:0-29733 GCA_036257195.1 Candidatus Methylomirabilota bacterium | reverse complement strand
CGCCTCGAGCCCCAGGAGGGACTTCGCCTCGCGGGCGCACTCGTGCGTGCCGCGCGCGCGATCGCCGCCGAAGCGCTCGTTGAAGAGTCGCATCATGTGGAGCCCGACGTTCGCAAGCGGCAGGAGACCGATGACGTCGTCGCGCCCGGGCCCGGCGTGGTAGTAGAGATTGTGTCGGGCGAGCGCGCGGAGCGTGGCCCGCGAGCTGCGGTGACGGGGATGGCGCCGCATGGCGGCGACCTCGCGGTCCATGAGCCTCAGCGCCGCGGGATGTCGCGGCCGGAACCCCACCTTCTGGTAGAACCACCAGGCTCCCGACTCGATCGCCTCCTCGTTTCCTTGGCCGAGCTGGTAGGGATAGATCGTGAACGTGTCCGCGCCGAACAGGTGCCGCACCGTGGCGAGCACGCGGCCGTACACGAGACCCGCCTCGGCGCCGCGGAAGGTCTCGAACACGTTGTAGGCGATCTCGGCGGAGTTGAAGAGCGCGCTGTTCAGCACGTAGCCGATCGGCACTCCATTCTTGAGCGTCAGGAAGGCGTACACCGCCTCGAGCATGAGACGGCGCTCCGGCAGGAGCCCGATGCAGGCGAACGCCAGGCCGTCGCCGCAGTCCACCATCCGCACGTCGCGAGGGTCGCCGTAGGAGAAGTTGTCGAGGTCGCGCTGGCGCGTGACCATCGCCTCGCGCGCCAGATCGATGACGCGCTCGCCGGCGGCGGGGGTCAGCGTCCGCACGGAGACGGGCGGGCGCTCGAGCTCGGCCGCCAGGTCGGGCCGCCCGTGGTGGAGCGGTCGCCGCTGCCAGGCGCCCCGCGGCGCCGAGCCGAGAAACGCGCGGGTGCGCGACGGGGTGCCGGGGCCAGGCTCGAGGACCAGTGTCGGGTCGAGGTCGTCCCAGAGCGTCTCGACGAGCTCCCAGCTCGCGAAGAGGCGCGTGAAGAATGTCCGGGCCAGCCAGGCCGCGTCGGTCTGGGCCGAGGGCTTGAGCTTGGAGACCCAGGTCCGGGCGTCGTGCTCCAGCTCGTCGAGCGCGGGCGATTCGGCGTGCTCCGCGAGGAGCGGCAGCAGCGCCCCGAGCCGTTCCGGACGCTCGAGCTTCTTCCAGTCGACGCGAAGCCGCTCGGGACATCGCCAGGCGAGCCAGCGCACCAGCGGGGCGAAGAAGCGGTCGCGCAGGACCGTCCCGGCGATGCCGCGGTTCTCGAGCGCCCGCGCGTGCCGCCGGAGGTCGGAGCGCCGATCGAACGCCTCGAGCATCCGGGTCACCCTGGCGAGCAGCTCGCGGGAGTCCGGGTAGGCGCGGAGGAAGCAGAGGATCTCGTGGAGTGCCTCGACCTCGCGCGCCGTCCGGAGCCGCGCGTGCTCGAGGGCCTGGAGCGCCTCCAGCTTGCGGATGCCGAATCCGGGCCCGTATTGGTCGCGCAGGCGCGCGAGCGCGCGGAGCGCGGCGGCTCCTCCCGCGGGGCCGCCCGTCGACGCCACTCGCTATCCCCCGGTGCCCTGTAGATCGATCTCCATGCCGTCGACGCCCGCGCCCATGCCCGCCCGGAGCGCTTCCACCACCGCCGCGCTGTCCTCGGTGTCGGAGACGAAGTCAACGGTCCACACCACGATCGCCAGCGAGTCGAACGACTCGAACACTTCCACCGTCCCGGTGTACGAGGTCACCGGGAAGGGCGACCTCACTCGCTGGTAGGTCAGCCGCCTCCGCCCCGGATCGACTTCCACGATCCGATCGGTGATGTCGCCTCCGCGCTTCAATGTGAGATACCGGTGCGCGCCGACGCCTTCTCCCTCCACCCGGCAAGCGGCGATCGTCGGAAACCAGACGTCGAGTCGGCCGATCCGGCTGATCGCCGCCCAGGCCTTGCTGCTCGGCACGGTCATCTTCTTGGCGATCGTCACCGTCGTGAGCACCCGAGTCTCCTGTCGGATCCCGCCGCGCGCCTCGCCGTGAAGGGCGCCGGTGGCCCGATCGCCGCTTGCGCGGTTCCTCGGATCACGGGCTCGGCCGGGAGTTCATGCCAGCTCCCTCGAATCACGAACGCGCAACATGTCTCGGCGCCGATTTCCCTCCGACGGTGGGCCAGTCTACCGCGCTTCGCGGCGGAGCCGGGGGTCGAACGCCTCCCGGAGACCGTCGCCCAGGAAGTTGATGCTGGCCACCGCCAGGACGATCGCGAGCCCCGGGAAGATCCCGAGCCACGGCGCCTCGGCGAAGTGAATCTGCGCAGCGTGGAGCATCCCGCCCCAGGTCGCGGTCGGGGGCGGCAGGCCGAACCCGAGAAAGGAGAGCGCCGACTCGATGAGGATCGCGTTGGCGACGAGGAGGGTCCCCGCCACCAGGACTGGGCCGAGGAGGTTCGGGACGAGGTGGCGAGCGAGCACCCGGCCGTGCGGGGCGCCGAGCGCGCGGGCCGCTTCGACGAAGGGCCGCTCGGTGAGGCTCAGGACCTGGCCCCGAACCAGCCGGGCCACCGTCGTCCATGACAGGCCGGCCAGGACCAGGACAAGGCGCCACGGCGTCAGCTGGAGGAACGCCGCCGCCACCATGGCGAGGGCGAGCGGCGGGATCGAGAGGAGCGCGTCGATCGCGGTCGAGACCGCTGTGTCGACCCATCCCCGGCGATAGCCTGCCAGCGCGCCGAGGACGCCGCCGAGACCGATCGAGACCACGGCCACGCCGAGGCCCAAGGCCAGCGACGCCCGGCCCGCGAACAGGAGACGGCTCAGGACGTCGCGACCGATGTCGTCCGTTCCGAGCCAGCCCGCGGCGCCGGGCCCGCGGAGGACCGCGCGCAGGTCCACCGCCTCCGGCGACCTGGGCGCGAGCCACGGCGCGGCCAGGGCCACGAGGGCGAGAGCGCCCAGGCATGCGGCGGCGCCGAGCGCCGCCCCGTGCCGGCGGACGCGCCGGCCCGCGGTCACGCGGGCCCCTCCGTCAGACGCACGCGCGGATCGACGAGCCGGTACGCGAGGTCGGTGAGGAGGTTTGCCGCGACCACGGCGACGGCGAGGAGCATCAGTGTCCCCATGGCGACCGGGTAGTCCCGGCCGAGGAGGCTCGCCGTGAGGAGCCGCCCGAGCCCCGGCCAGGCGAAGACGACCTCGGTGACCATGGCGCCGGCGAGCAGGCGCGGGAGCTCCAGTCCCAGCACGGTGAGGAGCGGGATCGCGGCGTTCGGCAGCGCGTGGCGCAGCACCAGCGCACGCTCGGAAACTCCCTTGCCGCGGCCCGTCCGCACGTAGTCCTCGCCGAGCACCTCGGCGAGCCCCGCCTGGACATAGCGTGTCCACAGCGCGACGTACACGGAGCCCAGGACGAGCGCGGGCCCGGCGAGGTGCCACAGCCGGTCGCCGATCGAGAAGCCGCTCCCGACGGTGGCCATGCCTCCCGACGGCAGCCACCCGAGGCGCCCGGAGAAGAGGAGGAGGACGAGCATCCCGCTCCAGAAGGTGGGCACGCTCATCCCGATGACGGCCAGGCCCTGAAGCGCCGCCTGCCACGCGGGACGGCGAATGACCGCGCCGGCCACGCCGAGCCCGAGGCCCGCGCCGAGGGACAGGGCCAGCGCGGCGCCGGTGAGCGTGAGTGTCGCGGGCACCCGCTCCCAGACGACGCGCAGGACCGGCCGGCGCTCGCTGAAGGAATCGCCCCAGTCTCCCGTCACTGCCCGCCGGAGCCACACGCCGTATTGGATGGCGAGCGGCCGGTCGAGCCCCCAGAGGGCCCGCATGCGCGCGATGGCGTCCGGCGAGGCGGCAGGGTCGGCGCCGAAGACGTCGGCCGGCCCGCCGGGGGGGATTTGGAGGACGAGGAAGAGGAGGAGCGAGATCAGGAGGAGGCGGGCCCCGGCTTCGAGGACCCGCCTCCCGGCGTAGCGAAGCAGCCGCTCACCTCATGTGTGACGATCGTTCGTGGCCGCTCAATCCCGGCTCCACTCCGCGGCGTTCCACAGGCTGCCCGCCGGGCTCGGCGCGTAGCCCCGGAGGCGCTTGTGCGCGGCATTCAAGAGGACCCGGGGGGCGAGCGGCAGGGTGGGGACGTCCTCGGCCACCTGCGCCTGAAAGGCGCGGATCAGCTCCACGCGCTTCGCGCGGGCCGGCGTCACCACCGCCTGGCGCAGGAGATCGAGCGCGGCCTCGTTCCGGTAGCGCTGCCAGTTCGTGCCGAGCCACAGGTTGAAGATCGGCTCGGGCTCCTCGCCGAACCATCCGTACGCCGCCTGGTACTCCCCCTTGCTCATGGTCGGCGGGAACGCCGGCGCATCGATGTTCTTGATCCGGGCGTCCACGCCCAGCTGACGCCAGCCGGCCTGGACGACCTGGACCACCTGCAGGCGCTCGGCCTCGCCCGCGATGTTGAGGATCTCGACGACGAGCGGCTGCCCGTCCTTCTGGCGGATGCCGCCCGCGCCGGGCTTCCACCCGGCCTCGTCGAGAAGCGCCGCGGCCCGCGCGGGATCGTACGCGTACGCGCGGACGCCCGGGTTGTGGGCCCAGTGGGCCGGCGGTAGCGCCGCGTGGAGCGGCTGGACCAGCCCACCCATGATGGTGCCGGCGATCCCGGCCTTGTCGACGCCGTGGGCCAACGCCTGGCGGACGAGGCGCTCGCGCAGGATCGGGTCCTCGTTGTTCAGCCAGAAGTGCCACCACGCGTAGCTCGGCGCGGTGATCAGCCGATAGTCGGTGAGGGCGCGCACCGACGCCGCGTCGGCGGTCGGGACGTGGAGCTCGAGGTCCACCTCCTGGCGCTCGCGCGCCGCGCGCTGACCGGCGGTGCCCGGGATGATGCGGACCAGGATCTCGTCCAGGACGGGCTTGCCCGCGTCCCAGTATCCGGGGTTCCGGCCAAGCAGGAGGTGGCTCGCGGCCGCCCACTCCTTGACGACGAAGGGCCCGGTACCGACCGGCTTCCGGTTGAGCTCCGAGGCCGCTACGTCCTTCCCCTCCAGGAGGTGGCGCGGCACGATGTAGCCGCGGTCCGACGCCACCGTGCCGAGGAAGGCCAGCATCGGCTTCGCGAAGTGGAAGCGCACGGTGTAGGGATCGGGGATCTCCACGCGCTGGACGTCCGCCCAGACGAGCCGGCTGGGGACCGCGACCTTCGCGTCGGTGATCAGCTTCCAGGTGAACTCGACGTCGGCGGCGGTGAACGGCTGCCCGTCCTGCCAGTTGACCCCGCGCCGGAGCTTGAAGGTGTACACGCGGGCGTCGGCGCTCACCCCGCCGTTGTCGACGGTGGGGACCTCGACGGCCAGGCGAGGCACGTACTCGCCCTTGTCGTCCAGGGTCAGGAGACCGTCGAAGACGAGGCGCTGCACCTCGCGCGAGAGCGTGAGGAGATCCAGGTGCGGGAGCAGCGTGCGCGGCTCCTGCGGCGAGACCACCACCACCCGGCCTCCCCGCTTCGGGGCCTGCGCATCGGCCTGGCCGCCGGCCAGCGCCGTGAGCGCCGCCACCACCCCGATCAGCCCAACGGTAATCAGCCCCTGGCCGAGCCGTCCCCGGATCCGCTCCACCGTCCGCATGCTGGTCTCCTCGCTCACGTGGCACCTCGGGACGCGAGCCGGGATGCCCGGAAGCGCCCCCGGCGGGTGAGCGTCAGTGTACCTCAGTAACTGATGACCACGACCTTCCGGAGGTAGGCTTTGTCGGCGAGCTGCGTCAGTATGAACTCCGCGACGGGCCCTACGCGAGGACGCGCTCGATCTCGTCGAGGTGCGTCTTGCGATGACGGGACCGGGCGAGGAGAAGCGGCTCGCCCGCCGCTTGGTTCGCGGCGACCCGCTCGTCGTTGAGTGCGGCCACCCGGCGATCCACCTCCGCGGCGATCTCAACGGTCAGGCGGGCCGCCACCCTCGGCGGGAGCGCGAGGAGCAGCGGCTTGCCCGCGTCGTTAATCCAATCGGCCTCGGCGTGGTCGAGTGCGCGCGGCGCCTCACCCTGCTCCCACCGGTCCAGCCAGTAGAGAATGCGCTGGTCCCAGAAGGCGACGTGGGCGAGCGATGAGGCGACGGTCCAGCCCCCAGGTGTGGGCCGTGCCAGGTCTGCGTCACTCAGGCGCTCGACCAGAGTGCGCAGGCGGCGGAGCTCCGCCGCGTTCTCGGCGACGTACGACCGGTCGACCACCGTAGGGGCCATCGAGTCTCTCCTTTTGCGCGCGCGGCATCCGACCCGCGTCTCGGGCGATTGTAGTACGGGCCGTCCGCCGGCGGCGGCCCGGCCGAGTCCGGCGGCGGCCGGGGACGACCGTTCAGAGTGCTATAGTGCCCCGGGATCGCCGATGACGATCGTGCAGCGGATCGACCGTGACCTGATCGAGGCGCTCAAGGCCCGCGAGGCCGAGCGGCTCGGCGCGCTCCGGATGGTCAAGACGGCGCTGAAGCTCCGGGAGACCGAGGTGCGGGGGAGCCTCGGAGACGAGGACGCGCTGCGTGTCCTCAATACGCTGATCAAGCAGCGCCGCGACGCCGCCGAGCAGTTCCGGGCGGCCGGCCGCGAGGACCTCGCCCAGAAGGAGGAGCGCGAGGGTGTGGTCATCCAGGAGTACCTTCCCGGCTCGGCATCGGCGGAGGATATGGCCCGGGCCATCGATGAGGCCGTGGCCGAGACCGGCGCCGCCTCGCCCAAGGACATGGGCGCGGTCATGAAGGCCGCGCGCGCTCGTCTCCAGGGCCGGACCGTCGACGGCAAGGCCCTCTCCGATCTCGTCAAGACCCGCCTGGCCCAGGCCCAGCCGTAGGTCGCTCGGCCCTCGCGCTCCCGAGGACCATGTCCTGCCGTCGCGTCCTCGCGTCGACACGTCATCCGACCCCCGCGTCCTGAACCCCGCATCCTTGACGCTCCGGGGCCAGCCTGCTAGCGTTGGCGTCGTCCACGGGGTTCCAGGTGCGCCCCCAAACGTGGGGCCAAGAGGGAAGGCGGTGCGAGACCGCCGCGACCCCGTCACTGTGATCGGGGACGAAACCCGCTGAAGAAGCCCACTGGCGCGCAACGCCGGGAAGGGCGCGGGGAGTAGGACGATCCGAGAGTCAGGAGACCTGCCTGGATCCCGAGCACTCCGAACCGGTCTTCGAGGGGAGGCCCGGGTTGCCGCACGCGATCTCGCCCAGCCGGAGACCCCGCACTAGCGCGCCGTGATCCCTCGGACCACCCTGGTCCTCGGGGGTGTCCGCGCGGGGAAGAGCGCGTTCGCCGTCGCCCGCGCCCGTGCGGCCGGCGGCCGGGTCGTCTTCATCGCTACCGCCGAGGCCGGGGACGACGAGATGGCGGCGCGGATCGCCCGTCACCGGGCCGAGCGGCCTCCCGCGTGGCGCACCGTCGAGGTTCCGCTGGCGCTTCCGTCGACTTTGGTCGCGCTCGGCGGCGAGGCCGACGTGGTCATCGTGGACTGTCTCAACATGTGGGTCGCAAACATGCTCAACAAGAGGCCAGAGTTAGGTGTCACCGACCTCGAGGCCGAGGCGGCCCAGCTGGAGGGCGTTGCCGCCCGCCTACCCTTCTCCCTCATCCTCGTCTCGAACGAAGTGGGCTGGGGAGTCCACCCCGAGACGGACCTCGGCCGGCGGTTTCGCGACGCGCTCGGTCTCGTTAACCAGGCGGCCGCGCGAGCCGCAGAGGAGGTGGTGCTAATGGTCGCCGGCTGCCCGCTCACCGTGAAGCTCGCCGGCGCGCCGGGCACGGCCGGCGGGGGCCTCCTCGCGTGACCGCCCTCGGTAAGCTCGTCGCGACCATCATGGCGCCGGACGAGCGTCTGGGGAGCGTCGCCCGCCAGCGGCTCGACCACCTGACGAAGCCGCGCGGCAGCCTGGGCCGGTTGGAGGAGCTGGCCGTGCGAGCCGTCGTGATCACGGGCGATGCGATGCCTCGGGTCGAGGCGCCGGTGATCTTCACGCTGGCCGGCGACCACGGCGTCGCGACCGAAGGGGTGAGCGCGTACCCGCAGGCGGTCACGGCGCAGATGGTCCAGAATCTGGCGCGCGGCAGGGCTGGTGTAAACGTCCTGGCTCGTCACGCGGGCGCCCGGGTCGTCGTCGCGGACTTCGGGGTCATGGTGCCCGTGGCCGCCGGCGACGGAATCGTCGGGTGTCGTGTCGGGCCGGGGACCCGCAGCATCACCAAGGGGCCGGCGATGACCCGTGACGAGGCCCTGGGGGCGATCGAAGCGGGAGCGATGCTCGTCCACGACGAGGCGCCGGATTGCGTCGGCACCGGCGAGATGGGTATTGGCAACACGACCGCGGCGAGCGCGCTGACCGCCGCTCTCACCGGTGCCGATCCGGCGATGGTCACCGGCCGCGGCACCGGGGTGGCGGACGACGTGTGGGTCCGGAAGGTCTCTGCCGTTGAGCAGGCGCTCGCCGTCAACCGCCCCGACCCCGGGGATCCGGTCGGCGTCCTGGCCGCGGTCGGCGGGTTCGAGATCGCGGGACTCGTCGGCGTCGTCCTGGCGGGCGCGGCCCGACGCGTGCCCGTCGTGCTGGACGGCTTCATCACCACGGCCGCCGCGCTGGTCGCGGCCCGGCTCGCCCCCGCGGTGCGGGGCTACCTGATCGCGGCCCACCGGAGCGCCGAGCCCGGGCACGTCAGGCTTCTCGAGGCGCTCAGTCTCACGCCCTATCTCGAGCTTGGCATGCGCCTCGGCGAGGGCACCGGCGCCGCGCTCGGGATCGGGCTCATCCGGGCAGCGCTCGCGTGCTACCGGGAGATGGCGACCTTCGAGGAAGCCGGCGTGTCGGGGCGCCTCAGGTGACGGCGGCCTCGACGGGGTGGGGGTCTCGCATCGCGCTGGCCGTGACGCTGGCGCTCGCGGGCCTCACGGCTTGGTCGCCAGCCGGGACCGCCGGCGAGGTGACGGACATGCTGGGCCGGCGCCTGCGGATCCCGGACCGCGCGGCGCGGATCGTGTCGCTGGCTCCGAGCATCACCGAGACCGTCTACGTGCTTGGCGACGGCGAGCGGCTGGTCGGGGTCACCGACTACTGCGACTACCCGCCGGAGGCGACCAGGAAGCCCCGCGTCGGCGGCATCTCCACGCCGAGCTTCGAAGCGATCCTCTCCCTCCGGCCCGATTTGGTGGTGGCCACGTCCGAGAGCAACTACGCGGAGCACGTGGAGCGGCTCACGTCGCTCGGTCTGCCCGTCTACGTGATTCGCCCGGTCGACTTCGAGACGACGCTCGAGTCGATCGAACGCGTCGGCGAGGTGCTGGGGAGGGCGGCCGCCGCCCGGGCGCGCGTGGTTGCGATGCGGCGGGACGCCGACGCCATCGCGCGCGCCGTCGCGGGCGCGCCCCGCCCCCGCGTCCTCTACGTAGTGTGGCCGAACCCGCTCATCGCGCCGGGCCGCGGCACGCTCATCACCGAGCTCATCGAGCGGGCGGGGGGCGAGAGCGTGACGCGCGCCGAGCCGCTTCCGTACCCGCGGCTTTCTCTGGAGACTGTCGTCGAGCGTCGTCCGGACCGCATCATCGTCGGGCGGCATGGGCAGGCCACGGTGGAGGAGCTCCTCCGCGGCTGGGAGCGGCTCGGCTCGATCAGCGCCGCGCGCGAGGGCCGCGTGTACGGCGTCGACGGAGACCTTGTCCACCGTCCAGGCCCCCGGATGATCGAGGCGCTCCGCGCGCTCGCCCGCGTGATCCATCCCGAGCGCGTGCCGTGATCTCCCGTCGTCGCGTCGGGGTTGCCTCCGCCGTCGTCGCCGGCGGCCTGGCCGTCGCGGGTCTCCTCGGGCTCGCCACGGGGCCGGCGCCGATCTCCCCCGGTGACGTCGTCGCGGCGCTCGTGGGTCAGGCGCGCTCGGACCTGGCCGCCACGGTGGTGCTGGAGCTCCGGTTGCCCCGCGTCCTCCTCGCCGCCCTCGCGGGGGGCGGCCTGGCCGTCGCGGGCGCGGCGTTCCAGGCGCTGACCCGGAACCCGCTGGCGGACCCCGCGGTGCTGGGGGTCGCGGGCGGCGCCGCGCTGGGGGCGGTCCTCGGGCATCTCGGGGGGCTCGGGGGGTCGTTTGCCGCGACGCTCGGGATCTCGGCCGCCGCGTTCGCGGGTGCGCTGGTCGCGGCGACGGCCGTGTACCTGATCGCCACGGCGGGCGGGTCCCTGCCCGTCCAGACCCTCCTCCTGGCCGGGGTCATCACCGGCCTCTTCTTCTCGGCCGTGATCACCCTGGTCGTGTCGCTCGTGGACTTCGCCCAGCTCGGAGGGATCCTCCACTGGCTGATGGGGAGCCTCGGCGTGGTGGGCTACCGCGGGGTCGCCGTGGTCGCGGCCGGGACGCTCGTGGGGACGGCGCTGGTCTACGCGCAGGCCCGGGCGCTGAACCTCCTCGCGCTCGGCGAAGAGTCGGCCCTCCAGCTCGGGGTGGAGGCAGAGCGGGTCAAGCGCGTCGTCTTCGTCGCGGCGTCCCTCCTCACGGGCGTGATCGTCGCCCAGACGGGGCCGATCGGGTTCGTCGGGCTCATCGTGCCGCACGGCGTCCGTCTCGTCGTCGGGGCGGATAACCGGCTGCTCCTGCCGGTGGTGGCGGGCGCCGGCGCGACGTTCCTCGTGCTGGCCGACACGCTGGCGCGCCTGGTGGTGCAGCCGGCGGAGCTGCCGGTGGGCGTGGTCACCGCGTTCTGCGGGGCGCCGTTCTTCGTGTACCTCCTGCGGACCCGCCTCCGCCGGCGCCTCGTGTGAGCCGGCTCATGGCCGGCACGATGCCGCCCGTGTTCGCTGCGAGGGACGTCGAGTTTGGATACGGGGGCGCGTTCCGGCTCGCCGGAGCGTCGTTCGATGTGGCCGCGGGCGAGATCCTCGGCCTGGTCGGCCCCAACAGCTCGGGGAAGACGACGCTTCTACGTCTCCTGTCGAAGGTCCACGTGCCGGACCGCGGGGAGATCCGGTTCCGGGGCACGCCGATCGGCGCGGTGGGGCGCCTCGCCCTCGCGCGCGAGGTCGCCGTCGTTCCCCAGGAGGAGCAGCTCGCGTTCTCGGTCAGCGTCGAGGAGCTGGTGCTCATGGGGCGGTACCCGCGTGGACGGGGACGGCTCTTCGAGGCCGCCGAGGATCTCGCCCGCGCCCGCGACGCCATGACGCTGGCCGGCGTCCTCGACCTGGGCGATCAGCCGGTGGACGCCCTTGCCGGCGGGGAGCGTCAGCGGGCGCTTCTGGCCCGGGCGCTCGCCCAGGAGCCGGGGGTACTCCTGCTCGACGAGCCGACGAGCCATCTCGACCTCCTGCACCAGCGGCACCTGGTCGGCCTCCTCCGGCGGCTCAACCAGGAGCGAGGGATGACGGTGGTATTCGTGAGCCATGACCTGAACCTCGCCGGCGAGCTGGCCGACCGGCTGCTCCTCCTCTCGGGCGGGCGCGTGGTTCGGCTCGGCACGCCGCACGAGGTGCTGGACGAGGCGGTGCTCGAGCAGGCGTACGGGTGCCCTGTCTGGGTGGAGCGGCTCGCACCCTCGGGCCGCCCGGTCGTCCTCGGGGTCAGGCTGTGACTCATGGCCGCTGGAAATCAAACTCCGGGGTCAGACCCCGACTTTGACTTCGGTGAGGGGAGGTGAGAGCGACCGCTGACTAGGCGCGTCCCGATGCAGGGAAGCCGGTGAGGCGTTCCGACGACGCCGAGTCCGGCACTGTCCCGCAACTGTAAGTGGGGAGCGTCCCCACCTCCGCCGCGCGAGCGCGGCGGAGCGACGCCACTGGGAGCATCGTCCTGGGAAGGCGCGGTGGGCGCGACGAGCCACGAGTCAGGAGACCGATCGGGGCGCAAGCGACCGACACCCCCTCGCGGAAGAGGAGTGGGCGATGAAGCGTGGACATGTCTGGTGGACGCTTGCGGTCTTGGCCTGGCTCGGACCGGCGGCGGCGGGCGCTCAGGGAACGGATCCGACCGCTCCGGGCACCCCGCCGGCGGGCGAGGTGCGGCGGGCCGAGCCCGTCGTCGTGACCGCCGAGCGGTTCGAGCAGAAGCTCGAGCAGACCGGCGCGTCGGTGACCGTCGTCCCCGAGGAAGCCATGCGGGTGCAGGAGTACAGGGCCGTGGACGAGGTGCTCCGCACGGTCCCCGGCGTTCAGATCCTGACCTCGGGTAGCCCCGGGAAGCTCTCGACGGTCCGCATCCGGGGCGCGAACCCGACCCAGGTGCAGGTGCTGATCGACGGCGTGCGGGTGAAGAGCCTCACCTCGGGCGACTTCGACTTCGCGGACCTCACCCTCGACGACATCGCGCGGGTCGAGGTCCTGCGGGGGCCGCAGTCGACCCTCTACGGCGCGGACGCGATCGGCGGCGTGGTCAACATCATCACGAAGCGCGGGCAGGGGCCGCCATCGGGGTTCCTCGACCTCGAGGGTGGCAACTACGAGACCTTCCGGGGTCGGGCCGGCGTGTCCGGGAGCGAGGGGCCCTGGAGCTACTCCCTCGGCGTGAGCGGGCTCACGTTCGGCGGCCAGTTCGACAACGACGACCACGACCTCACCAGCGTGAACGCGCGGCTCAGCTACGCGCTGCCGAACAACGGGGAGCTGTCGCTCATCGGGCGCTTCCAGGACAGCCACACCGGCATCCCGTTCGCCACGGTGTTCCCGGACTTCGACCCGAACCGCGAGCAGGACCAGCGGCTCTGGCTGCTGTCGCTCGAGTGGCGCCAGCCCTGGACGTCCATGTGGGAGCACCGGCTCCGGGTGTCGGGCGTCGACGAGACCCTCGAGCTCAGGGACAAGGCCGATCCGGCGCACCCGTTCGCCTTCCCCTCGGACATCTTTACCCGGCGGTTCGAGGCCGAGTGGTACCACTTTGTCAAGCCGGTGCCCTGGAACACGATCACGCTCGGCGGCGAGTACCGGTACGAGGTGGGCGAGGTCAAGGGGAGCTACAAGGAGACGCTCGATTCCTGGGCGATCGTCCTCCAGGACCAGATCGCGCTCTTCGACAGCCTGTATCTCACCGGGGGCATCCGCTACGACGGCAGCAGCGTGTTCGAGGACCAGGCGACGGCGCGCGTGGCGCTCTCCTATCTCGTGAAGGCCACCGACACGCGCCTCAAGGCGAGCTGGGGACAGGGCTTCCGCGCGCCGACGTTCAACGAGCTCTTCTTCCCGGCCTTCGCGCCGTGCGGGCCGTTCGGCAACCCCAATCTGAAGCCGGAGGAGAGCGACAGCTGGGACGCAGGCGTCGAGCAGCACCTCTGGGACCGACGGGCCCGGCTCGCCGCGACGTACTTCCGCACCGACTACGAGAACCTCATCCAGTCCACCCTGATCGACCCGGTGAACTTCTGCTTCCAGGCCCAGAACGTCGACGAGGCGCGCTCCCAGGGGGTCGAGTTCGAGGCCAGCGTGACGCCCGTCGACGGGCTCGTCGTCTCCCTCGCCTACACGTACACCGACGCCGAGAACCGGACCACGGGGAATCCGCTCCCCCGCGTGGCCAAGAACGTGCTCGCGGTGACGGCGACCTGGGAGCCGCTCCCCGGCCTCACGCTCTCCGGCGAGGTCCAGGTGCTGTCGAGTCAGTTCGAGGCGCCGGGCCAGCCGCGGAATCCCGGCTACACGGTGGTCAACGCCGCCGCGGCCTACCGGCTGCCGATCAAGCGCTGGGGCTTCCTGTCCAACATCACGCTGCACGTGCGGGCGACGAACCTCTTCAACGAGGACTACTCCGAGGTCGCCGGCTTCCCGGCCCTCGGGACCCACGTCGTCGCCGGGATTCGCGCGACGTTCGACTGATGCGACTCGGGCGACTGATGCGGCTCGGGCCGTCCCGGAGGCGCGGGTGATCGCGGGCGTCGAGATCGACGTCGGCGCGGACGCGGTGTGGGTGCGGAGCGCGACGCGGCTCCACGTCCTCGCCTCGGCTGTCGTCGGCGGTGATCTCGACGTCACCCACCACGTCGTGAACATGCACATGCCGCGCGGCTACCACTCGGACGACCCCGGGGCGGACCTCCGCGCCTTCGCGGGGCGCCTCGGGATCGCCGAGCCCTTCGTTGGGCTGATGACCGCCGCCTGGACCCACCTGGCGCAGGTCGTTTGGGAAGAGACCGACGGCGTCTGCGCCGGCGCCGTCGCGACCGTGGGCCTCGGGACGCCGGCGGCGGCGGGCGTCACGCCGCCGGTGGCGTGGCAACCGTCGACGATCAACGTGGTCGTCGTGCTCGATGCCGGGCTCGAGCGGGCGGCGGCGGTCAACGGCGTGATCACGATCACCGAAGCGAAGGTGGGGGCGCTCGTCGAGGCAGGAATCACCACCGCGGAGGGAGCGCCCGCGACGGGGACGGTCACCGACGCGGTCGTCCTCGCGTGGACCGGCCGAGGATCCCGCGCACCCTATCTCGGACCGGGAACCGCGGCTGGCTGGTGCGTCGCGCGGGCCGTCCGCCAGGCGGTCGGTCAGGGGATCCGGGCTCGATGACGCTCCGGCGCCCCGGCGTGATCGCGCTGGCGGTCGCCCTCGACCTCGCGGCCGGCGAGCCCCCCACGCGCTGGCATCCCGTGGCCTGGGTCGGCCGGGCGCTCGGCTGGGCCGAACGGCAGACGCCGGGTCGGAGCGTCGCCGACGGCGCGGTCGCGGTGACGCTCGTGACCGCCGCCGCGTGGATCGCCGGGAGGCTTATCGCGTTCGCGGCAGGGCGCCTCGGCGGGCCGGGGATCGTGCTTGAGGCGCTCTTGCTCAAGCCCGCCTTTGCGCTGCGCCGCCTGGCTGAAGCCACCTGCGACGTGGAATCCGCGCTGCGGGCGGGGGACCTCGGAGCCGCGCGGCTCCGCGTGGGGCGAGACCTGGTGAGCCGGCCGACGGGGGATCTCGGTGCCGCCGAGGTCGCGTCCGCCGCGATCGAGTCCCTCGCCGAGAATCTGGTGGACAGCATCGCGGCGCCTGTCCTCGCCTACTCGGTGGGCGGCCTCCCGGCGGCGTGGGCCTACCGCGTCGTGAACACCGCCGATGCGATGTGGGGCTACCGCGACCTCCGCTACGAGCGCTTCGGCAAGGCCGCCGCGCGGCTCGACGACCTGGCGAACCTCGTCCCGGCGCGGCTCGGCGCGGGAGCCATCGCGGCGGGCGCGATGCTGACCGGCGAGAACGGCGCGGATGCTGCCCGCATCGCCTGGGCCCACCATGGCCGCACGGCGAGCCCGAACGCCGGCTGGCCGATGGCCGCGATGGCCGGCGCTCTCGATGTCGGGCTCGCCAAGCGTGGCGCGTACCGGCTGGGCGCCGCCGCGCTGCCCACGTCGCCCGACGCGATCCGCCGGGCTCGGCGCGTCCTCGCGGCTGCGGCCGCGGTCACCGTCGTCCTGGCGGCGGGCGTCGCGCTACTCGGAAGGCGCTCGCCGTGAGCCGTGAGCTCGGGGCCTCGCTCGCCCTGTCGGTCCTGGTCCATGGCGGCGCCGTGGGGACGGTCGCCGTCGTCGGCACGGCGTGGCTCGTCGGCTCGCCCCCGGTCCCGGCGCCGGCGGCCCTCTACGTGGATCTCGTCCATCCAGTCGTGGCGACCAGCGAGCGCCGCGAGACCGTCGACGCCCCCATCCCGCGTCCTCCGGCCGCGCGGTCTCGGCGGCACGCCGGCGCACAGTCTGATGTGGTGCGATCTGCGGACCCGCCTCCCGCTTCGCTTGTTGCCCCGGCGGGCGAGCCCGGCAGTCTCCCGAGCGCTCGACCCGACGTGCCGCCGCCGCCGATGGCGCCGGTCGCGCCGGAACCAGTCGTCGACCCGCACGGATCCACCGTTCCGGTCGACCCGATGCCCGAGAGGCCGCCGTCCGCGCCGCTCGTTTCAGCCCCGGCGCCTTCGGCCCCGCCGTTACCGCCCGCGACCTCGCCGCCGGTGGACGCCGCGGCCGGAAGTCCGTCGAGGGTCGCGTCCCCGGCTTCGCCATCGAAGGATCCCGCCGAGGAGCGACGCTCCGGGCCGTCGTCCGGCACCATCGCCGGGAATCGACCGCACGAATCGGGACTCGGGAGCCTGACGGGAGCTTCGGAGCCGGGGCCGGCGCGGGAGACCGCCGCGACCGCGCCGCATGCGGGCGGCCGGCCGCCCGCGGGGCAGGGTGTCGACGTCGCGCGCGTTTTCCCGGGTGAGGGCTCGGGTGGCGCGCCGGCCGGGGCGATCCCGCCCGAGTACGAATTCTACGTGCGCGCGCTCCGCGAACGCATCCAGCAGCGCCTGGTGTATCCCGCGACCGCCGTGCGCCGCGGTCAGCAGGGCATGGTCGAGCTCGAAGTGCGCGTCGGCGCCGATGGTCGTCTGGCCGCGGTCGAGGTCGTCGCCGGGACGAGCGTCGATGTCTTGCGGACAGCCGCGGTCGCGGCGGTGCGAGGCTCGGCGCCGTTCCCGTTTCCGTCGGGGCTCGCGGGACGTCCGCTCGTCATCCGCCTGCCCGTCGAGTTCCGGCTGCGCTGATAGGCCCTAACTCCCGCTTTTTCTTCGACCCCCTTGTGACGTGGGCTATAGTGGACGGCGCCATGGCTGGCGACGTCACCACGGTCCTGTCGGGGGCGCTGCTGGACGCTCTCGGGCGGGCGGGGCTGCCGCCCGTGTCCCCGTCGGAGGTCGCGTGGGAGGTTCCACGGGACCCCACCCACGGGGACTACGCGACCAACGTTGCGATGCTCCTCGCCAAGTCGCACCGCCGGCCACCCCGCCAGGTCGCCGAGACGATCCTCGCGCATCTGCCCGGCGTGCGGGAGATCGAGCGCGCCGAGGTTGCTGGGCCCGGGTTCCTCAACGTCTTCCTGGCGCCCGCGTATTGTCACGCCGAGCTCGCCGGGCTTCTCGCGGAGGGCGACCGCTTCGGAACCCACGCCGAGGGGCAAGGGCAACGCGCGATGGTGGAGTTCGTCAGCGCCAACCCCACCGGACCTCTGACGCTCGGGCACGGCCGGCAAGGGATCCTCGGGGACTGCGTGGCCAGGCTTTTGCGGGCCATGGGTTACCACACGACCCGCGAGTACTACTTCAACAATGCCGGGCGCCAGATGCGCGTGCTGGGGGAGTCGGTCCGGGCCCGGTATCTGGAGCTCCTCGGGCGGCCGGCGGCGTTTCCCGAGGACGGCTACCAGGGCGACTACATTCGGGAGATCGCGGCCTCGCTGCGCGACCGGTACGGCGAGTCCCTGGCGGGGGAGGGACACGAGAGTGTCTTCCGCCAGGCCGCGGAGGACGGGATCTTCACCGACATCCGGCGGACGCTGGAGCGGCTGGGCATCCGCTTCGACGTCTATTACAACGAGGACTCCCTCTACACCGAGGGGAAGATCGAGGAGACGCTCGCCGCTCTGCGCGCGGCAGGGCTGGCCTACGAGAAGGACGGAGCCACGTGGCTCCGGTACACGGCGATCGGCCGGCCGCAGGATCGGGTGGTGGTGAAGTCCTACGGCGAGCGCGAGCCCACGTACCGGCTCCCGGACATCGCCTATCACTGCGAGAAGCTCCGGCGCGGCTTCGACCTGATCGTCAACGTCCAGGGCGCCGACCACATCGAGGAAGCGAAGGACGTGGTGGCGGCGGTCGGGGCCCTCGGGTTGCCGGCCGACCGGATCCGCTATCTGATCCACCAGTTCGTGACGATCACGCGTGGCGGCGTCGAGGTGAAGATGTCGACCCGTCGCGCGACGTATGTGACGATCGACGACCTCCTTGATCAGGTCGGCAGCGTAGACGTGTTCCGCTGGTTCATGGCCACCCGGAGCCCGCAGAACCACCTCAACTTCGACCTCGACGCAGCGATGGAGCAGGACTGGCAGAAGAACCCGGTGTTCTACGTCCAGTACGCTCACGCGCGGGTCGCGAGCGTGTTCAACCACGCGCGGGAGCGTGGCGTCACCATCCCCACGGCATGGACCGAGGGCGATCTGGTGCCGCTCGTCGCGCCGGAGGAGCTGGCCCTGGTCAAGGCGCTGCTCCGCTTCCCGCACACTGTCGCTGGCGCCGCCCGCTCCTGCGAGCCGCACCGGATAGCCGTGTTCCTGTACGATCTGGCGGCCCAGCTCCACGCGTACCACCATCTCGGCACCCACACGCCGGCGTTCCGGATCGTCCGGCCCGAGGAGCCCACGCTGACGCGGGCCCGGCTGGGGCTCGCCCGTGCGGTCGCCCAGGTGCTGCGGAACGGGCTCGGGCTCCTGGCGATCTCGGCGCCGGAGTCCATGTGAGGATCCGGGCATGATCTCCGCCCGCCGAGTCGGCCGCGCGCGCCACGAGTTCCGGTTCGGCGGCCGCGAGCTCGTCGTGATCGCCGTCGTCTTCTGCCTGGTCGTCGGCGTTGTCTTTGCGGCCGGGGTGGTGGTCGGACGGGAAACGGCCCGCGGGAAGGGATCTGCTCGCGTCGAGGGAGCGCGCGAGTCGCGCCTGGCGGATCCGGAGGGCCTGCGCGGCGGCGACACCACTGCCAAGACGGCGGCGACGCGGGCGGAGGAGAAGGTCACGTTCTACCGGACCCTGACCGCTCCGACTCATGACCTCCCCCAGGTCGGGAAACCAACGATCGAGGAGCGGCTGGTTCCGAAGGAGGAGCTGGCGGACTCTCCCGCGGCCCCCGCGGCCCAAGTCGCGCCGGAGCCTCCGCGGGTGGCGCCGGAGCGCCGGACGCCGAAGCCCCCCGAGGCCGCGCCCGCTCCTCGTCCGGCGCGCGCACCGCGCGCGGCCGCGGCGCCCTCGATCCGGCCGGGGCCGACTCAGTTGGCGGCGACGCAAGCGGCGGCGGAGCCGGAGGCCTGGACCGTGCAGGTGAGCGCCTTCCGGAGCCGGGCCCTGGCCGAAGAGCTGCGGGCGCGCCTGGCCGCGCGGGGTTTCGACGCGTACGTCTTCCCGTCGATCACCGAGGACGGCCGGCCCCGCTACCGCGTCCGGATCGGCACGTATCCGGCGCGGAGCGACGCCGAGCGCGCCGCCGCCGAGCTGCGGAGCGAGCGGGGGCTCAACCCCCTGGTGACGCCGCGCACCCGGTAGAGCGGCGTGCCGGCGGGGATCCAGCGCATCCTCATTCCCGCCGGGGACCTCACTGCGCGCGTCGGCCAGCTGGGCCGGCAGATCCAGTCAGACTACGCCGGGCGGACGCCCATGCTCGTCGGGGTGCTGAAGGGGGCGGTGGTCTTCCTGTCCGACCTGATGCGGGCGATCGACGCACCGTGCGAGTGTGACTTCATCGCCGTCTCATCGTACGGAGCCTCCACTCGCTCGTCCGGCATCGTCGAGCTGACCAAGGACTTGTCGGTGCCGATCGAGGATCGCGACGTCCTGATCGTGGAGGACATCGTGGACACCGGTCGGACCCTGACCTACCTCCGGCGGAACCTCGAGACCCGACAGCCCCGGACCCTGCGCGTCTGCACGCTCCTCGACAAGGCGTCCCGCCGGGAAGTACCGGTCTCGCTCGACTACGTCGGGTTCACGATTCCCGACGAGTTCGTCGTCGGCTACGGGCTCGACTTCGCGGGACTCTACCGGAACCTGCCGTACCTGGCGGTCCTCGACGATCCGGGGCCCGACGCGGTTTGAGACGGCGCCTCCTTCTGGCCTCGACGGTCGGCGTCGACGGCTGGGACCACCGAGCCGGGCGGGGCGGCCGAGGCCGCGTCCGAATCCCGCTTGGCCCCTGTGCTATACTCGGCTTACGTTGCGCAGGTTTGCGCCCCACCACGCGGGACTCGGCGTGACCGGAAGGAGGGTGGCGGACCGGGGATGAATCCGTTCTACAAGAACCTTGCCCTCTGGATGGTGATCGGGCTCGTCGTCGTCCTCCTCTTCAACGTATTCGGCGGCCTGTCGGAGAAGACGACCTTCGAGCCCAACTACTCCGACTTCCTGAAGAACGTCGACGCCGGTCTCGTCCAGTCGGTCACGATCCGGGGCAACCTGGTGACCGGGAAGCTCAAGGACGGCGGCGAGTTCCGCACGTACGTGGTCGAGTCGCAGGACTTCATGAAGCTCCTCCGCGACAAGAACGTCAAGATCAGCGTCCGCCCCGTGGACCAGAACCCCTGGTACATGTCGCTCCTCATCTCGTGGTTCCCGATGATCCTGTTCATCGGCGTGTGGATCTTCTTCATGCGTCAGATGCAGGGCGGCGGAGCCAAGGCTCTGTCCTTCGGCAAGGCCCGAGCCCGGCTGATCTCGGAGAAGCACAACAAGGTGACGTTCGCCGACGTGGCGGGAGTGGACGAGGCCAAGGAAGAGCTCCGCGAGATCATCGAGTTTCTCAAGGATCCCCAGAAGTTCCAGAAGCTCGGCGGGAAGATCCCCAAGGGCGTCCTCCTCGTGGGCCCCCCGGGGACCGGGAAGACCCTCCTCGCCAAGGCGATCGCCGGCGAGGCCAACGTTCCGTTTTTCTCGATCTCGGGATCCGACTTCGTCGAGATGTTCGTCGGCGTGGGGGCCTCCCGGGTGCGGGACCTCTTCGAGCAGGGGAAGAAGCACGCGCCCTGCATCATCTTCATGGACGAGATCGACGCGGTCGGGCGTCATCGCGGGGCGGGGCTCGGCGGAGGTCACGACGAGCGGGAGCAGACGCTCAACCAACTCCTCGTCGAGATGGACGGTTTCGAGACCAATGAGGGCGTGATCCTCATCGCGGCCACCAACCGGCCGGACGTTCTCGACCCGGCGCTCCTGCGCCCGGGGCGGTTCGACCGCCAGGTCGTGGTGCCGCGACCCGACGTCAAGGGCCGTGAAGAGATCCTGCGCGTCCACGCCCGTCGCATCCCGCTCAGTCCGGACGTCGACCTCAAGGTTCTCGCCCGCGGCACGCCGGGGTTCTCCGGCGCGGATCTGGCGAACCTCGTCAACGAGGCCGCGCTTCTCGCCGCGCGCCAGTCGAAGAAGTTCGTCGAGATGATCGACTTCGAGAGCGCGAAGGACAAGGTGCTCATGGGCGTCGAGCGCCGCAGCATGATCATCAGCGAGGAAGAGAAGCGGACGATCGCCTACCACGAGGCCGGGCACGCGCTGGTCGCGCACACGCTGCCGGGGGCCGATCCGGTCCACAAGGTCACGATCATCCCGCGCGGCCGCGCCCTGGGCTTGACCCAGCAGCTCCCGGCGGACGACAAGTACAACTACTCGCGCGACTACCTCATGAACCGCATCACCATCCTGCTCGGCGGCCGTGCGGCCGAGGAGATGGTGCTCCGGCAGCAGACGACCGGTGCCGGGGACGACCTCGAGAAGGCGACCGAGATGGCCCGCAAGATGGTCTGTGAGTGGGGGATGTCCGAGAAGCTCGGCCCCCTGACATTCGGAAAGCGGGAGGAGCACATCTTCCTGGGCCGGGAGTTCGCCCGGCATCAAGACTACAGCGAGGAGACGGCGGTACTCATCGACGCCGAGGTGAAGCAGATCGTCCTCGACAGCGCGGCCCGGGCGCGCTCTATCCTCGAGGAGCAGCTAGTAAGGCTCCACCGCCTGGCCAAGGCGCTGCTGGAGCACGAGTCCCTCGACGCCGAGGAGATCACGCGTGTCCTCGCCGTCGAGCCCCACGGCGCGCTCGAAGGCGCTCCGGCGTAGCGCCCGGCGGGTCGCGTGACCCTCGCCGGGACGCCTCCGGCGGGCGCCGCTGCTCGGCGGTTTCGGCCGTGAGGCTCCGCATGCGGGGGGTCGAGTTCGCGTGGCACGCGGAGCGGCCCCGAGCCCTGATCATGGGGATCGTGAACGTGACGCCCGATTCGTTCGCCGACGGCGGCCAGTACCTCGAGCCGGCCGCGGCCGTTCGCCAGGCGCGGACTCTCGCCGCCGAGGGTGCCGACCTCCTCGACGTGGGCGCGGAGTCCACCCGCCCCGGGTCGCCGGGCGTGCCGGCCGAGGAGGAGCGGGCGCGTCTCCTGCCGGTCCTCGAGCGGCTCCTCGACGATCCCCCGTGTCCGGTCTCCGTGGACACGTCCAAGCCGGAGGTGGCCGAGGCCGCGCTCGCCCTCGGTGCCCACATGGTGAACGACGTCACCGGTCTGGCCGGCGGGGCCGAGCTGGCCCGTGTTTGTGCGGCGCACGGCGCCGGTCTGGCGGTGATGCACATGCGGGGAACGCCTCGCACCATGCAGGTCGACCCGCGGTACGACGACCTTCTTCGGGAGGTGCGGGTCCATCTCGAGACCGCGGTTGCCACCGCGGAGGCGGCCGGCGTCGCGCCCGACTCGCTCTGCGTGGACCCCGGCATCGGGTTCGGCAAGACGGTCGGACACAATCTCACGCTGCTCAAGCGGCTCGACGCGCTCCGTCCACTCGGCAAGGCCATCCTGGTAGGGCCGTCGCGGAAAAGCTTCATCGGCGTCCTGCTCGACGTGCCCTCGGCGGAGCGTCTCGAGGGGACGCTGGCGGCCTCGGTCATGGCCGTGATGGCCGGTGCCCACATCGTGCGGGTCCACGACGTCGCCGCCGTGCGGCGGGCCGTCCGGGTGGCCGAGGCCATCCGGGACGCCGACCCGGGATGAGCGGCCCGTGAGCGGCCGGGGCTAGCCTCGTCATGTCCCATCTGTGGGCCGGGCTTCGCGTGCGCGACCTGGTGGACATCGCCATCGTCGCCTTCGTGCTCTACCGCGTGCTGATCGTGTTCCGGGGGACCGTCGCGATCCAGATGCTGGCCGGCCTGGGATTCCTGATGGCCGCTCGGTTCGTGTCGCGGCAGGTCGACCTCCGGAGCCTGTCCTTCGTCCTCGAGAACTTCTGGGCGTTCTGGGTCCTGGCCCTCATCGTCCTGTTCCAGCCCGAGCTCCGGCGAACCCTCGCCCAGGCCGGGCGGAGCCAGCTGCTCCAGCGCGTCGTCGGGCAAGGGTCGGCCGAGCGGCGGCAGCTCCTCGAGGAAGTCGTGCGGGCCGTCGATGCGCTGGCGGTCAAGCGCATCGGAGCCCTCATCGCGATCGAGCGGCAGGTAGGCCTGCGCGCCTATGCCGAGCTGGGCGTGCCCATGGAGGCGGTCGTGTCGGCCGAGCTCCTGGGTAGCCTGTTCCAGCCCGGCTCGCCGCTCCACGACGGCGCCACGCTGATCCAGGGCGACCGGATCACCGCGGCTGGCTGCTTCCTGCCTCTCTCCCGCAACCTCGGCCTGTCCCGCACCCTCGGCACGCGGCACCGGGCCGCCGTCGGCCTGTCGGAGGAGACGGATGCCGCCGTCGTCGTCGTGTCCGAGGAGACCGGCGTGATCTCCCTCGCAGTGGACGGCGTCATCGAGCGCGGCCTGGACACGGAGGGGCTGCAGGAGCGTCTGGCCGCGCTGCTCGGCGCCCGCGACCGGGTGGCCGGGCGGAGCCGCTCGCTGCTGGATGGGGTCCGTCGTCTCACCGCGCGCAGCAAGGCATGACCGCCCTCCGAGCGCTCCTCCTCGAGAACTGGCCTCTCAAGCTCGCGTCGCTCGTCTTCGCGATCGGCCTCTGGCTATTCGTGGCGACCGAGGAGCGGGCCGACGCCGTCTTCACCGTGCCACTCGACCTGACCGATCCGCCACCGGACGTGGACGTGACCTCGGTCGGGGTCGAGACGGTGATCGTCCGGGTCGAGGGCCGGCGCAGCCGCCTGCGGCAGCTCCACGAGGACGACTTCAGGGCCGAGGTGAGCCTGAAGAACGCGAGACCCGGCCGGTTCGTCGCACCCGTCCAGCCGGAGAACGTGTCGGCGCCGTCCGGAGTGCGGGTCGTTCGGGTGACGCCCACCGAGGTCCGGGCCGTCCTCGAAGCCCGGTAGGCATGGGGCGGCTCTTCGGGACCGACGGGATTCGAGGGGTGGCGAACGTCGCCCCGCTGACCCCCGAGCTCACGTGCCGCCTGGGCCGAGTCGCGGCCACCTATCTCGCCGAGCGCGTCGGGTCGACCCGGCGGCGGCCGGCGCTCCTCATCGCCCGGGACACTCGGCTGTCCGGACCGCTCCTTGAGCAAGCGCTCGTCGCCGGTATCCTCTCCGCCGGCGTCGACGCGCTCGTCGTGGGCGTCCTCCCGACGCCGGCGGTCGCCTTCCTGACCCCCGTTCTGGGCGCGGCGGGCGGGGCGGTCCTGTCGGCGTCCCACAATCCGTTCGAGGACAACGGGGTCAAGCTCTTCTCGAGCGAGGGCGACAAGCTGCCGGACGTCTGGGAGGACGAGATCGAGGCGCGCCTCGAAGCGGGCCTGGATGGAGCGCGGCCGACCGGCGCTCGGATCGGACGGGCGCGCCCGGTGCCGGGCGCCGAGCGCCGCTACCTCGACGGGCTCCGGGCGAGTCTGCCGGCGGGGTTCGATCTCGCGGGGCGCCGGCTCGTGCTCGACTGCGCCCACGGTGCGACCTACCGGGTCGCGCCGCGGCTTCTCCGCTCGCTGGGAGCGGAGGTCGCCACGCTCGGGGCGCGGCCGACCGGGAGGAACATCAATCGCGACGTGGGGGCGCTCCACCCCGAATCGCTCCAGGCGCGGGTACGCGCGACACCCGGGACAATCGGTCTCGCCTTCGACGGCGACGGCGACCGGATGATCTTCGTCGACGAGACCGGCGCCGTCAGGGACGGCGACCACGTTCTCGCGGTGTGCGCCAAGGTGATGGCCGCGCGTGGCGAGCTCCGAGGCGGGGTGGTGGTCTCGACGGTGATGGCCAATCTCGGTCTCGAGCGGGCGCTCGGGGCGCTCGGGATCCGGATGGTGCGGACCAGCGTCGGCGACCGCTACGTGCTCGAGGAGATGCGGCGGCTCGGCGCGAACCTCGGCGGAGAGCAGTCGGGCCACGTCATCTTCCTGGACCACGCGCGGACGGGGGACGGGCTCCTGACCGCGCTGCAGCTGATGCGGGCGGCGGCCGAGGCCGGAGAGCCACTCTCGACGTTGGCGAGCGGGGTGCAGAAGTTCCCGCAGGTGCTCCTGAACATCCGCGTCCGGACCAAGCCGCCCCTCGGAGAGGTCCGGGGGGTGGCCGAGACGGTGTCACGGTGGGAGGCCAAGCTCGACGGGCGCGCCCGCCTGCTGGTGCGGTACTCGGGGACCGAGTCCCTCGCCCGCGTGATGGTGGAGGGGGACGATCAGACCACGATCGAGGCGGCCGCCCGGGAGATTGCGGCCGCCATTCGCGAGGAGATCGGAGCCATGGCTTGAGCCGACGATCGATGTGGCGGGTGGCCGGATGGGCCGCGCTGTGCTTGCTGGTGCTGGGCTGCGGCGATGACGACAGCACCGGTGCGACCCACAACGGGCCGCTGTTCGAGTTCAACGCGTCCGAGAACGGGGGCCGGACGATCCGCTGGCCCAACAACCCAATCCGGGTCTTTCTGGGCAACGGAGTGGCCCGGACCGACGAGGTGAACGTCTGGACGGCGGCCACGGGGGGGGCGGTCAGGTTCACGTTCGTCGGCAGCGCGGGTGCGGCGGACGTCACGTTCGGCTTCACCGGGCGCACCGACATCTGCGGGGTCACCGACATCGTGTTCGACGAAGGGCCCAGCACGATCGTCGAGGCCGACGTCCAGGTAAGCCAGCAGTTCTACCGGAGCTCGGACTGCGTGCGAACGGTGACGCACGAGACGGCTCACGCGATCGGCTTCCTCGGGCACACCGCGGACGACGGGCTCATGGATCCCGACGGCGGCAACGGCCAGATCACACCGCTGGTGTCGGGGGTGCTCCGGGACCTCTACCTCATGGCGCCCGGCACGTTCGTCGCCGCCGAGGTCCGGCGATTCGGGCTCAGGCGCCCGGGAGGCAAGAAGGCCATGACGTTCATTTACCCGCTACGCCATTGAGTGGACGAAGCGGGCAGCGCGTGGGCAGGACGCTTGCGGCGCTGGTTGCCCTCGCGGTGCTCCTGCCGGGTGTGAGCGTGCGGGGCCAGGGGACCGCGCTGCGCCTGCTCGTCTTCGATCTCCCGTACTCGCAGGTCTGGGGAAGGGCCGTGGAGGCGATGAAGGCCTACCCGCTGGCACGAGCGGCCGACGGCGTGATCGAGACCCAGCGGGTCGAGCGGGCCCCGCTCCCGGAGGAGGCGGGCATGGAGCGGGTGGCCGAGCGCATCACGGTCCGGCTGGAATCCCGGTCCGAAGGCGTGACGCGGGTCACGGTGGGGGTCCAGGCCGAGGGGTTCAGGAATGGTGGGTGGCAGGCGATGGATGCGTCGCCGACCGCGGTGCGGGCGGTCCTCGACCGGATCCGTGCCGCCCTCGGTTGAGGTCGTCGGGGGAGGTGCGGATGGCGGCGCGCGACCGGAGCCGGAGGAGGGAGTAGCGTGGTCGTCGGGATCGGGATCGACATCGTCGAGATCGCCCGGATCCGGCGGCTGATGGAGCGCTGGCAGGAGCGGTTCCTCCGTCGCGTGTTCACCGAGGCCGAGCTCGCCTACGCCCTCCGTCGCCACGATCCAGCCCAGCACCTGGCCGCTCGGTTCGCCGCGAAGGAGGCGACGCTGAAGGCGCTCGGCACGGGACTCTCGATGGGCGTCAGGTGGCGCGAGATGGAGGTGCACCGGGCGGGGGGCCAGCCGCCCCGGCTCGCGCTCTCGGGGCGGACGGCCGAGCTGGGCGCAGCCCGTGGCGTCCGCCGCCTCCACGTCTCGCTGAGCCACGATGCCGGCCTAGCCGTTGCGCAGGTCCTCGCGGAGGGCGAGGGCGCCCCGTGAGCCGGCCCCGCGGGCGGGAGAGGCGCGGCGGATGATCCCGCTCGCCACCGCCGAAGAGATGCGGCAGGCTGATCGGCGCGCGACGGAACGCTATGGGGTGCCCAGCCTCCTGCTGATGGAGAATGCGGGGCGCGGGGCGGCCGACGCGCTCGAGCGCGTGCTGGGAGCGGCTGGCGGTCGTCGCATCGCCGTGGTCTGCGGGAAGGGGAACAACGGCGGCGATGGCTTCGTCGTGGCGCGCCACCTGCTCGGTCGCGGGGCGCGGGTCTCCACCTGGCTCGTGGGGCGGGCCGGGGAGGTGCAAGGGGACGCGCGGACCAACCTCGACGCGCTCCAGCGGGCCGGCGAGCGCGTGGCCGAGGCGGCCGACCCCGCCGGCCAGGGCTTCGAGCGCCTCCGCGCCGAGCTCGCGGACGCCGACGTCATCGTCGACGCGCTCCTTGGCATCGGCGTCCGCGGCCCGGCGACTGGCGCGATCGCCTCGGCGATCGAGGCCGTCAACGCGGCGGGGCGTCCCGTCTGCGCGCTCGATCTCCCGTCGGGGCTCCCGTCCGACGGGGAAACCCCGGCCGGCCCCGTGGTCCGGGCGGAGGTCACCGTGACCTTCGGGCTGCCCAAGCTCGGTCTCTTCTTCGCGAGCGGAGCCGCGCACGCCGGCCACGTGGAGATCGCCGATCTCGGCGTTCCCCGCGCGTGGCTCGGGGAAGGCATCCCGACGACCCTCCTCGAGGCGTCGGACGTCCGGGCTCTTCTGCCGTTGCGGCCGGTCGACGCCCACAAAGGGACGTACGGGCATCTCCTCGTCGTCGCGGGCTCGGTGGGACGGACGGGAGCGGCGGTCCTCTCCTGCCTCGGCGCCCTGCGCGTCGGCACGGGCCTCGTGACGTGCGCGACGCCGGGCTCGCAGCAGCCGGTGGTCGCGGCGCGGCTGTCGGAGGCGATGACGGAGCCCCTCCCCGAGACGGCGGCGCGGACGCTCTCCGCGAAGGCCGTGGAGCGGATCGTCGAGCTCCTCTCGCGCATGGACGCCGTCGCCCTCGGTCCGGGAGTGGGCCTCGACCCGGAAACGCAGGCCGCCGTCCAGGCCCTCGTGCGGAGTGCCGAGCGCCCAATGGTCGTGGATGCCGATGCGCTGACGGCCCTCGCCGGTCGCCTCGACGTCTGCCGCGACGCCCCCGCGCCGCGCCTCCTCACGCCGCACCCGGGCGAGGCGGCGCGCCTCCTCGGCTGCGGCATCGCGGAGGTGCAGGCGGATCGGCTCGCGAGCGCCCGGCGTCTGGCGGCGGAGACCGGCGCGGTCGTCGCTCTCAAGGGTGCGCGGACGGTGGTGGCGAGTCCGGACGGCCGGGTCACGCTGAATCTGACGGGCAACCCCGGGATGGCCACCGGGGGCACGGGCGACGTCCTCACGGGCCTGGCGGGGGGACTCCTCGCTCAGGGCGTCGCGCCGGCCGCGGCGCTGAGCGCCGCCGTGTACCTCCACGGCCTGGCCGGCGACCTCGCGGCGGAGACGCGCGGCGAGGCCGGCCTCGTCGCGGGCGACGTGGCCGACGCCATCCCGGCCGCGATCCGACGGATCCTGGACGCGGATCGCCCGTGAGCGGGTCCCGGAGTGGGGCGAGCCCCGCCGCGGCTCGCGCCCCCGTCACGGTCACGTGCCCGAGCGCCGAGGCGACCCGGGCGCTCGGGGCGGCGCTCGCGCGGCGGGCGACGCCCGGCACCGTGGTCGCGCTCAGCGGTGATCTCGGCGCGGGTAAGACGTGCTTCATCCAGGGGCTCGCCGAGGGACTTGGCGTCGAGGGCCCCGTGACGAGCCCCACCTTCATCATGATCGCCGAGCACGCGGGGCGGCTGCCGCTCTACCACGTGGATCTCTACCGCACCGGGAGCCTCGCGGAGATCCGCCGGCTGGGCCTCGACGAACTGCTGGACGGCACCGGCGTCACCACGATCGAGTGGGCGGAGAAGGCCGAGCCGCTACTGCCGCCCCGCACGATCCGCGTGCGGATCCGAGGCGTGGGCGACGAGCCGCGGATCGTCGAGGTCGACGGAGCCCCGCCGGGCTTTCCGGATCGAGACTGACCGCCGGGCGCGGCTTGCCCGGGCCGCGTGACGCGCGGAGCCGGCCCCGTCCACGGGCCGATACGGGTGTGAGGCGCGCCGGCGCCCGTCGTGAAGACTAACTCCGCGCCGATCGAGGCTCGTCGGGATCGGCGCACGCTGGCACCGACGTTGCTCCGCACCGTCGATCGTGAACGGCCAGCGTCCCCCGATCCGCGAATGGCCTCTCGAGGACCGCCCGCGCGAGCGCTTCCTGACGAAGGGCGCCGACGCGCTCAGCGACGCCGAGTGCCTGGCCCTCCTCCTCGGCGGCGGCGGCCCGGGCCAGACCGCGCTCGATCAGGCGCAGGCCCTCCTGGCGGCCTTCGGCTCGCTCGCGGCGGTGGCCGACCGCGAGGTGCAGGAGGTCGCGTGGGTGGGCGGGCTCGGGATCGCCAAGGCGGTCCGGCTCGGTGCGGCGATCGAGCTCTCGCGCCGCCTCCGGGCCCGGCCGAACAGCGGGCGGGTGCGGCTGTCGAGCCCGGAGGAGGTGGCCGGCTACTTCGGCCCGCACCTGGAGTCGCTCAAGAAGGAAGTGTTCCGGGTCGCGCTCCTCGACAGCCAGAACGGGTTGCTCCGGGACGTCCAGGTATCCGAGGGCAGTCTCTCGGCGTCGATCGTTCACCCGCGCGAGGTCTTCCGGACGGCGATCCTCGAGGCGACGGCCCACCTCATCCTCGTCCACAACCACCCGTCGGGCGACCCGACGCCGTCGAAGGAAGACGTCCACCTCACGCGGCAGCTCGTCGAGGGCGCGCGCCTCCTGGGGCTCAGGGTTCACGACCACGTCATCATCGGCCGCGGCAGTCACGTGAGCCTCGCCCAGCGCGGGCTGCTTTGACCGCCGCCGGGCCACCGCCGGAAAGGAGAGCGGGATGCGGTTCCTGATCGAGGGTCGGCTCCGGCCGTCGTGCGGGCTCACCCCCGCGGAGTACTTCGACCTGGCGGTGCAGGAGTGGGAGATGGTCCTGGGCTGGGTCGCCTCCGGCGTCGCCCTCGCCTACGGCCGGCCGGTCTCGGTGCCGGGCGGCACGCTCCTCGTCGACGTGTCCTCCGAGGCCGACGCCCGCGCGCTGGCGGCGTCGCTCCCCCTGGCCCCG
>DATAFX010000040.1:0-13739 GCA_036257195.1 Candidatus Methylomirabilota bacterium | reverse complement strand
CACCCACCTTCCCACGGACGCCGTGCGCCGGCTCTACCGCCGGTTCCACCCGCGAGCCTAGCCGTGGGGCTCGGTGACCGCCAGGGAAGACGGCGAGCAGGATGAGCGGGGACGCCGTCGTGACCGTCCGCCGGACCAGCTACCCACAGGTCGACCCCCGCGCCGCGGGGCTGATGCACCGGGCCCTGGTCGTGGTGCCGCCCCACGTCACGGTGCCGGTCGCCGCGCGGCTGGCGGACCGACGCCGCGCACGCATGGTCGCCGCGCGCGTCGATGGGACGTGGGCCGCAGCGACACGGCAGACCCTCGCCCGTGCCCTCGCCCTCGGCCTTCGCCAGGCGCCGGTCTCGGCCGTGCTCTGGGACGCGCCGCTCATCGGCCCGACGACATCTGAGGTCGCTGTCCGGCGTCGCCTCGGTCCGGGCCAGCCTTTCGTCCTGGTCGGGAAGTCCCGCCCCGAGGGTGCCGTGTTCCGCGAGCCGTGGGCGGCCGCCGCCCTGCCCCTCTCCGTCGCCCGAGAGCTCGACCAGCTCCCGGAACGGGCAGGGGAGGTCCTCCGGGTCGTGGGACGGCTCGGTGAGACGCGCCGCTTCCCCGTCGCCGTGGTCGGTGGCTTCGTCCGGGATCTCCTGCTCGGTCGCGTGGACGAGCGGACGGATCTCGACCTCGTCGTCGAGGGCGACGCTGCGACGGTCGCCCGGGATCTGGCCGCGAGCCTGGGGGGTCAGGCCGTGGAGCACGCGGCGTTCCTCACGGCGACCGTCGTCCTCCCGGACGCCCGCCGGATCGACCTCGCGACCGCGCGCCGGGAGTCCTACCGCGCGCCTGGCGCCTTGCCGACCGTGGAGCCCGCGACGCTCGCGGAGGACCTCGCGCGCCGGGACTTCTCCGTGAACGCCCTCGCGATCCGGCTCGACGGCTCGGCCTGGGGCCGGTTCCTGGACACCACGGGCGGGCTCGCCGATCTCCGAGCACGCCGGATTCGCGTCCTTCACCCACTGTCGTTCGTGGAGGACCCGACTCGCATCCTACGCGCTGCCCGGTTCGCCGCCCGGCTCGAATGGCCATTCGACCACACGACCCAGCGCCTGGCCGCCCAGGCCGCCCGGCTCGACGTTTATCGCGCCCTGTCCGCCGATCGCCTGCGCGCCGAACTCGAGCTCGTGCTGGCGGAACGCCGGCCGGTAGCCGCCATGGGCGAAGCCACCCGTCTCGTGGCGTGGGGCCTCGTCGGCGGCCGGGCGGCGTCGAACCGGACGGCGCGAAGCCGCCTCGCCGGCGCGCTCGGCCCGCGGGCCCTCGACGGGCTCAGCCGCGAGACGCCGCTCGGCCTGGCCCTGCTTGCGCTCGCCGATGGAGGCCCGGTCGCCGAGGCGTGGATGGATCGCCTGGCCCTCCCCCCGTCGCGGCGCGAAGCCATCCGCCATGCCCGCCGGAACGCCCCCGCGCTCGTCTCGCGCCTTGCCCGCGTGCGCGACCGGGCCGCCCGGTACCGCATCCTGGAGGGCGTGCCGGAGCTGACCCTGGCCTGGGCGCGGACACTCGCGGCGGGCATCGCCCGCAAGCGGCTCGAGCGCCACCTCCGGAGCGCGCGGCACGTCCGGGCCCTCGCCACGGGCGAGGACGTGCAGGCTCTGGGCGTCCCACCCGGCCCCGCCGTCGGCGAGATCCTGCGGGCGCTCCGGGCCGCCCAGGCAGGAGGACAGGTCCGAAGCCGTGCAGGTGCGCTACGCTGGCTCACGGGTGCCGTGACCCGGGGTCGGGCGCGCAGACGCATCGCTCACCCGACGGGGTAAGAGAGGAGGGCTGATCGTGCCGACCAAGTACGTGTTCGTCACGGGCGGGGTCGTGTCGTCCCTGGGCAAGGGGCTGGCGGCCGCGTCCATCGGGTGTCTCCTGGAGGCCCGCGGCTTCCGGGTCACCCTGCAGAAGATGGATCCCTACATCAACGTGGACGCGGGGACGATGAGCCCTTACCAGCACGGGGAGGTCTTCGTCACCGACGACGGCGGAGAGACCGACCTCGACCTCGGCCACTACGAGCGCTTCACCCGGGCGCGGATGACGCGGGACCACAACGTCACGACGGGCAAGGTTTACCACGCGGTGATCTCGCGGGAGCGGCGCGGCGACTACCTCGGCCGCACCGTCCAGGTGATCCCCCACATCACCGACGAGATCAAGGCATCGATCCGAAAGGTGAGCCATGGGGTCGACGTCCAGATCGTCGAGATCGGCGGCACGGTCGGCGACATCGAGGGCCTCCCGTTCCTCGAGGCGGTCCGCCAGCTGAAGAAGGACGTCGGGCGCGAGAACGTCCTCTACATCCACCTCACCCTGGTGCCGTTCATCAAGGCCTCGGGTGAGCTCAAGACCAAGGCTACCCAGCACTCCGTGAAGGAGCTGCGGGCGATCGGGATCCAGCCGGACATTGTGCTCTGCCGGACGGACCGCTTCCTGCCGGCCGCGATCAAGTCGAAGATCGCCCTCTTCTGCGACGTCGACGAGGAGGCGGTCATCACCGCCAAGGACGTCGAGACGATCTACGAGGTGCCCCTCGTCTTCCACCAGGAGGGGCTGGACGACATCATCGTGAAGCTCCTCGGCCTGCCGGCCGGGCCGATCGACCTGTCCAACTGGGAGGGCATCGTCCGCAAGATCAAGCAGCCAGCCCGAACGACCCGGATCGCCGTCGTCGGGAAGTACGTGGAGCTGCGGGACTCCTACAAGAGCCTGGCCGAGGCGCTGACCCACGGCGGAATCGCGCACGACACCCGCGTCGAGACGCGGTGGGTTGACGCCGAGCAGCTTGTCCAGGACGGACCGGCAGCGCACCTAAAGGACGTCGACGGCATCCTGATCCCGGGCGGGTTCGGCGACCGCGGCATCCCGGGCAAAGTCGAGGCCACCCAGTACGCCCGGGAGCACGGCGTGCCGTTCCTCGGGATCTGTCTCGGCCTCCAGTGCGCGGTGATCGAGTTCGCGCGGCACGTGGCCGGGCTCGCCGGCGCCAACTCTGCAGAGTTCGACGCCGCGACGCCGCACCCGGTCATCGACATCCTGCCCGATCAGCGGACGATCGCCGACAAGGGCGGCACCATGCGGCTCGGGCTCTACCCGATCGCGCTCGCCGAGGACTCGGTGGCTGCCCGGGAGTACGGCGGCACGCAGATCGAGGAGCGCCACCGGCACCGCTACGAGGTCTCCAACGAGTACCGGAAGCTCCTCGAGAAGAACGGCTTCCGTGTCTCGGGCGTGTGGCCGGAGAAGCAGCTCGTGGAGATCGTGGAGCTCCCCGACCACCCCTGGTTCGTCGCCGGGCAGTTCCATCCCGAGTTCCGGTCGCGTCCCTGGGCGCCGCACCCCCTCTTCGCCGGCTTCATCGGAGCCGCCCTCCGCCACGGTCGCCGGTGACCTCCACCGCCACGACGCCGGCCGCCGGCCGGCTTCCGGGGGGCCACGACGTCGCGACGCGCGTCGTCGCGGTGGGCCCCGTGCAGATCGGCGGGGGACTGCCGCTGGCGCTCCTGGCCGGCCCCTGCGCAATCGAGGACGAAGCTCACGCCCTCCGGACCGCTGAGGCGCTCGTGGGGATCGCGGCGGCCGCCGGGGTGCCCTTTGTCTACAAGTCGTCCTACGACAAGGCCAATCGCTCGTCCGCGCGGTCCTACCGGGGTCCCGGGCTTCGCGAGGGGTTGCGGATCCTCCGCCGCGTGAAGGAGACGCTCGGCTGTCCCGTGCTCTCGGACGTTCATAGGCCGGAGGAGGTCCCCGCCGCGGCCGAGGTGCTGGACCTCGTCCAGGTCCCCGCGTTCCTCTGCCGCCAGACCGATCTCGTCCTGGCCTGCGCCCGGAGCGGCCGCCCGGTGAACGTCAAGAAGGGCCAGTTCCTCGCGCCCTGGGACATGAAGAACATCGTCGAGAAGCTCCGGAGCGAGGGGTGCGAGAACGTACTGCTCACCGAGCGCGGAGCGACGTTCGGCTACAACAACCTCGTCGTCGACTTCCGCGGTCTCCGCGTCATGCGCGATCTCGGGGTGCCGGTCGTCTTCGACGCGACTCATTCTGTCCAGCTGCCGGGCGGGGAGGGGACGCGGTCGGGCGGCGAGCGCCGGTACGTCGAGCCCCTGGCGCGCGCGGCGGTGGCCTTCGGCGTCGACGCGGTCTTCATGGAGGTGCACGAAGATCCCGACCGAGCCCCCTCTGACGGACCCACGATGCTCGCGCTCGCCCGGCTCCCCGGCCTGCTCCGGGAGCTCCGCGCCATCGGGGATGCCCTCAGCGGCGCCGCATGAAAGACTCCTTCGCGGCCGACGACATCCTGAAGGTCGCCCGGCGGGTCCTCGAGACGGAGGCCGACGCGGTGCGGGCGCTGATCGAGCGGCTGGACCACCGCTTCGAGCGGGCGGTCCTGCTCGTCGAGGGGTGCCACGGCCGCGTGGTCGTGACCGGCATGGGCAAGTCGGGCCTCGTGGGCAAGAAGCTGGCGGCGACCCTGGCCGCCACGGGGACGCCCGCCCTGTTCCTCCATCCCGCTGATGGTATCCACGGCGACCTGGGGATGCTGGTCCGCGGGGACCTGGTGGTGGCCCTCTCCCACAGCGGGGAGACGGAGGAGCTGCTCGCCCTGGTCCCCGCCATCAAGCGCCTGGCCGTGCCGCTTGTCGTGCTGACTGGGCGGCCAGCATCCCGGCTGGCGCAGCTCGCCGACCTGGTCCTCGACGTGTCCGTCCGGGAGGAGGCGTGTCCGATGAACCTCACCCCGACCTCGTCGGCCGCGGCCGCGCTCGCGCTCGGCGACGCCCTCGCCATCGCGGTCCTCACGCGGCGCGGACTCGGGCCCGAGGACATGGCGCGGCTCCATCCCGGAGGGGCGATCGGCCGCAGCCTGGTCCGTGTCGCGGAGCTGATGCACCAGGGGAACGAGATCCCCATCGTCCCAGAATCCGCGCCCATCGATGCCGTCGTCCAGACGATGAGCGCGAAGCGGCTCGGCTGTACCGGCGTCGTGGACTCCGCGGGACGCCTTAGCGGCATCGTGACGGATGGGGACCTCAGGCGGGCGGTCCAGCGGGGGGCTGGCCGGCTCCCGGCGACCGCCACCGCCGTGATGACGCCCCGCCCGAAGACCGTCGGGCGGACCGAGCTGGCCGCGACGGCTCTCGAGCTAATGGAACGCCACAGCATCACGCAGCTCTTCATCGTGGACGATCAGGACCGTCCCGACGGGGTCCTCCACCTCCACGATCTGCTCCGCGCCAAGATCGCCTGAGCGGCGTGTCGGGCCGGCCCGCGCCCCCAGGCCCGGCGAAACCCGGTGAGCCCGTCTCGGCACGATCCGCCGAGAAAGGCAGCCCCGCCGAGGGGTTGACCGCGTCGAACCCTCGACCAACCTCATACGTTCATTCCCGGCACGATTCGTGCTAAGGTGGCCCAGTGCTCGGGGTATCCCGGGCGTTGAGGTCATCAAATGCGCCGCCTGTCGACACTATTCCTCATGTGTTTCCTGGCCGTCCTGGTCGGCCTGTCGGGCGTCGTCGCCTGGCGGGTGATGGGCCGCCGGCCGCCGGCCCCTGTCCAGCAGCCTCCCCAGCAGGCCGAGTACCAAATCAAGGAAGTCCAGATCAACGAGACCCTGGACGGGAACCTCCGCTGGTCGCTCAACGCGGACCAGGCGGAGGTCTACGACCAGAAGGGCATCACCGTGATGCGGAAGGTCGTGATCCAGCTCTTCTCCCGCGAGGGGAACTGGACCGTTACCAGCGACGAGGGAACGCTCCACAACGACCGTCGGGACGTCGCCCTGACCGGCAACGTGTTGATCCGGTCCAGCGACGGTCTCGAGATGCGTACAGCCACGCTGGGCTGGAACAACCAGCGCCGGGTGCTCTGGACGGACGACTCGGTCGAGATCAGCCAAAAGGGAACGACGATCACCGGGCTCGGGCTCGCCGTGCGCATGCAAGAGGAGACCGCCGCCATCCGCCGGAACGTCCGAGTCGTTATCACGGACCGCACGAAGTCGAACCTCTCCCTCTTTCCGAGGAGCAAGTTATGAGGAGTGCCGCACTCGCGATGATCGCGTTCGTGACGTTGGGCGCGGCGGTGGCGCCGCTGGCCGCCCAGACCAAGGCCCCGACGGCCGCCCCTCGGAGCGGAAGCGCCCCCCCGGCGGCGGCCCCCAAGCCGGCAGCCGCCAAGCCGGGCGACCGATCGGTCGGGCCGCGGTCGAACGCCCCGATTGTCATCGACGCCGACCGGATGGAGGCCTTCAAGCGGGACGGGCTCGTCGTCTTCACCGGGAACGTGATCGCCAAACAGGAGAACTCCGTCCAGACCGCCGACCGGATGGAGGTGTACCTGGACGACAAGGGCGAGCGAGTCCTCCGCATCATCTCGACGGGGAACGTCAAGATCGTCACCGAGGACTGCCGCACCGGCACCGCGCGCCGGGCCGAGTACTACGATGACGACCAGAAGCTCCTGCTCATCGGCGACGCCAAGGTGTGGCAGGAGGACAACGTCGTCACCGGTGAGCGGGTGATCATGTTTCTCGCCGACGACCGGAGCGAGGTCGAGGCCGGGCCGCAGGGCCGCGTGAAGTCGGTCTTCTACCCGAAACGGGACGAACAGAAGACGGAAGCGTCGACGCCCGTCGCCAAGAAGGACGACAAACGCCCGGGTGCCTGCGGGTAGGCCGGCGCTGGCTCCATGGGGCTCGAGGCATCTGGCCTCGTGAAGACGTTTCGACACCGGAAGGTCGTGAACGACGTGAACGTGAGCATCGACCGCGGCGAGGTCGTCGGTCTCCTGGGACCGAACGGCGCGGGCAAGACCACGACCTTTTACATGGTCGTGGGCCTGCTCACGCCGGACCGTGGCCGCATCCTGCTGGACGGCCATGACATCACCGACCTCCCGATGTACCGTCGATGCCGGCAAGGCATCGGCTACCTACCCCAGGAGTCCTCCGTCTTCCGGAAGCTCACCGTCGAGGAGAACCTCCTGGCGATCCTCGAGACGATCGACCTCAAGCCCCGGGAGCGCGACGAGCGGCTCCACAGCCTGCTCCGGGAGCTGAGCCTCGAGCACCTGGCCAAGCAGCGAGCGCTGACGCTGTCGGGCGGCGAGCGGCGTCGCCTCGAGATCACGCGATGCCTCATCACGGCGCCCAACTACATCCTGCTGGACGAGCCGTTCACCGGCATCGACCCGATCGCGATCGCCGAAATCCAGGGGATCGTGGCCCGTCTCAAGGAGAAGGGGATCGGCGTCCTGATCACCGACCACAACGTCCGGGAGACGCTCTCGATCACCGATCGCTCCTACATCCTCTACGGGGGCCAGATCCTCGTCTCCGGAAAGGCCCACGAGCTTGCCACCAACGAGAAGGCGCGGGAGATCTACCTCGGTGAGAAGTTCTCGCTCTAGCCACTCGGCGATCGGACGGATCGACGTCGCCGCGGCCGCCTTCGGCGGCGCTGCGTAGGGACGGCTCCCATGGCTATGGAAGCCCGGCTGGCTCTCCGTCAGACGCAGCGGCTGGTCATGACGCCGATGCTGCAGCAAGCGATCCACCTCCTGCAGCTCTCCACGGTGGAGCTCCAGGAGCTCCTGCAGAAAGAGCTGCAGGAGAACCCGCTCCTGGAAGAGGCGCCGCCCGACGACGCCCCCGTGCCCGAGGTCGAGGGCCAGGGTGAGACCGCCGTCGAGACTCCGCGCGTCGAGACAACGCCGGCGACCGCCACGACCGAGGCCGGCGAGGCTGCCCCCGACCTGCCCTTCGATATCTCCGAGGTGATCTTCGGCCCTCCCGAGGAGCGGAGCCTCGTCCAGCAGGAAGAGCACGAGGAGACACGCTTCGAGAACTTCGTTGGGACGCCGACCTCGCTCGCCGACCACCTAGACGAGCAGCTCAGGCTGACGGTCGTCGACGCGGACGTCCGCGCGGCCGCCGAGGAGATCGTCGGCAACCTGGACGAGGACGGGTATCTGCGCGCGACGATCGAGGAGATCGCGGAGAAGCGGGGTTTGCCGCTGCCTGTCGTCGAGCAAGCCCTCACGCTGGTCCAGGGGTTCGACCCGATCGGTGTGGCCGCGCGCGATCTCCGGGAGTGCCTGCTGATTCAGCTCCGCGACCCCGGGCGCGCTCAGCCCGCGAACCCGCTCGCCATCGAGATCCTCGACCAGCACTTCGAGGCGCTCCAGCGCTGCAAGTACCCGGAGATCGCCCGCACCCTCAAGGTGGAGCAGGAGCGAGTGATCGAGGCTGTCCACGAGATCGCGACGCTGGAGCCGAAGCCCGGGCGCCGCTTCGCGCCGGTCGAGACCCGGTACGTCGTGCCCGACGTCCTGGTGAAGAAGGTCGGCGACGACTACGCGATCATCCTGAACGAGGACGGTATGCCCCGGCTCCGGATCAACTCGTACTACCGGAGCGTCATCGGGCAGGGGGACGAGGCGCGGCGGTACGTTGAGGACCGCCTGCGGTCCGCCGTCTGGCTGATCAAGAGTATCCAGCAGCGCCAGAAGACTCTCTACAAGGTCACGCACTCCATCGTCCAGTTCCAGCGCGCGTTCCTGGACAAGGGGCTCCCGCACCTCCGACCGCTGTCCCTCCGCGACGTGGCCGAGGACATCCGCATGCACGAGTCGACGGTGAGCCGCGTGACCACGAGCAAGTTCGTGGAGACACCGCAGGGCGTCCTGCCGCTCAAGTTCTTCTTCCACAGCGGGATCGCCAAGACGCAGGGCGACGAGGTGTCCTCAGTCAGCGTCAAGAAGATGATCGAGGACCTGGTGGCGAAAGAGGAGCTGTCGAAGCCCCTCTCGGACCAGGACATCACCCGGGCGCTCCGCGAGGAGGGTCTGACGATCGCGCGCCGCACGGTCGCGAAGTACCGCGAGGAGCTGGGGATCCTGCCCTCGCACCAGCGTCGCCTCGCCGTGCGCAAGCGCGCCTGAACGACGCATGGTCCTCCACCTGGCCGGCCGTGGCGGCGTGAGCGTCTCCCCGGAGCTACAGCGCCGGATCGAGGCGAAGATCGGCAAGATGGAGCGCCTCCTGCCGAAGCTGACGGAGGCTCGCGTCGTCCTGGCCACCGAGCGCTACCGCCACCTCGTGGAGGTGACGCTCAGAGCCAAGCGCGCGACGTTCCACGTGGAAGGGGTGGCCTCTGATTTTCACGCGGCCCTCGACCAGGCGCTGGCCGCCCTGACCACCCAGATCCGGCGCAAGAAGGAGCGCGTCACCGCCAAGAAGCTCCGGCGATCCAGCGCCCGGCGGGCGCCGTCGCCCCGCGCCGGCCTCCCGGCGGAGCCGGCCGACGAGAGCCTGCCGGGGCCGCAGGTGGTGATCCGCCGGACCAACGCCAAGCCGATGTCACTGGAGGAGGCGGTGGACCAGCTGCGGCTCCAGGCGACCGGCTTCCTCGTCTTCCGGAACGCGCGCACCCGAACCGTGAGCGTCCTGCGGCAGCGGCCCGACGGAGCTGTGGAGCTTGTCGAGCCCGCTGGCTAGACCCACGCGTCCCGAGCCGGAGGCGAGCGACCCCCTGCGCCTCATCATCATCACCGGCCTGTCCGGCGCCGGGAAGACCTGGACCATCAAGTGCTTCGAGGACATGGGGTACTACTGCGTGGACAATCTGCCGACCACGCTGATTCCGACGTTCGTCGAGCTGTGTGCCCACTCGATCAAGCGCATCGGCCGTATCGCGCTCGGCGTCGACGTCCGGGAGCGGGAGTACCTCTCTTCCGTGGTGGAGGTCCTAGGCGAGCTGCGCCGCGCAGGGCATCTCACCGGGGTGCTCTTCCTGGAGGCCTCCGAGGAGGCCCTCGTGCGGCGGTACCACGAGACCCGACGTCGGCATCCCGTGTCCTCCGGGTCGTTGCTTGACGGAATCCGCGAGGAGCGCAAGCTCCTGGCGAACCTACGGGAGCTGGCGGACCGGGTGATCGACACGTCCCAGATCACGGTCCACGAACTCCGGCAGCGCTTGGTCGAGATGTACGGCGAGGCGACCCTGCCCGGGCTGAGCGTCAACCTGCTCTCGTTCGGCTACAAGTTCGGGATGCCCTACGAGGCCGACCTCGTTTTCGACTGCCGGTTCCTGCCCAATCCCTTCTTCGTCGAGGGCCTCAAGACGCAGGACGGTCGGACGGCTCCGGTGCGGCAGTTCGTGGTCGAGCATCCCGAGGGCCGCGAGCTGATCAAGCGGCTGCGCGATCTCCTCGGCTACCTGCTGCCCCGGTATCAGAAGGAAGGCAAGGCGCATCTCACGGTCGCCGTCGGGTGTACGGGCGGACGCCACCGCTCCGTGGCGTTGGTGGAGGAGCTACGGGAGTTCGTGGAGTCTCACGGCGTCCCGGTCAACGTCACGCACCGGGACGTGGACCGCGCGGGCTGACGAGGAGCCCCCGCCGTGACCGTCCCACCCGAGAACCTGCCGACGCGGATCGACAAGCCCTGGGGGTACGAGATCTGGTATGCGTGGACGGACCGTTACGCCGGCAAGATCCTGCACGTTCGGCGCGGGCATCGGCTGTCTCTTCAGTATCACCGCCAGAAGGACGAGGCCAGCTACCTCTTGCGCGGCCGACTGCTACTGACCCAGGGCCCGAGCGAAAACCGTCTCACCGTCACCGAGGTCGGCGAGGGGCACGCCTGGCGGAATCGGCCCGGCGAGATCCACACGATCGAGGCTCTCGAGGACGCCGATGTCCTGGAGGTCTCCACGCCCGAGCTGGACGACGTCGTGCGCCTGCAAGACCGGTACGGCCGGGAGGGAACCAGCAAACCCTGAGCGCGCGGCGTGAACGAGCCGGGCGACCTTGGCTCGCCGCCGCCCTCGGCCGCCCGGGGCTCCAGAGGAGCGCGATGCGACACAGCCGGCGCCGTTCAACCCGTGAGAGCGCTTCGTACCGGAGGCCCCCCTCGGCGGCGCGGAGCGTGACCCGCAGCACCCGGTGGGCGGTGCTCCTCATCGCGGCTCTGACGATCACCTCCGTTCTCGGCGTGGACCCCGTGTGGGCTGAGACGCCCACCGTCCCCCGGGAGGTGATCGAGCAGGTGATTCGAGAATATCTGCTGAGCCACCCCGAGGTGATCTTCGAATCGCTCCGGCGAGCCGAGCAGCAGCAGCGCGAGATCGCCCGAGCGCAGGGCAGGGCCGCGGTACAGGCGCACCGGCAAGAGCTTCTGCAGAGTCCGGACTCGTCCGTCGGTGGCAATCCGGCCGGTGACGTGACCGTGGTCGAGTTCTTCGACTACCGCTGTCCGCACTGCCGCCGCATGGTGTCGGTGATCAAGGCGCTCCTGGCCGAGGACCCCGGGGTGCGCCTCGTCTACAAGGAGATGCCTATCCTCGGGGAGGAGTCGGTTCTCGCGGCGCGGGCGGCCTTGGCGGCACGCGGACAGGGCAAGTACGCCGAGGCCCATGAGCGCCTGATGGCGGAGGCCGGCCCGATCACCCAAATGACCCTCGTGGCGATGCTCTCGGGCATGGGCCTCGACGGGGACCGCCTGCGCGCCGACATGGAGGCGCCCGAGATCGCGGCCCTCCTCGCGCGCGAGCTGACGCTCGCCCAGGCGCTCGGTATCGGTGGTACGCCCGCGTTCGTCGTCGGCGGCGAGCTCGTCGTCGGAGCCGTGGACCTCGGCACCCTCCGCGAGCTGGTCAACAGGGCTCGTCGGGCCCCCTGAAATCCCGCGCGTCGCCTTGAGAGGCGCGGAGGCCCATGGTAAAGTGGCCAGGTTGTGGGCACGCTTTTGGGCGCGCCCGACCGCACGGCAGGCCACCCAGGAGGGCTAGATGGCGCACGACGAGTACCTGTTCACCTCGGAGTCGGTCACCGAGGGTCACCCCGACAAGATTGCCGACCAGATCTCCGACGCGGTCCTGGACGCCATCCTGAAGGAGGATCCGCGGGGCCGGGTGGCCTGCGAGTCTCTCCTGACAACCGGCCTCATCGTCGTCGCGGGCGAGATCACGACCACGAGCCACGTCGACATCGCGGACGTCGCCCGCCAGACGGTCAGGGATGTGGGATACACGCGTGCGAAGTACGGCTTCGACTGCGACACGTGCGGCGTGATCGTGTCAGTCCACAAGCAATCGCCGAACATCGCCCAGGGTGTCGACCAGGGCACCGACAAGCTCGGGGCCGGCGACCAGGGACTCATGTTCGGCTACGCCTGCAACGAGACGCCGGAGCTGATGCCGGCGCCGATCTCGCTGGCCCACGGTCTGGTGCGCCGCTTGTCCCAGGTCCGCCGGGAAGGGACGCTGCCGTACCTCCGGCCGGACGGCAAGTCGCAGGTGAGCGTCCGGTACGCCGACGGCAAGCCGGTGCGCGTGGAGACCGTCGTGGTGTCCGCCCAGCACGCTCCGAGCATCCCGTACGAGCGCCTCCGCGAGGAGATCATCGAGCAGGTCGTGCTTCCCGTGCTGCCGCCCCAGATGGTGGATCGCCGCCACCTCACATGTCACATCAACCCGACCGGCGTCTTCGAGATCGGCGGACCGATGGGGGACACTGGACTCACGGGCCGGAAGATCATCGTCGACACCTACGGCGGCTCCTGCCCCCACGGGGGGGGCGCCTTCTCAGGCAAGGACCCGACGAAGGTTGACCGGTCGGCCGCCTACATGGCCCGCCACGTCGCCAAGAACATCGTGGCGGCCGGGCTCGCCGAGCGGTGCATGGTGCAGGTGGCCTACGCCATCGGGGTCGTCGACCCCGTGTCGGTCATGGTCGAGACGTTCGGAACCGGCAAGGTCCCCAAGGCGCATCTGGAGACGCTGATTCAGAGGCAGTTCGACCTGACCCCCGCCGGCATCATCAAGTATCTCGACCTGCGGCGCCCGATCTACCGGAAGACCGCCGCCTTCGGCCACTTCGGACGGAGCGAGCCAGAGTTCACGTGGGAGCGCACGCATCGCGTGAAGGACCTCCGCCAGGACGCAGGGATCTAGGGAGGGTCCCAACCGATGACGAGCACGCCACACGACGTCAAGGACCTCGGCCAAGCCGGGGCCGGCCAGCTGCGAATCGACTGGGCCGAGCTCTCGATGCCCGTCCTGCGCCAGGTCAGGGAACGGTTCACCGTGGAGCAGCCCCTCCGGGGCATCCGGGTCGGCGCGTGTCTCCACGTCACGACGGAGACCGCAGTGCTCATGCTCACGCTCAAGGCGGGAGGAGCGTCGGTTGCGCTCTGCGCGTCGAATCCCCTGTCCACCCAGGACGACGTCGCGGCCGCCCTGGTCCGCGAGCATGCGATCCCGGTCTACGCGCAGAAGGGCGAGGACCATGAGCGCTACTACCGCCACATCCAGGCGGTGCTCGACACGCGTCCGAACGTTACCATGGACGACGGCGCCGATCTCATCTCGGAGCTCCACGGCAAGCGGCGCGAGCTCATCGCCGGCATCGTCGGAGGCACCGAGGAGACGACGACCGGGGTCATCCGCCTCCGGGCCATGGAGCGCGAGCGGGTCCTCTCGTTCCCCATCGTCGCCGTCAACGATGCCGACACGAAGCACCTCTTCGACAACCGCTACGGGACGGGCCAGTCCACTCTCGACGGCATCCTCCGTGCGACCAACATCCTCCTCGCCGGCCGGACCTTCGTCGTGGCGGGCTTCGGGATGTGCGGCCGTGGGCTGGCCGCCCGCGCGCACGGGATGGGCGCCCGCGTCCTGGTGACCGAGGTGGAGCCGATCCGCGCCCTCGAGGCC
>DATAFX010000026.1:0-4205 GCA_036257195.1 Candidatus Methylomirabilota bacterium | reverse complement strand
GAGATGGTCCTGGGCTGGGTCGCCTCCGGCGTCGCCCTCGCCTACGGCCGGCCGGTCTCGGTGCCGGGCGGCACGCTCCTCGTCGACGTGTCCTCCGAGGCCGACGCCCGCGCGCTGGCGGCGTCGCTCCCCCTGGCCCCGGACGCCGAGGTCACCGTGCGCCGCTTGGACATGGTCCGCGACGTTCCGCGGCCGGCTCGGGTCCGTGCGGCGGCCTCCACGCACTGAGGCGCGGCTCGAGCGCCGGACGGCCGTCGCGGCCCGGCCAGCGGCGTCCGGTCAGGCCACCAGGCGGAGGTCGGCGAGCCGACGGAGGCCCCGCTGCTCGAGAACCCCGAGAAGGGCCAGGTTCACCTGGCGCGGGAACCCGGGCCCCCGCGTGATGAACGCGGTGAAACAGCCGACGGCGTCGGCGCCCGCCTCGAGGGCGGCCAGCGCGTGGGCGGCGGTGTCCACGCCGCCCGTGGCGATCACGCCGACATGCGGGCCGACGGTCCGGCGCAGCTCGCGGACCGCCTCGAGGACCGCCGGGAAGAGCTCCGGCCCCGAGAGACCCCCCGTGCGTTGGGAGAGGCGGGGCTCGTCGATGCGGCGCGTGTTCCCGAAGTTGAGGGCGTCGATGCCCGCGTCGAGCGCCGCCGGGACGATCGCGCTCCGGTTCTCGTCGGGGAAGTCGGGAGAGAGCTTGAGGATCAGCGGCTTCCTTGTGGCCTCGCGGACCAGGCGGAGGAGCGCACGGACGCGGGCCGGCGACCCGGACAGCTCGTAGACGAGCCGCGTGTTCGGCGACGAGATGTTCACCTCCACGAAGTCGGCCTGGGACTCCAGCGCCGCGACCAGGCGTCGATACTCGTCCGGAGACTCGCCGGCGACGCTCACGATGACCGGGCGCTCGTGGCGGAGGCGGGGCAGCGCCGCCCGGAAGGCGTCGAGCCCCGGGTTCTGGAAGCCGTTACAGTTCACGAGCCCCGGGCCCGCGGCGGTCGTCACGCGGACCAGGTTCGGCTCTGGATGGCCAGGTCGCGGGCCGACCGTGATGCTCTTGGTCGTCACGGCTCCGAAGCCGAGGGCCATCGCCCGGTGGAGGATCCGGACGTCGGAGTACATCGAGGACAGGATGACGGGGCCCGGGAGGCGGACCCCCGCGAGATCCACGGCGAGCTTCGGGTCGTAAACAGCGAAAGCCCGGAGCGGCGCCATGGGGAGCGTCCGGAACAGGGCCTGGCCGACCCGCACCGCGGTGGCCTCGGGAAGGCGGGAGAGGACGCCATCGTATACGACGCGATAGAGGCGGTCGACGAGCGGGATGAGCATCGAGCCCGACGAAGGATACAATGGCGACGGTGACGCCGCAACGGCGGCGTCGGCTCCGGGAGGTGCCCGATGGGCGAGCCGCGGTTCGTCGCCGACGCGATGCTCGGACGGCTCGCCCGGTGGCTCCGCGCCCTCGGCTACGACACGCTCTACTTCCGCGACGCGCCCGACCGACGGCTCCTCGCCGTCGCGCTCGCCGACCAGCGGCGGCTCCTCACGCGGGACGCCGCGCTCGCCCGCCGGGCCCGGGAGGCCGGCCTCCTCGTCAGGGCCGAGACGCTGGACGCTCAGATCCACGAGGTGACGGCGGCCTGCGGTCTGGCGGGCCGGCGAGCCCTGTCGCGCTGCCTCGAGTGCAACGGGCTCCTCGCCACGACGGTGCCCGAGGCGGTGCGCGACCGGGTTCCGCCCTACACGTTCGCGACGCGGCGCGAGTTCTGGACGTGCGCCGGCTGCCGGCGCGTCTACTGGGCCGGCACCCACGTACCCGGCATCCGGCGCCGCCTGGCGCCGTACCTCGGGGACGAGGCGCAGGGGTGACTTGCCCGTCCACGTGGTCTCGTGGTGTCGTGGCGCGTGCCGCTGGCGATCCACGCCGCGAAGCGCGTGAGGGAGGTCCTCGATGAGCGTTCGCCTTCTCGTAGACCGCCGCGTCTTCGACCTCGATCGCGTCGTCGCGCCGACGGCCTCGTGAGCGAGCCCGTGCGGGCCGGCCGCGCCGGCGGGGTGTGCGCCTCGGTCGTCGAGGCGATCGGCCGCACCCCGGTCGTCGAGCTCGCCCGGCTGACGCGTGGACTCCCTGGCCGGATCGTCGCGAAGCTCGACTACCTGAACCCCGGGTTTTCCAAAAAGGACCGGATCGCGCGGGCGATCGTCGACGACGCGACGGCGGCCGGAGAGCTCCAGCCCGGCCAACCGGTGGTGGAGCTGACGAGCGGGAACACGGGAACGGGCCTCGCGATCGTGTGCGCGGTGCGCGGCCATCCGTTCGTGGCCGTCATGTCGGAGGGCAACAGCCGCGAGCGGGCCCGGATGATGCGGGCTCTCGGCGCCGAGGTGGTCCTGGTGCCTCAGGCAGGCGGCTCGCGGCCTGGCCAGGTGACCGGGGAGGACCTGGCTCTCGTCGAGGCGCAAGCGCGAGCGCTCACGGCCGAGCGCGGCGCGTTCCGCGCCGACCAGTTCGTGCGGCGGTCCGCGTCGCTCGCCCACGAGCGCCACACAGGCCCCGAGCTTTGGTCCCAGACCGGCGGCCGGCTCGACGCGTTCTGCGACTTCGTCGGCACCGGAGGCACCTACGCGGGGGTGACCGCGGCGCTGAAGGCGCGACGGCCGGCGATCCGGTGCTACGTCGTCGAGCCCGAGGGATCGGCCGTCCTGGACGGGCGGCCGGTCGTCAATCCGAACCACCGCATCCAGGGCGGGGGCTATGCGATGGCGGACCTCCCGCTCCTCCGGGGCATTCCGGTCGACGGGCACCTCGCGATCGGCGACGGGGAGGCGATCGAGGCGGCGCGGCGGCTGGCCCGGGAGGAAGGCCTCTTCGCGGGGTTCTCGGCCGGCGCCGTGATCGCTGCCGCGCTCCGCCTCCTCCGTGGAACACACGCCGACGGGACCGTCGCCGTCGTTCTCGCGGACTCAGGGCTGAAGTACCTCAGCACGGATCTCTGGCCGGAGGGTGATGCCGCGCCATGAGCCTCGCGGCGGCATGGCGCCGGCCCGGCTGTCCGGGCGCCGGCCGACGGCCTGACGTGGAATCAGTCCGTCGCGCCGACGACCGCGTCGACCTCGATCTCGACCAGCATGTCCGGGTTGATCAGGCCCTTAACCTCGACGAGCGTGGCCGCCGGAATCGCCGGAGCGAAGGCTTTCGAGACCTCGGCGACAACCGCGGGCGAGTCTGCGACGTTGGTGACGTAGATCCGGTAGCGAACGACGTCATTCGCCGATGCGCCGGCCTGTCCGAGCGCCCAGAGGATATTCGCCAGGATCTGGCGGGTCTGGGCGCGCGCATCGCCGACGCCGGCGAGCGCCCCGTCCTTCATCGCCGTCGTGCCGGCGACGAAGACGAGATCGCCGACCCGCACCGCCCGGGAGTATCGGAACTTGACCTCGAGCGGCGTGCCCGTGCTGACTCGCGTTCTCTTCGGCATGATCGAATCCTTTCTGCCTCGGGCAGGGGCGACGAACGGGTCGGGGGCTGATGCGCTCTCCGCTTTAATCCCGTTGCACACCGTACGGCCTGCTGGCGCAGGGGTTGAGCATGACATGGAAATGGGGCGGCCGGAGCGCTCTCGGACTCGTTTCTCGGTACACTCCGGGGGCGGGATCTAGTCTAGTCTAGTGTCCTGAGTCCGAAGTTCGTGGAACAGAGTAGCGACCGAACGCGTTCTCCGAGTAGAAAGGAGAACGCCCATGCGTCGAATCGGTCGACCAGTCGGGGAGTTGGTGCTGAGTGCGGAAGAACGCAAGACGCTGGAGAACTGGGCGCGCCGTCCGAAGACGGCGCAAGCCACGGCCCTGCGCGCGCGTCTGATCCTCGGGTGCGCCGCCGGGAAGACGAACACCCTGGTGGCGCGAGAGCTTCGCGTGACCAAGCAAACCGTGGGGAAGTGGCGGAGTCGCTTCGTGACGACGCGGCTCGATGGGTTGCTCGATGAGCCTCGGCCGGGCGCGCCGCGTACGGTCACCGATGCGGCCATCGAGCGCGTGGTGACCCTGACCTTGGAGACCACGCCGCGTGATGCGACACACTGGAGCACCCGCGCCATGGCCCGCCAGTGTGGCCTGAGCCAGAGCACGGTCAGTCGGATCTGGCGCGCCTTCAGCTTGCAGCCGCACCGGAGCGAGACGTTCAAGCTGTCGCCGGATCCGTTGTTCATCGACAAGGTCCG
>DATAFX010000019.1:0-13826 GCA_036257195.1 Candidatus Methylomirabilota bacterium | reverse complement strand
TCGCGCTGGCTCGACCTGGAGGAGGGCGCCGAGGAAATCTAGCCTGGCCCAAGCCGCCGGCATCCGGACGTCGAGCGCCCGAGGCTCCCCGCCGATCAGCCCTCGTACTTGAACGAGACCTGGACGCGCGCGCGATAGGCGGCGATCTTCCCGTTGTCGATCTTCACGTCGAGCTTCTGGACCTCCGCGATCCGGAGGTCGCGGAGCGACCGGGTGGCCGTCTCCACCGCGTTCTTGGCGGCGTCCTCCCACGACCGCTTGCTGGTGCCGATGATGTCGATGACACGGTACACGCCCTCGCCGGATCCCTTCCTCGCCATGGTCGCTCTCCTGTCGGTAGAGGTCTGGTGGGGATCGCGCTCCACGGAATCCGCCGCGAGCCTCCGCGACGCTCCGCGCGTCCGACGATACACTTCCGGTCTTGCCCGGACAACCCACGGTCGCGGCCACGGTCTTGCGAGGGCGGCGCGCCCGCCCTATCATCCCCGCGCAGGACCGGAGCAACGATGACACGCGAGATCCCACCCGGACTGAAACTGGCGCTCTTCGGCCTGCACCGGGGCAGCAGCACCGACCCCGGGCGCTTGGCCCGGCGGGCGCGCCGCGCTGAGGAGGTCGGCTTCGAGTCGCTCTGGGTGGGCGACCACATCGCGCTGCCGGCCGACGCCCCGGACAACCCATCCCGGGAGCCTCGCGTCGAAGCCCTCATCGCTCTCGCGCACCTCGCGGCGCTGACGAGCCGCGTGCGGCTCGCCGTCGGCGTGATCGTGCTGCCGCAGCGCCAGCCGGTCCTGCTCGCGAAGCAGCTCACGTCGATCGACGTCCTTTCGGGCGGCCGGCTTGTGGTCGGCATCGGGGTCGGCTATCTCGAGCCGGAGTTCCGGGCGCTCGGCGTCTCGCTGGCCGACCGCGGGTCCCGCACCGACGAGTACGTGGCGGCGATGCGAGCCTTGTGGGACGAGCCCGTGCCGTCGTTCGCGGGCCGCTTCGTCTCGTTCGCGGGGGTCGTCGAGCGCCCGCGGCCGGTCCAGCGGCCGCATCCGCCGATTGTGGTCGGCGGGCATTCGCCGGCTGCCCATCGCCGCGCGGTTCAGGCCGCGAACGGCTGGTACGGATGGGAGCTCGGGCTCGAGGAGACCGCGCGAGCGCTCGGTGATCTGCGCGAGGCGGCGGCCCGCTACGAGCGCCCCGCAGCGCTCGGACCGCTCGAGATCACGATCACGCCGCCCCGGATGGTGGACCGGGACACGGCCCGCCGCTACGCGGACCTGGGCGTGCACCGCCTCGCGATCCAGCCTCCCACCATGGAAGGGTCCGCGATGGACGAGCTGATCGAAACCGTCGCCGAGACCCTCGTGGGCCGCGTCTAGCGACTCAGCCGATGAGCTGGCTCGGTGAAGCCTGGATCGGAATCCGCCTCGCGGCACGCCTCCCGGGGGTCCTGCGGCGGCCGCTGACCCTCAACGAGGCCCACGCGGCGGTCGCGACGCGGCTCGCCCACCGCGAGGCGTCGTTCCTCGACTGCGTCAATCGTTGCGTCTTCGAGCGCCACGCCAGCCCCTATCGGGCCCTGCTCGAACGCGCTGGATGCGAGCGGGGCGACCTCGAGCGCCTGGTCCGCCGGGACGGCATCGAGGAAACGCTGCGCGCGCTCTACCGGGCCGGGGTCTATCTGACCGTCGGGGAGTTCAAGGGCCGGCAGCCGATCGTCCGGGGCGGACAACCCGTGCGGGCGAGCATCGATGGGGTGTGGAACCCACGGGGCGGCCCCCTGGTGCACAGCATGACGAGCGGCAGCCGGGGGTCGCCCGTGCCCGTGCCCGCCGATCTCGAGTTCCTCCGCGACCGGGCAGTGAACTCGCTCGTGGTCCTCGCCGCCCGGGGAGGCCTCCGGTGGCGCCACGCCACCTGGAACGTGCCTGGCGCGGACGCGCTCGTGCCGGTCCTCAGGCTCGCCATGGCTGGCGCCCCGCCCTCAGGCTGGTTCGCCCTGGTGGCCTCCTCGACACCAGGCCTCCACCCTCGCTACCGCTGGAGTGAGCGGGCCATCTCATGGGCGTGGGCCGCCGCCGGCTTGGGCACTCTCCGTCCCGTGCCCGCGACCCTCGAGGCGCCGACAGCCATCGTCCGATGGCTGGCGGAGATTCAACGGATCGGGTCCACGCCCCACATCTACACGCTGGTTAGTCCCGCCGTTCGCCTGTGCCAGGTCGCGCACGCATCCGGCGTCGACCTGGCCGGGACTCAGTTCACCGTCACGGGGGAGCCGCTGACCGGTCCGCGGCTGGCGGCGATCCACGCGGTCGGCGCCGAGGCACGCCCGACGTACGCGAGCGTGGAGGCGGGCGCCATCGGCGAGGGCTGCCTGCATCGTGGCGCGCCCGACGACGTCCACGTGCTCCGCGACCGGCTGGCGATCATCCAGCCGGGGGACGACGCGGGGCCGCTCCCGGGCGCAGCGCTCCTCATGTCCTCGCTCCGTCCGGTGGGGCCTTTCATGTTCCTGAACGTGTCACTCGGCGACACCGCGGAGCTGAGCGAGCGGAAGTGCGGCTGCCCGCTGGAGTCCGTCGGCTGGACGACGCACCTCCGCGCCATCCGCAGCCAGGAAAAGCTGACGGCGTGGGGTATGTCGCTGCTCGACAGCGACGTCGTCCGGGTGCTCGAGGAAACGCTACCGGCCCGCTTCGGCGGCGGCCCTACGCACTACCAACTCGTCGAGGACGTGGGGGAGACCGGCACCCCCTGCCTCCGGCTCCTGGTCCATCCAGCGGTGGGCGGGGTCGACCCGACACGGGTCGCCACCGCGTTCCTCGACGCCATCGCGCCCGGGCGCGGGGCCGAGCGCATCGCCAGCCTCTTGTGGAGCGATGCCGGCGCCGTCCGCGTGGAGCGTCGACCCCCACTCGCCGCGTCGAGCGGGAAGATCCACCACGTCTATGCGGGGGCCACCAAGGAATCGGGTCCGATCAGCCCTCGTACTTGACCCCTTCTTCGCCATGGTTACTCTTCTGTCGGTGGAGATCCTGGAGGGAATCGCGCTCACGGAATCCGCCACGCGTCCCCGCGACGCTCCGCGCGTCCGACGATACGCTTCCGGCCGCGCCCGGACGAGCCAGGGCCGCGCGGGTCTTGCGAGAGCGGCGCGCCCGCCCTATCATCCCCGCGCAGGACGGATCGACGATGACACCGCCGGTGGATCTCAGGTCGGTGACCGGGAAGACGCCCGCGCCCGAGCGGCATGCGCCGCTCGTCGTGGTGGGGGCCGGAGCGGCCGGCGTCGCGGCCGCGACGGCGGCGGCGCGGGCCGGTGTCCGGGTGCTGCTGCTCGACGAGCACCCACTCGATCCCGAGCTGATGGCGATGGATGTTCCGCTCTACTTCGGCCAACGGATGAGCCCGGCCGTGCGGGACCGCGGCGTCATGCTCGAGCGCGTCGTGCGAGCCAATCCCGCGCTCGAGGACGCCGTCGAGGCCGGGGTCGAGGTGGAACTCGGCATCTCGGTGTGGGGAGCCTTCCAGCCGGGGCCAACCCTCCGCGAGCTGGGCGGCCCGCGCCTCGGCGTCGCGGACCAATCACGCTCGTGGATAATCGGCTACGACCGGCTGATCGTAGCGGCGGGCGCCCGGGACGTGAGCCTCGCGTTCCGGGGTTGGGAGAAGGCGGGCACCATGGGCGCCGCCGGCGCCCTCGCGCTCCTCACCCGGTACCAGGCGTGCGCCGCCCGCCGCATGGTGGTCCTCGGCTCGGGGCCGCTCGGTCTGACGGTGGCGACCCTCGCGCGGGCGCGCGGCATCGAGGTGGTTGCCGTCGTCGAGGTCGGTCCGGCGCTCCGGGGCGACGCGGCGATGCGCGACGCGCTCAAGCGTCAGGGGGTGCGCTTCTATCCCGGCCACGTCATCGCGCAGGCGCTGGGGAGCCGCGACGAGCTCGAAGGGGTCCGGCTCGCCGCCCTCGACGGGGATCTCAAGCCCATCCTCGGACGGGAGCTCGACATCGCCTGCGACACGGCCTGCCTCGCCATCGGGCTCGTGCCGCAGGTCGAGCTGCTCCAGGTCCTGGGCTGCCGGCTCGTGTTCCGCTCGGAGCGCGGGGGATTCGTCCCCGAGATCGACGCCGAGCAGCGGACCAGCCTCCCCGAGGTCTTCGCCGCGGGCGACGTCACCGGGGTCGACGAGCGCGCCGTGCTCGCGCCCGAGCGGGCTCACGCCGAGGGCCGCCGCGCGGGGCTCGCGGCCGCCGTCTCGCTGGGGGCCCTCGCGCCGGACCGGGCGGAGATCCTCCTGCGCGAGAGCCCGGTCCCCGCGATCGCGCCCGGACCCCGGGTCCACGACTACTGGCGGCAGTGGCTCCGCGCGACCCTGGCCGCCGGCGGCGGCTGGGACATCCTCGCCTGCCAGTGCGAGGAGGTCACACGGGCGGAGCTGGTCGGCGTCCAGCCGCCTCGCTATCTCGGCCCGGCCTCCGCGCCAATGCGTGCCCGGAGCCTCGGGAGCCTCGGTCAGGACGGGCCGCTCAATCCGGACCAGGTGAAACGCCTGACGCGGGCGGGCATGGGCCCGTGCCAGGGCCGGCGATGCCGGGAGCAGGTCGCGCTCCTCCTGGCCGAGGCGGGCGACGTGCCGGTCGACACGATCCCGCTCGCGAGTTACCGGCCGCCGGTCCGCCCGCTCCCGCTCTCGGTGCTCTGGCCCAAGGACGAGCCGGCGTCGATGCGGGAGCACTGGGTGAGCTGGTTCGGCATCCCCACCCAGTTCGCGCCCCACTGGGCCGGCGATCCGGACATGACGGTCATGCTGGACGTGCCGGGCGGCGCCCCGGTCGAGTGACGCGCTCATGACCGAGCCGCGCGGCGCCAGCGTCGTCGTCGTCGGCGGCGGCGTCACCGGGCTGAGCGCCGCGTGGTGGCTCGCGCGGGCGGGCGTCGACGTCCTCGTCCTCGAGGCCGGCATCGTCGGATGGGAAGCCTCCGGGCGGAACGGGGGGGGCGCGACCCACGTTTACAGCCCCCTCGGCGTCGAGGAGCAGCGGCTCTGGCCCCAGATGGACGGCCTCCTCGGGTACCCGACCGAGCATATGCCGCACCGAATCCGGGTGGCCCTGACGCCGGAGCAGCTCGCCCTCTACCAGACGAACGCGCGGATCGCCGCCCAGCGGGGCTTCCGGACCGAGCCGCTCGACGTGAAGGCCTTGCGCGAGCTCGTTCCCATCGTCGGGGACAACGCCGTCGGGGGACTCTACCTCCACTTCGGCGGCCACGCCAACCCTCAGCGCACCGTCCAGGCCTACGCGTGGGCGCTCCAGGACCTGGGTGGACGGATCCGCCAGCACACGCCCGCCACCGGATTCAAGATCACCGGCGGCCGCGTGACCGCCGTCCTGACCGAGGCCGGTCCGGTCGGCGCCGATTCGGTCGTCCTGGCGGCCGGGCCGGCGACCGAGCAGCTGGCGGCCCGGCTCGGCGTCCGCGTCCCGCTGGCGCCGTCCCGCGTCGAGATGATCTGCACCGAGCCGATTCCGCTGATGCAGGTCGGCGGCGTTGACGGGAACGGGCTCTACGGCCGGCAGACCCGGCGGGGCAACCTGGTCTACGGCGGCGGCCCCCACGAATGGCTGGACGACGACGGTCTCGCGGCGGCACGGGGCGCCCGGCCCACCACCCCGCTCCTCCGGAGCCTCGGGCGCCGGCTCGCCGAGCTCTTCCGTGGCGCCGCGCACGTGCGGATCATCCGGAGCTGGGCCGGGATCGTGGAGAACACCCCCGACGGGCTCCCGATCATCGACCGCCTGACGGAGCCGGCCAACGTCGTCCTCGCCACCATGTCGAGCGTCGGGTTCGGGCTCTCGCCGGCCTCGGGCAAGGCGATCAGCGAGCTCGTCCTCCACGGGCAGTGCCGCTTCTGCGACCTCACCGCCCTCCGCCTGAGCCGCTTCGCCGACACGCCGCCCGACTGGCGCGCCCGGCTCGGCTGGCTCCCGTCGGGGTCAGGCCTTGACTCCCAAACAATTCCCACGCGGACGTCCTGACCGCCTGCTCGCCCTCGTCGAGCCGGGGCTGGAATGTATAGAAGTCAAGGCCTGACCCCGTGAAGGCTGCGGTCTGCTGGGAGGCCGGGAAGCCGCTGGTCGTCGAGGAGGTCGTCCTCGACCCGCCCAAGACCGGGGAGGTGCGCGTCCGGATCGGCGCCGTCGCGATCTGCCACAGCGACGTGCACCTGGTTCGCGGCGATTGGACCGGCTGGAGCAGCACCCCGCCGCCCGTCGTGGCGGGACACGAGGCGGCCGGCGTCGTCGACGAGGTCGGCCCCGGCGTCACGCGCGTCCGGCCCGGCGACCGCGTGGTGGTCTCGCTCCTCCGCACGTGCGGCGCGTGTGTCCCCTGCCTCACCGGCGCGGCCTATCTCTGCGAGGGCCGCTTCGCGCTTCTGACGGAGCACCGCCTCCACGCGCGCACAGGTCAGCCGCTCAACCTGGGGATCCGCGTGGCCGGGTTCGCCGAGGCCACCGTGGTGGACCAATCGCAATTGGTATCGGTGCCGGCCGACCTCCGGCTCGACCGGGCGTGCCTCCTGGCGTGCGGCGTCATCACGGGCGTCGGGGCGGTCCTCAACACGGCCCAGCTCACGCCCGGCAGCAGCGCCGTGATCATCGGCGCGGGCGGCGTGGGCGTGAACGCGATCCAGGGCGCCGCGCTCGCGGGGGCCTCGCCGCTCGTCGCCGTGGACATCGTCCCCGCGAAGCTGCCCGTCGCGCGCACGTTCGGGGCGACACACGCCGTCGACGGGCGCCACGCGGACCTGCCGCGCCTCGTGCGGGAGCTGACCGGCGGCCGCGGCGCCGACTACGTCTTCGTGACCGTGGGGAACCCGGCGGTGGTGAGCCAGGCGCTGACGCTCGCCCGGCGCGGCGGGACGGTCGTGTTGGTGGGCATGCCGGCGGCCGGGGCGACCGCTCCGATCCCGATCGGGGACTTCGCGGGCAACGGACTCCGGCTTCTTGGCAGCAACATGGGCTCGACCCGGCTCGGCGTGGACGTCCCCCGCCTGGTGGCGCGCTACCAGGAAGGCCGGCTCCAGCTCGACGAGCTCATCACGGCGCGCTATCCGCTCGAGCGGATCAACGAGGCCATCGTCGCGATGGAGGGGGGCCAGGCGCTGCGCAACGTCATCGTGTTCCCGGCCGTCGAGGCGGCGTGAAGCCCGCGCCGGTCGCCGGCGGCGCCCTGCCGCGGACCCTGCCCGGGCGCTTCTACCACGATCCCGCGATCTGGCAGCTCGAGCAGGAGCGCATCTTCGGGCGCCTCTGGGTCGCGGTGGGGCGCGCCGACCAGCTCCCGGACGCCGGGCACTACCGCACGGTGCAGGTCGGTGACGAGAGCGTCCTCCTCGTCCGTGGCGAGAACGGGGTGCTCCGGGCCTTTCTCAACGTCTGTCGCCACCGCGGGGCCCGGCTCTGCCCGGCCGAGCGCGGCCAGACGCGCACGCTCCAGTGCCGTTATCACGCGTGGACCTACGGGCTCGACGGGCGCCTCCTGCGGGCCCCCGGCCTCCAGGACACCCCGGACTTCGACCGCAGCGCGTTCGGGCTGGTCCCCGCGGCCCTCGACACGTGGGAAGGGCTCGTGTGGGTGAGCCTGGCCGCGGACCCGCCACCGGTCGCCGACCAGATCCTGCCCCAGCTCACGGATCGCCTCGGCGACGCGGGGCGCCTGACCGCATATCGGATCGGTGCCCTCACGGTGGCCCGGACTCTCGAGTACAAGGTTGGGGCCAACTGGAAGGTCATCGTCGAGAACTTCATGGAGTGCTATCACTGCGCGCCGATGCACCCCGAGCTGGTGCGACTCCTGCCGGCCTTCCGGAGCGGGGCGACCCAGGAGTACGGCCTCGGCACGCGCCTGGCCGACGACGCGGAAGCACTCACCGTGAGCGGGCGGCCCCCCGCGCCACCGTTCCCCGGGCTCCCGCCCGGGCACGAGCGGCACTACTTCGGGATGGTGGTCCGCCCCAACGTATTTTTGAACCTCCTCCCCGACCACGTCATCGTCCACACGCTGACGCCGCTCGCGCCGGACCGCTCCCGCGTCACGTGCGACTGGCTCTTCGCGCCGGACGCAGTCGCACGGCCGGGCTTCGACCCCGCCGACACCGTCGCGCTCTTCGATCGCGTCAACCGGCAGGACTGGGAGGTCTGCGAATCGGTGCAGGCCGGCGCCCGCTCACGGGCCTTCGCCGCCGGCGGGGTCTACGTCCCGATTGAGGCGCACATCCGCGGGTTCAACGACTTCGTCCTGGAGCAGCTCGGCCTAGCCGCCGACACTCCCCCCGCGGGGCCGTCGCACCCTTCCGCCTGAGCGCCATCGCGTCTGGCCGCGCTGCCCGGTCCGCGTGATTCCAGCGCCCTGGCTCTGGATCCCGGTCACCGTCGGCGCGGCGCTCGCGCAGACGCTCAGGAACACGGCCCAGCGCCATCTCATGGGATCGCTCGGCACCCTCGGCGCCACGCTGGTGCGCTTCCTCTACGGGCTCCCCTTCGCGGCCTTGTGGCTCGGCGCGGTGCGGGTAGCCGAGGGGGTCCCGATGCCCGCGCCGACCTGGGCCTTCGCGGGATGGGTGCTGCTCGGCGCCGTCTGCCAGATCGCGGCGACCGGCCTCTTGCTGCGCGTGATGGAGGAACGGAACTTCGCGCTGGGCGTCGCGTACTCCAAGAGCGAGATCCTCCAGGTCGCGGTGTTCGGCCTCGCCTTCCTCGGCGACCGCGTGTCCGCGCCGGCCGCGTCGGCCATCGCGCTCGGTACTCTGGGCGTCCTCCTGCTGTCACCCGCCGACCGCCAGCGTCCGCTCCACGCCGTGCTGGTGGGCTGGACGACGCGGCCGGCCCTCTTGGGTCTCGCGTCCGGGACGGGCTTCGCGCTGGCCGCGGTCGGCTATCGGGGGGCGGCGCTGGCGCTCGGCGTCGCGTCCTTCCTGATGGCCGCGGCCTACACCCTGGTCGCGGCCCAGCTCCTGCAGACGGTCCTGCTCGGCGCCTGGCTCATTCTCCGCGAGGCGGCCGTCGTCACGGCGGTCCTGCGCGCGTGGCGGGCGTCCTTGTTCGCTGGCTTCATGGGTGCGGCGGCGTCCGCCGGCTGGTTCACCGCCATGGCCATCGAGCCGGCGGCCCACGTGCGCACGCTCGGGCTGATCGAGCTCTTGTTCAGCTACGTGATCTCCCGCCGCGTGTTCCGGGAGCGGCTGACGCGCCGCGAGCTGGCCGCGATCGCCCTCCTCACGCTGGCGCTCGTCGTCATGACCCGGCGACGGTGAGGGCCGGCCCCGCGGCCGCGGGCCTGCCGGACGTCCGCCCTTAGCCCGTCTGGCAGGCGCGGAGCGCCTGGTCGAGGTCCTCCAGGAGGTCCTCCACCCCCTCGATCCCCACCGACATCCGGAACGTGCCGGGCCCGATTCCGAGGGCGGCCTGCTGGTCTGGCGCGAGCCACCGGTGCGTCGTCCGCGCCGGGTTCACCATGATCGAGTAGAGATCGCCGAGCGTCGTGGCGGACAGGATCAGACGGAGGGCGTCCAGGAACCGGAAGGCCTTCGCCGTGTCGCAGTCAGCAACGTCGAAGGAGAGCATCGCGCCGTAGCGCCCATCCGGGAACAGCCGCAGGGCCGTCGGGTGGTCGGGATGGCTCGGGAGACCCGGGTAGCGGACGCGGGCGATCGCCGGATGGCCTTCCAGGAAGCACCCGACCCGGAGCGCGCTCTCGCACTGCCGCGCCATGCGGAGCGGGAACGTCTTGAGTCCTCGGAGGGCGAGCCACGCCTCGTTCGGGCCGAGCGCGGAACCGACTTGGATCAGCATGTCGGTCAGCCGGTCGTAGTCCGCGAGCCGGCAGCCGACCGAGCCGGCCAGCACGTCCCCGTGACCCGACAGGAACTTGCTCACGCTGTGCGTGACGATGTCGGCGCCGAGCGCGGCCGGCCTCAGGAGGTACGGCGTCGTGAACGTATTGTCGACGATCACCCGCGCCCCATGGCGATGGGCGAGCCCGATCACCGTCGGCGCGTCGATCACCCGGGTGAGGGGATTGGTGACCGCCTCGAAGTACACCACGCGCGGGCGCACCCGCCGGATCGCGTCCTCCAGGCGATCGAGGTCCGCGAAGCTCGTCACCAGGCTCGGCGTCCCCAGCGCCGGGAAGACGCCCTCCATCATCGTGTAGACGCTCCCGTAGACGTCGCTCGACGCGAGGATCGGGGCGTCCCGGCCGGCGCCGGCGGTCAGGACCGCGAGATGGCTCGCCGCCATCCCCGAGCCGCACACGCGGGTGACCTCCACGCCCTCGAGCGTCGAGAGCGCCCGCTCGAGCGCCGAGGTGGTCGGCGACCCGGCCCGGCTGTACGAGTAGCCCGGCTTCCGGCGCCAGACCACGTCGTCCAAATCCTCGGCCCGGTCGTAGACGAAGGTAGTCGCGTTGTGGATCGGCGTGCTGCTCGACCAGAACCCCGGGCGCTCCCAGCGCTCGCCCGCGTGCGCGCACTGGGTCCCCAGATCCTTGCCGACGTAGCGCGGATCGGCCCGGCGGTTCTGGGCGCTCGGCGAGCCCGCGTTCGAGGGGGGCTCGGCCATGGGCTCGCTCAGTTGCCCGGACGTCGGTAGGTCAAGCCGTACGCCAGGTTCTCCTGGTTGAGGCGCTTGTCGGTGCCGAACAGGATGTGCTTCGACATGTCGGGCGAGTACCGGCTGGCGGGCGGCCGCCGTCCGAGTGCCTCGGCGAGGCCCCGGACATGGTGCGGCCCGGCGCCGCAGCAGACGCCGAGATAGCGGACCCCAAGGTCGTAGGCCTCCTTCCCGAACTCGCCGATCTCATAGCGGTTACAGACGAACGGATCCAGGGCCGAGGGGAAGGGGCGGTTGTCGGGAATCACCTTGCAGTGGGGGTCGTTCAGCGACTGGAAGGTCGGCTCAGCCGGCGTCGTGCGGTAGGGCACGGGGAGGGCCGCCACGTGGCAGCGTACCGCGCTCCGGATCTCCCGGAGCAGGGGCATCATCGTTTCGGGGCCGCGGGAGCAGTTGAGACCCACCACGTCCGCGCCCGCCCCCTCGAGCCGCCGGGCGAGCTCCGCCACGCTCCCGCCCTCGCGCGTCTTTCCCTCGCGGGGAATGGCTAAGGTGAGCACGGCCGGTTTCTTCGACTGTCGGATGGCTTCCAGCGCCAGCAGCGATTCGCCGCCCCAGCTGTAGGTCTCCCCGACGATGAAGTCCACCCCGGCGTCGAGTGCCCACTCGATCTGCTCGTCGAAGATCCGGCGCGCGGCCTGGTGCGACTTCGGGTCGTCGGGCTTCCAGATGCTCGTGTTGCAGATGTTCCCGGCCAGAAGCGTCCCGGTCGCCCGCGCCACCTTCTTCGCGAGCCGGAGGGCGGTCCGATTGATTCGCTCGAGGTCCTTCTCCCGGCCGACCATCTTCATCTTGGCGCGGTGGGCGTAGTAGGTGAACGCCTCGACGACGTCTGAGCCCGCGTGGACGAAGTCCCGGTGGAGGCCCTCCACCAGGTCCGGGTGCTCCAGCACGACCTCGGGCACGAAGGCGCCGGCCTGGAGATAGCCCCGCCGCTCGAACTCGAAGAGGTACCCCTCCGCGCAGATCACGGGACCCTTGGCGAGCCGCTCGAGCAGGCCGAGCGTCTTCTTGGAAGTCGTCTTCGCCGCCTTCTTCGCCATCTTCGTCGCCATCTCGTTCTTCCTCTCTCTTGCCGCGAGTGCCAGTTAGTGGGCCAACTGGTGGGGAGGATCCGCTGCCGTTGCCCTCGGCAGCAAGGCGTTGTCCCGGAAGCGCGACCAGCGGAACGGCTCGAGGTCCCACCCTGGCGCGTGGCCGTCCAGGACGACCTGGGCCAGGATATCGCCGATGGCGGGAGCGTGCTTGAAGCCGTGGCCGCTCCAGCCGAAGTCGACGAACAACCCCGGATGCTCGGGCACCGCGCCCAGGGCCGGCTGATGGTCGGGCGTGTTGTCGTACACGCCGGAGTAGCCGCCCATCGAGAGCCCGTGCTCCATGGCCGGGAATCGTTCTGCGATCAGCTCCGCGTTCCGCAGGACCTCCGCCGGGTCCGCGCCTTCGTTGTAGTGGTCGGGATCGACCACCTCGTCGTAGGCGAAGAGCCCGTGGATGGTGAGGTTCCCGGTCTCGGGCCGCATGTAGGTTAAGTGGGGCCGGTCGAGGACCGCGGGATGAGGTCCGAAGTCCGGCGGCCGGCGGAAGAAGCACATCTGGTGGCGGGTGGGCGCCACCGGCACGTCGATCCCGAGCGGGGCCAGGAGACGCCCGGCCCAGAGGCCGGCGCAGACGACCACCGCGGGCGCGTGGATCTCGCCGCCGCCCGTGCGGACGCCGGTCACCCGGCCGCGCGCCGTCAGGATGGCCTCGACCGGCGTGTACTGGACGACCGTCGAACCCAGCTCACGCGCCCGCGTGGCGAAGGCGTTCGTGGTCATCGCGGCGTCGGCGTAACCGGACTCCGGCTCGTAGGCACCCGCGGCCACGTCGTCGACCGCCATGGCGGGAACGAGCGCCTGCACCTCAGCGGGCTCGAGCGCCCCGACGCTCGCGCCGAGCTCCCGGGCCCGGCGGACGTTCGCGCGCAGGTTGTCCGCGCGGTCCGCCCCCACGAGCCAGAGGATACCCACTTGGCGGAACCCCGGGTCGCCGCCGCCGATCCGCGCCGACCAGTGCTGGAAGGTGGTCGCCGACGCGTTCGCCGTCCGGGTGAGGAAGTCCATCGCGTAGAACCGGCGGACCAGGGCCGAGGACCGCCCCGTCGGGCCCGAGGCCAGGAACTTCCGCTCGACGAGCGCGACGCGGGCGCCGCGGCGGGCCAGGTGGTAGGCGACGCTCGCGCCGTGAACCCCGCCGCCGACAACGACGACGTCAGCAGCGCGCGGGACGTCGGACATGAGGATCGCCGCTACCAGTTGCGGTCGCCGGTCGCGAAGCGCGGGGCGTCCGCCGACTTGGGCTTGCGTCCAACCATCTCCTCGAGGGTCCGGCTCTTCTGGAGACCCGGATGCCGGTCGAGGCTAGCCGACTTGGCGCTGGCCGCCGGGTGCCGCCCGAGCGCCTCGGCCATCGCGCGGACATGGTGGGCGACCGAGCCGCAGCAGGAGCCGATGTAGTTGACCCCGATCTCCCGCGCGCGGGCGGCGTAGTCGCCCATCTCCGCTCGGCTGAGCGTGAGGGGATCGAGGGCGAGGGGGAACTCCGGAAGCTGCGTGAAGTTCGGGAGGTCGTCTCGGGTCCGGAACGCGATCGGCTGGGCGGCCACGTAGCCGGGCGTGGCCTCGCGCATGAGCCGGACCAGGGGCAAGATCCGCGCGGGATCGCGGCCGCAGTTCGCGCCGACAATGTCGGCGCCCTCCCCGACCAGGATGCGGGCCGCCTCTCCGATAGGAACGCCTTCGGCGGTCTCCGGGCCGCGGAGCGTGAACGTGATCATCGCCGGGTAATCCGCGGCCTTGACGGCGCCGAGGCACTGGCGCGCCTCCTCGAGGAAGGTGAACGTCTCGCCGATGAAGAAGTCGACCCCCTCGGCCGCCTGGACCGCGATTTGCTCGTCGAACAGCCGCCGCACGACCGCGCGGGACGAGGGATCCTTCGGGTCGTACATCCAGGTGAGACAGAGGGTCCCCGCGACCAGCGCCTCCTCTCCGGCCACCTCGTTGGCGATCCGGACGGCCGCCCGGTTGATCGCCTCGACCTGGTCGGCGTAGCCGGCGGTCCCGAGCTTCTCCTTGCTCGCATAGAAGGTGAGCGCCTGGAGCACCTCGGCGCCGGCCCGGCGGAA
>DATAFX010000013.1:0-34939 GCA_036257195.1 Candidatus Methylomirabilota bacterium | reverse complement strand
GTCGGATGCGGACGGCCGTCCAAGCCGGAGCCTCTTGGTCGTTGATCGTGAAACCCATCGGGGCGCCCGTCACGGCAATGACGGCCCCCTGGCGCGCTTCGAGCCGCGGCCCCTTGATGGTGCACTCGAGCGCGGCGGCGCCGTCGGGGTTTCCGACCAGCCGGTTGGCGACCACGAACGCCGCGCGGTCCAGCGGTCCCGACGGCGGCACGCCGACGCGCTGGAGCCCGAAGCGCCCGCTGTCCTGGACCGTGGTCAGGAGTCCCGGCTCGAGGACGAGGAGCCGGCCGCCCGCGGCGCCGCTCGTCACGGCGTCTCCGCCTTGATCCGGGGACGGTGAGTCCCGGCCGCGACCTCCGCGGCGATCCGGTCGAACTCCGCGGCGTCGATCGGCCGGAAGCGGACGCGGTCACCGGCGCGGAGCAGGATCGGCTCATCCGCGGCCGGGTCGTAGAGGCGGAGCGGCGTCCGGCCGAGCAGCCAGAAGCCTCCGGGGCTCTCCACCGAGTAGATGGACGTCTGCGTCCCGCCGATGCCGACGCTGCCCGCAGGGGTCTTGACCCGAGGGCGGTCGAGTCGCGGGATCGTCAGCTCTGCCGGCTGGCCGGCCATATACGGGAGGCCCGGCGTGAAGCCGACGAAGTAGACGTAGTGCTCCGCCCCGGCGTGGAGACCGACGACGTCCACCGGCGTGAGGCCGAGCCGGCGCGCCACCTCCTCGAGGTCGGGGCCGTGGGCGCCGCCGTAGGCGCACGGAAGCTCCACCCGCCTCCCCGGCGGGGGCAGGGCATCCGCGAGCCGCGCCGACAGCTCCTCGAGCCGCGCGCGGAGCGCCGCCCACGGGAGGACCAGGGGGTCGTAGTGGACGAGAAGGGCCCGGAAGGTGGGCACCGTGTCGCCGAGCCCCGGAAGCCGCGCCTCGAGGAGCAGGCGTTCGAGCGTGAGGGCGCGCGCATTGGCTTCGCGGGAGATCTCGCTGGCGAGCTCGACCGACACCGCCGCGTCCCCGGCCGGCAAGAGGCGAGGCGTCGCATAGAGGCCCATCGAAGCAGGAGCGGGCGGCGCCGCGCCGCGGCTAGAGTGCCGCGAGCGCGTGGTCCGGCAGGTCCGTGACGAACATGTGGCCCGGCGCGTGCGTGATGACGAGCGGCGGCTTGGCCTCGAGGGCCACCGCCTGCGGCGTCACGCCGCACGCCCAGAAGACGGGCTCCTCGCCGGCCAGGAGCGTGGGCGGCTCGCCCCAGTCCGGCTTCGTGACGTCGGCAACCCCGATGAGGGCCGGATTCCCGACGTGGACCGGCGCGCCGTGGGCCATCGGATAGCGGGCCGTGACGGTCACCGCTCGCGGCACGAGCGGCGCCGGAATGGGCCGCATGGAGACAACCATCGGCCCCCGGAAGACGCCGGCCGGCCGGCAGGCCAGGTTCGTCCGGAACATGGGGACGATCCGCTGCTCCTCGATGTGGCGAACAGGCACCCCGGACTGCAGGAGCGCCGACTCGAACGTGAAGGAGCACCCGAGCAGGAAGGCGACGAAGTCGTCACGCCACTCGCCCGTGATGTCGGTGACCTCGGCGGCGAGGCGTCCGTCCCGGTAGATCCGGTACTTCGGGATGTCCGTCCGGAGATCGGCCCCGGGCGCGACGCCCGTCGGCTCGGGATTGCCCGGGTCCGTGACCTCGATCAGGGGGCACGGCCGGGGGTTGCGCTGACAGAAGACGAGGAAATCGTAGGCCTCCGCCCTGGGGAGGATCACGAGGTTCGCCTGGACGTACCCCGGCGCGAGGCCGGCGGTCCCCCCCGTGTAGCGTCCCTGGCGAATGGCCTGCCGGATCTCCTTGGGGGTCTTTCCGAGCTCCATCGCCTCGCCTCCTCGGATTCGGGGGTCCGTGCGTGCGGAGCCCATTATGGCGTAGGGGGGTCCGACCGGGCAACGGGCTCGACGAACGACGGGGCGACTCCCGCTCAGCCGGCGCGGCGCGCCGCCGCCCGCGCCGCCTCCTCCCAGCGCTCCCGGCGCGGAAAATGGAACAGGTGAAGCAGGAGCGACCAGCCAGCCAGCAGGTAGAAGTCCTGGCGCCGGCCCGCGAGCAGGAAGAGCACGAGGCCGAGCACGGCCGGCGCCTCGGCCAGAGAGGCCGCCGTGATGGCGCCCGTCCGGAGGCGGGCCAGCACGCTCCCTCGCGCCCTCGGCCCCGCCTCGACCGTGCGCCTCACGAAGGGGATGGCGAGCCCCTGGACGCCTGCCAGGAGGTAGAACACGTACCGCAGGACGTCGATGTTGACGCCCGCGCCCCCGGGCGGCAGCCGCGCCCTCAGCACCTCGACGACGACGACGTAGATCAGGACAGACGCCACCATGGCGCCGCATGCAATGGCCGTCTCGCGATAGGTCCGGCGAAGGTCCTCGGAGCCTTCCATCCACCCTCCCGAAGCCGAGTCCCGGCCGGGAGGAACCCCGCCCCCCGGAGGAGTGCCATCTTAGCAGCGGCGGGCGGTGATCACGTGGTCGTGGGCGCCCGGGGCGCCGGGGCCCGGAGGCCCGTCGCCCTTGACAACCCCGCGTGCCGGGGATAGGGTCGAAGCATGCGACGTCACTGGCCGTTTGTGGGTGGGCTCGTCGCCGCGGTGCTCCTAGGAGGGGTCGTCGCCTATGCTGGGAACGACCCGACGACGACTCAGGGCGCGCTCCCGGCTCCCGGCCAGGGGGACGTGCCGCTAGTGCTGTCGATCCGTGCCCTCTCGCTGGGTCAGACCCAGTTCGCCCCCGACACCGGGGAGCTGGAGCGGGTGAAGGCGCCGACCGGTGCCGGGACGAGCCGATGGCCGTCTGCCACCACGGCGGTCGGCCGCGGCGTCTACATCAGCGTCATGCCGGCCTGCATTCCGGGGGTGGACGAGCCCTTCCTGCCCGGGCCACGCCGGCGTCGCTAGTCGCGCGCAGGGCCTGACGCCCGACGCGCCGGTCCCTCTCCTTCCCCCGAGCTCTCTCCCGTGGCCGCCGCCGTGAATACCGGCTGGCGGAGGGGGCCGTGACCGCAGACCCGCTCCGGATCCGCCCGGCGACGGTCGCCGACGCGGCCGCGATCTGCCGGATCTACAACCAGGGGATCCAGGACCGCGTGGCGACGCTCGAGACCGAGGAGCGGACGCCCGAGGAGCGGGCTCACTGGCTGGAAGCGCGCGGGCCGCGTCATCCTGTGCTGGTCGCCGTGGCGCAAGACGGCGTGGTCGGCTGGGCGAGCCTCAACGCCTTCAACGCCCGGCGCGCCTACGAGCACGTGGCCGATCTTTCGCTCTACGTCGAGCGGGACTGGCGCGGCCGAGGCGTGGGCCGGCGCCTGCTCGACGCGCTCGTCGCGCGGGGGCGCGAGCTCAGCTACCACAAGCTCGTCCTCGCCGCGTTTCCGTGGAACGAGGCAGGCATGCGCGCCTACGGGCGCGCAGGGTTCCGCGAGGTCGGGATCTACCGGGAGCAGGGACGCCTGGACGGGCGCTGGGTGGACACGATCGTCATGGAGAAGATCCTGGAGGGCCCGAGCGCCCACTGACAGGGTCAGGCCCGCACTTTGACTTTCCCACTGCTGCCCGTTCGATCCGGGCGAGCGGTCGGAACGTCAAAGTCGGGGTCTGACCCCGCTTTAGAACGGCTGGAGGTAGCCGGTAGCGTCGAAGGCGATCGGTGCGGGATCGCCCACCTGGGTGAGGTCGTCCCGCTTGGCGACCTCGGGCAGCAGGCTCTCCGAGACGTCCACCTCGGTGATCTTGAGCGTGTTCTTGATGCGCACGACCCGGGCGTCCTCCACGCGATCGAGCCCCAGGCACGACAGCGCGATCGCGATCGCCTCCTGGACCGAGTCGAGCGTCGCCGGCATCTTGCAGGCGGCGGGCGAGCAGGCCGTGAGTCCGTTCACGTACGTCGCCTCCCAGTCGATCTTGTCGACGAGGCGGCGTGTCGCGAAATCGGCGCTCCCGATCCCGATGGCGTTGCCGTAGGTGTGGGCCGTGAGGTCGCAGACCACGATGAACGTGACCTTCGGGCTGGTGTACTGCGGCTCGAAGAACGTCCCGTGGCGCCCGATGATGTTCGAGTCCATCCCGGAGCCCGAGATATCCTTACCCATCTCGTCGACAATCAAGAGATCGACCTGCTCGAACGGGAGCCGCGCCATCCAGCTCTTGGCCTGGCGCAGGAGCTCGCGCTCCCCCGCCTCCAGGTCGGGCGGCAGGAACGCCTGGACCAAGGCCGTCTCGTCGTACCCGTTCTCGACGATGCCGAGGCCGAAGGCGATCCGGGCCTTCCGGAGCACCTCTCGCCCGAAGGCCACCACCATGGGCTCGTAGCGGTGCCGGACGGCCGCCCGGTGGGCCTGGACGGCGCCGCGGTGTTTCCCGACGCCGATCGTCATCATTTTGAAGAGACCCGACTCGATGCCCCCGACGAAGTCAGTGTGAGGCTTGACGCGATTGATGACGCCGATCCAGTCGGCCTCCGCCGCGTGGCGATCGAGCCAGACGGGCAGCCCGAGGGCCTCGCCGAGCGGGACGACGTCCATCGTGGCGCGGATCGGGCAGCCCATCGTCGCCTCGGTGACGCCGTAGTGCTCGAGCACGGAGCGCTGGCCATCGGCGGTACCGCCGCCGTGGCTCCCCATCGCGGGAAAGATGAAGGGGCGGCCGCCGAGGGCCTTCACGTGCTCCACGGCGGCCTTGGCGATCACGTCGATGTTCACGATGCCGCGGCTCCCGACCGCCAGCGCCACGCTCTGCCCGGGCTTGATCGGCAGCGCGAGGCTCCCGAGCGTCTGCCGCACCGCGGCGGGGATGTCCTGGAGCATCGGGCCCCCAAACTGCTGCTTGATCCGGGCCAGACGGGGCGTGTGGGACGCGCGAGGTATGCCGGTCAGCTTCATCACGACCCTCCAGGAATGGCGGCGATCACTTGGACTTCGTCAGCTCGTTCTTCACGGGGCGCCCGTCCGGGGTCACGCCGTCCCACTTCCAGACCCAGCTCTTCCCGTCCTGGCTCTCGTGGAAGGTCATCTTGCCCTTCGAGGTCGGAGACTCGTACACCACGCCGCCGTCCACGATCTTCATCTGACCGGGCTGCTGGGTTGGGGTCCCGGAGCGCGGGACGAGGTAGTAGGCGCCCGTGTCCTGGATGAGGCCCCGGACCGCGATCGACGTGGTGTTCTGCACGTTGGTCGCCCCGATCCACTCGCCCGCCAGCATCTTGAAGTCGTCCGGCTGCATGACCCGGGGCGCCCCCGCCGGGGTCGCCGCGCAGCCGGCCAGCGCCACCATCAGGGCGAGTATCCCCGCGACAGCCCCGCCCGGCCAGACCCGCATCGCTCGCCCTCTCGTCTCTGCCATCGCGTAGCCCTCCCTCGACTGATAGATAGGCCGGAACCGACAGTTGGCTCCGGACAGAAGACTATAGTAGAAGAAAACAGGCGGGCGCGCCTGTCCAATCCTCGGGACCGCGAGGCCGCGTCCGTCGCGGCGCCGGCACCCGGGTCAGGTCCACGCGGTCGGGGTTCGGGGACACCGGGAGGTGCGAGACCGCAAGGCTCGATAATGCGCGACTTTGGCCTTGACTTGATCGAGCGCGCCTCCTAGGATAGCGTACTCACCGCACGGGAGGCGCGTGCTCATCCCCAAGCGCTCAAGCGACTCGAGGCGACGGCCGTTCCGGCGAGCATGGCTCGCCGCGGCTGCCGCCGTCTTGCTCTTCTCCGGCTGCAGCGTCTTCGGGGGCCGCCCCACCACCGTAGCCCCCGCCGCGAAGCTCTACGAGGACGGCGAGCGCCTCCTCTTCCAGGAGAAATACCCGGCCGCCCGCGAGCAGTTCTCCTGGCTGGTCGAGCGGCATCCCGAGTCGGACCTGGCTCCCCTGGCCCGCTTCTTGGTCGGCGAGACGTACTTCCGCGACAAGGACTTCGAGAAGGCCGCCCTGGAGTTCGAGTCGTTCGTCACCCTCTACCCGGGCCATCAGATCGCCGACCTCGGCCAGTACCGGCTCGCCCGCTCCTACTTCGACCAGATGCCGACCCTGGAACGAGACCAGAAGCTCACGTCCCAAGCCCTCAACGAGTTCCAAAAGCTGATCCGTCTCTATCCGGAGAGCCGCTACGCTCCCGACGCCATCGTCAAGATCGAGGTGTGCCGGCTGCGGCTCGCCCAGAAGGAGCTGTGGATCGCCGCGTTCTACATGCGGCAGGGGAAGTACGAGTCCGCGCTGCCGCGGTTCGACACGGTGCTCCGGGACTACGCGCGGACGCAGGCGGCGCCCGAGGCCCTCTATCAGAAGGCCGACGCCCTCATCCGTCTCGGTCGTTCGGACGAGGCGGCCTCCGTCCTGAAGCGCCTGGTCGACGAGTTTCCCGCGAGCGAGTGGTCACGCCGGGCGCGCGAGCGCCAAGCCGCGCGCGGCGCCTGACGCCCCGAATGCGCGACGTCGTCTTCGCCCGCGCCCCCCGCGACATCACGGCAGGCTGCTGAGAAGGAGCTCTCATGGCCGAGCGTCTGCTCGAGATCAAAGGCCTGAAGACGCACTTCTTCACCGAGGAGGGCGTCGTCCGCGCCGTCGACGGCATCGACCTTCACATCGACAAGGGCGAGACTCTCGGTGTCGTGGGCGAGTCCGGCTGCGGCAAGACTGTCACGGCACTGTCCGTGATGAAGCTCATCCCGATGCCGCCCGGTAAGATCGTCCAGGGGCAGATGCTGTACGAGGGCCGCGACCTGGTCACACTGCCCCCGGCCCAGATGCGGAAGGTCCGCGGCAAAGAGATCTCGATGGTCTTTCAGGAGCCCATGACGTCCCTGAACCCTGTCTTCACGATCGGCGAGCAGATCGCCGAGGCGGTCCGCCTCCACGAGGGACTCGGACGGCGGGCGGCAATGGACAAGACCGTCGACATGCTCAAGCTCGTGCACATCCCCAACCCCGAGCGCCGGGTCAAGGAGTACCCACACCAGCTCTCGGGGGGCATGCGTCAGCGCGTGATGATCGCGATGGCGCTCTCGTGCAACCCCAAGCTCCTGATCGCCGACGAGCCGACCACAGCCCTCGACGTGACCATCCAGGCGCAGATCCTCGAGCTGCTCAACGAGCTCAAGGCCAAGCTCGGCATGGCGGTCCTGCTGATCACGCACGACATGGGGGTCATCGCGGAGACGGCGCAGCGGGTCATGGTGATGTACGCCGGCAAGGTGGTCGAGGAGGCCTCCGTCAAGGAGCTCTTCAAGGAGCCGCTTCACCCCTACACGCAGGGGCTTCTCCGGTCGATCCCGCGGATCGACACCGCCGCGACGCACAAGAAGCGGCTCGAGGCGATCCCCGGGGTGGTGCCGAGCCTGCTCAACCTCCCGGAGGGCTGTCGGTTCGCCCCGCGGTGCCAGTTCGTCAAGCCCATGTACACGGAGAAGGAACCGCCCCTCAAGGAAGTCAAACCGGGCCACAAGGTGGCGTGCTGGCTGTACTAGCGGGGAGACGACTAATGGCCGAGCCGCTGCTCAGCGTCCGGAACCTGGTCAAGTACTTCCCGATCAAGGGCGGCCTCTTCTCGCGAGAGGTCGCGCGCGTTCACGCGGTCGACGGCATCTCCTTCGAGATCAACGCCGGCGAGACGCTCGGGCTGGTCGGGGAATCGGGCTGCGGCAAGTCGACCACCGGGCGATGCATCCTCCGCCTGATCGAGCCGACCTCGGGAGAGGTCTGGTTCGGGGGGAAGAACGTCACGACGATGGACAAGCGGTCGCTGCGGGCCCTCCGCCGCGACCTGCAGATCATCTTCCAGGATCCCTACGCGTCCCTGAACCCGCGGATGACCGTGGGTTCCATCGTGGGGGAGGCGCTCATCATCCACAAGCTCGCCAAGACCCGGCGGGAGCGGGAGGAGAAGGTCGCCCATCTCCTGGAAACGGTCGGCCTCCACGCGGATCACATGCGCCGCTACCCCCACGAGTTCTCGGGTGGCCAGCGGCAGCGCATCGGCATCGCCCGCGCCCTCGCCGTCAGCCCGAAGCTGATCGTCTGCGACGAGCCGGTCTCCGCGCTCGACGTCTCGATCCAGGCACAGGTGATCAACCTGCTCGAGGACCTCCAGAAGCAGTTCAACCTGACGTACCTCTTCATCGCGCACGACCTCTCGGTCGTCGAGCACATCAGCACGCGGGTGGCAGTCATGTACCTCGGCAAGATCGTCGAGGTCGCGCCGGCGAAGGACCTCTACTCGAACCCGCGCCATCCCTACACGGAGGCCCTCCTCTCGGCCGTGCCGATCCCGGACCCCGAGGTCAAGCGCCAGCGGATCCTCCTGGAGGGGGACGTCCCGAGCCCGATCCGGCCGCCGGCTGGCTGCCACTTCCACACGCGCTGCCGCATCCGCCAGGTGCCGGGCATCTGCCAGGACCAGGAGCCCCCGCTCAAGCAAGGAGCCTCGGGCCACCGGGTGGCCTGCCACTTCCGGGACTAGATCTCGCGGCACCCTCCGCCGGGAGCCGCCCGCGGTGGACCGTCGCCCCGCGGCCCGCGTGGCGCGGCGAGGTGTCGAGACGTGCGCCGACCGCCTTGCAAGGAGGACCCTCCCACGGGACCGGTCCGTGAAGCCGCGGTGGCCGGCCGCTTCTATCCCCGCAGCCGGAAGGCGATGGAGGCCGAGTTGGCGCGGCTCGCGCCGCCCGGGGCGGCGGTCGCGGCGCGGGCGGTCGTCGTGCCGCACGCGGGATGGAGGTACTCCGGCGCCGTGGCGGGGGAGACGTATGCCGCGGCGGCCGTGCCTCGCCGGGCGATCCTGCTCGGGCCGAACCATCGGGGTGCGGGCGCCGCCGCCGCGCTGTTCGGCGGGGGCGCCTGGGCGCACCCGGGAGGTGAAGTCCCCATCGCCTCCGACCTTGCCGCCGCGCTCCTCTCGGGATCGGAGGAGCTCCGGGACGACCCCGAGGCGCACCGCCGGGAGCACAGCCTCGAGGTACAGCTCCCCTTCCTTCACCGCCGTCAGCCGGCCCTCGCGATCGTCCCCGTGCTCCTCGGCCGCCGGGACCTCGGGTTCTGCCGGACGATCGGGCACGCGATCGCCGAGGTCGTAGCCGGCTGGCCGGAGCCGGTGCTCCTGGTCGACTCGACCGATCTGAACCACTACGAGAGCCAGCTCGAAACGGAGCGGAAGGACCGGCTCGCGATCGATGCCATCCGCGCCCTCGATCCCGAAGGGCTCTGGCGGGCGGTCCGGCTACACGATATCTCGATGTGCGGCGTGGCGCCGACCCTCGCGTTGCTGTACGCCGCGCGGGCGCTCGACGTGCGCGAGGCCGAGCTCGTCCGCCACCGAACCTCCGGCGACGCCTCGGGCGACTACCGCTCTGTCGTCGGGTACGCGGGGCTGGTCCTCCGCTAACCGCGCGTCACGCCGCGACCGGGGGCCGGGCGATTCGCCGCGCCCGCCGGAGGCGCGGCAGGAGCGCGCCAGTCCGCCCCATGTACGCCCGGTAGTGCGGGAGCCCCGCGGCCAGCACACGCTCCTCGTGGTGGATCCGGCGTCGGAAGGCGACGTACAGAGCCACCGCTCCGAGCCCCGCCGCCACCCAGGCGCGGAGCAGGAGGGCGCTCCCGACGAAGGCGAGGAGCGCCCCCGCGTAGCTCGGGTGGCGGGTCACGCGGTACGGGCCCTCCTGGACCAGGCGCTGGGCCGGCTTCACCCCGACCTGGAGCGTGAACCAGCCGCCCAGCGTGGCGATGGCCCACGTCCGGAGCGCGAGGCCCCCGCTCATGGCCAGGAGCGCGCTCCACCCGAGCGCGTCCAGGGGGAGCCCCGCCGGACGGCGCAGCACCAGCTCGACCAGCGCGGCCGCCTGGCTCCCGTAGACGGTGAGCATGATGTGGTGGAAGGTGTCGCGATCCTCCCGCAACCGCGTTGCGTCACGGAGGCGGTACGACGGCTGGAGCGCGTTCGCCAGGACGCCGAGCGCCACGACGGCCCAGAACGCGGGCAGCCTGAGCGCCGCGGGCCACCACAGGAGGATCGGCCCGCCCACGACACCCCAGAGCAGGAGCGCCTGACCCACCCGTCGTGCCCAATCCCTCATCATATCGATATCGGTGTCCTCTCCCAGGTCCGGATGACCTCGCGGAGGCTGTCCTCGTCCCACTCCGGCCGGAGCGCGGGCCACTTGTGCTGCGCCTCGCGCCGGCCGCGCGCGAAGTCGGCCCGGCACTGGCGCTCGGCCCAGCCCGCCCGCATGACGGAGAGCCGGAGCGGCCCGAGCCGGTGCGACCGTCGCTTCGCCGCGTACTCCACGTTGACCCGTGCGAGCGCCTCGTCGACCGCTTCCGCGAACGCCAGCGCGCGGCGCTCGTCGAGACCGGCGCCGCTCGGCTCGACCAGCAGGTCGTAGCGGCAGGCGTCGACGTCCGGGATCAACCGAAACTGCCAGACCTCGATGCTGGTCGCGTTCTCTGCCGCCCGCACCGCGACCTGCACGTGGTTCAGGTGGAGCTTCTCTCCCGTGATGCTCGTCATGTCGCGTCCCTTCCGGACAAAGGCGACCAGTGGTGTCCGGCCGTGGAAACCCTGCACCTCCACGATGTCGTTCAGGTCGTAGCGGTAGAGTCCGTTCGCCCCGGAGAGCACGACGTCGTAGCGGCGGCCCACCTCGAGCTCGTGCGCGAGGAGTGTCGGAGTCGCGGCGGCAGCATCGAGCGACTCCTCGGGGAGGAACTCGTAGAATCCCGTCTCGATGGCAAGGACGCCCGCGGCCGTGCCGTCGGCCACGGGGAGCGTCAGCCGCCCCTCGCTCGCCACCAGCCCGAGGTCTCGGAGCGCGACGTCACCGTAGTCCGCGCCGAGCCGCTTCGCGTGACGCCCGGCGTGCCCGCCGAGCCAGCAGCCGATGAGCGCGAGGTCCGGCCACGCGTCGCGCAGCCGGAGGGCTCCGTGCCGCTCGGCGACCGCGGTCAGCGCGCGCGCCCGCGCCGGGTCCGGCCCCAGGCGGGCCACGAGGGCCTGTCGGGTGGCCTCGGCGTCCCAGCCCGGCTCCTCGCGAACGGCCGGCCAGGGGATCCCCAGGATTCCGTCGTGGACTGCGCGGAGCAGGGAGTCGGTCTCTCGTCGGGCGATTTCCGCCAGCCGGATGAGCGTCGTGGGATTGGGCGTGCCGATCACCGACACCGGTCGCGTGAGGGCAAGGCGCAGGAGGACGAAGGCGCGAGCATCCGCGTCCGCGATCAGGTGAGCGCCGTAGGGAACGGCCTGGGCGCGGCGGACTAGCGTCGGCAGGCCACGCTGGAGGACGCCGGAGAGCGCGCCCAGCGGGAGGCCGGCCGGCGTGTATCCCTCGATGGCCGGGCTCACGATCGTCAGGGCCCACCGGTCGAGCAGCGTCGGGTGCTGACGAAGCGCGCGCAGCATCCAGAGTCGCACGAGGCCCGCCATTTCGGAGAGCCAGGACGCCGTTACCGGCGCGAGCTTGGGCTCTCCGGTGGTCCCGCTGGTGGCCGCGAACGCGACGACGGGCTCGGCGGTGAGGACCGCCGGCTCCCCCGCCACGATACGCTGGACGTACGGCCGGAACCCCTCGTAGTCGCGCAGCGGCACGGCGCGCGCGTACTCGCCCGGAGTCCGGATCGCGGCGAACCCGTGCTCCCGTCCGAAGACAGTCCGCGCGTTCCGATCGAGGAGCGCCCGGAACGCGGCCGCCTGCGCCCGATCGGGCCGCGCGGTGGCCCGCTCGAAGCGCGCGTCGCGCGCCCACTCCCGGAGTCGCAGCGCAGTCCCGAGCAAGGCGCCCATCGCCTTCTCCCCGCTATCCCGCCAGCTCGACGATGGCTTCGGCATGCCGCCGGAGGCGGTCGACGCGCACGTGGACGCCCCAGCCCGGTCCGGTCAGTCGCGGCGCCTCGCCTCCGTGTCCGAACCGGAGGCCGTCGTCGGACACGTCCTCGACGAGCAGGAGCGTGCCGTACGACCCCTCGACTAAGCCGGCGGTCTCGAGTCCGGCCGCCAGGTGACGGCCGACCGCCGCGAGGACCGCGGTCTCGCCCACGTGGCTGCCCACCTGGACCTCGAGCCCGGCTGCCGCCCCGCGTCGGGCGATCGCGACGGATCGGGCTAGCCCGCCGCACTTCGACACGCGCACGTTGATGCCGTCCACGGCGCCGGCGGCAATCAGCGTCTCCGCATCGGCCCGCGTCACGACGGATTCGTCCGCCACCAGGGGGAGCGGGCTCTCCGCCCGCACGCGAGCCAGAACGGCCGGGGAGCCGGGAGGGATCGGCTGCTCGACGGCCACGACGCCCAGTGACGCGAGTCGAGCCATGGCGGCCGGGGCCGCGGCCGGCGTCCAGGCGCCGTTGGCGTCGACCCGGACCAGCACCGCGGGGCCCAGGGCCTCCCGCACCGCCCGGACGCGGGCGACGTCGTCGCCGACCCCGACCTTGACCTTGACCTGGCGAAGGCCCGCCACCCGGGCCCAGCGCGCCTGGCGGCCCGCCTCGGTCGGCGACTCGGCGCTGATCACGCCTCCGTAGACCACGTGGCTTCGGCGAGGCGGGAGGAGGGTGGCGGCGGAAACGCCGCGGCGCCGGAGGGCCCAGTCGACGATCGCCAGCTCCATCGCCGAGCGCGCGGCGTTGTGTCGCCCCGTCGCCGAGCCGTCGTCGGGGAGGAGTTGCTCCACGGCCTCAAGGCTGCCCGGTCCGCGCAGGTCGGGCGCCGGGGCCCCCCGGACGGCGGGCCACAGGACGCACGTGAGATGCTCGACGACGTCGGCGGGCGTCTCGCCGGTCACGTAGGGCCGCGGCGCCCCTTCCCCGAAGCCCTCGGCACCGTCGGCGTCCCGGACGCGCACGATCACCGAGTCGCACCACGTCCGGCCGGCGAGGCTGTGGCGCACGGACGCGAGGAAGGGGATCCGCAGGACGTAGGCGGTCGCGCTCACGAGCCGCACGGTGGGCTTTCCGCCGGAAGCCATGCCGTCGCGGGCACGCGGTCCCGGAAGTATCGGCGGAGGAACACGTTCTCCCGCAGGGTGAGCTCGACGATGGCCAGCCCATCCTCGCCCGCCAGGCCGTAGTAGCGGGCGTACGTCTCGAGATCCTCGAGCCCCTCGGCGGCGTGCTGGACGTCCACGTCGGCATGCTCCGTCCACCAGCGGAGGACCGCCGGGCCGAGCCCGCGGTGTGACGCCAGAAAGGTCGCGACCCGGCCCGCCAGCCGGGCCAGCATGTACTCGAAGGCCACCACCTCGCAGAAGGCGGCGAGCCCCACCTCGCCCAAGGTCCGGTAGAGCACCGGCTCGACCACCAGCCGACGGATGTCGTCGGCGGCCTGGGCCTCCAGCTCGGGGAGGCGAGCGCCGAGGCCCGCGCCCACCGCCAGCTGGCGCAGGAGTCCCGGGTGATGGAGCTCCTCGAGAAGGTTCTGGAGCCGGCTCTCGCTCGCCGCGGGCGGCGCCAGCGCGCAGAGGAAGGCCACGTACTCGGTGGCCTTGAGATGCGTCCGCACGACGTCGGCCAGGAATCGGTCGTAGTCGGCGAGCGCGGCGGTTCCGCGCTCGAGCGCCCGGAACTCCTGCGACGCGACGAGCTCGGCCACCTGCGCCGCGAACAGGCTCTCGATCGACTCGCGCATGGTCATGACTGGGTCCTCCTCACGCGATCGCGAAGATGCGATGCGCCAGCACGCCGAGGGCCGCCCCCGCGGGCAGGTCGACCACGTAGTGTTGCTTGGTGAACAGGCACGACAGCGCGATCAGCACCGGGAACGCGAACGCCCAGGCGCCCACGTGGGGCTGGAGGTAGAGCGCGGTCAGCGTCGCCACCGACGTGTGCATGCTCGGGAAGCTGTTCCCCCGGGCGTCGATCCGCTGGACGAAGGCGAGGAACCGCTCCGACCAGGTCCGCCCACCGTTCAGGGCGCGCCAGGACGCCGGCGTCTCGACCGGGAACAGCACGAAGAAGGCCATCTGCATGGCGAGCAGCCCGAGGAAGCTGAGGGCCAGGTACACGAACTCGCGCGACGACCGCAGGACCCAGTTCGTGTACAGGACGCCCGGCCAGTAGAAGAACCCGTAGATCCAGACCCAGGCGGGTTGGAACGGGATACGGTCGTCCAGCGGCAGCCGGAGCTCCCGGACCGGCCGCAGCGGGTTTCGCTGGCACCAGAAGTAGAACTGGTAGCCCCCGATGATGAGGATGGTGCCCAGGACCAGGTGCGCGGCGAAATCGACGAGTGTCATGGCAGGAGCCCTCCGTTCGTGCGCGGCATCGCCGCGGCGAGGGGGCGCCCCCACCCGTTCCTCGCCGCGCCCTGGATGACCGCCCGACCGAGACAGAGGAAGCCGGCCAGCGCGGCGAGGTAGGCGGTGGAGACGCGCCAGAGCAGGTTGTAGTAGGGCGCGACGCCCGGAGGCACGATGTCGCCCATGATCGAGAGCGACGCCGCCTCGGCGATGCCGGCGCCCCCCGGCGTCGGGGCGAAGAAGACCAGGAAGATGAGCGCCATCTGGACCTCCAGGATGTGCCGCAGCGTTCCGCCCTCGACCCCGAGGAAGCGCGCGCAGAGATACGGCATCAGCGCCCGCGCCAGCAGGAAGCTCACGCTCAGGAGGCAGACCGCCACGAAGCACGCCTTGCCGTGACGCAGGAAGCGGCCGATGTCCTCGCGGTAGGTGTAGAGGAGGTCCACCAGTCGGGCCGTCCACGCGTCCATCCGGTCGACGGCCGGTCCCATGCGATCCGTCCCGGGCGGCCACCAGTCGACGACCGACTCGGGCCGGCGCAGCACCCGCCAGACCGTCCGCGAGAGCCTAGCCAATCCGATACGGCAGCGATCGGGCCACGTGGCTCCGAGGAGAAGCGCCGCAGCGATCGCCGTCAGCGTCCACACCGGGGTGAGGTAGAGGAACCCGTTGGTGGCAACTCCCGCCACCACCAGCGAGTAGAGGCCCAGCAGGAGGAGCCCCACCATCGTGCCCATGAACGAGATGAGGGTCGCGGTCAGCCCGGTTGCGAAGCACACCCCGCCCCGGCGGTTCAGCACGTAGATCTGACCGGGGCCACCACCCGACTGAGAAGGCGTGAGGAGCGAGACGCCGATGTTGGCGAGCTCGGACTGGAGGCACGTCCAGAACGAGACGCCCGGGTGGAGCACGCGCAGGACGAGCCAGATTCGCGCCGCCGCAGTCACGCTCTCGACCGGCAAGACGAGCAGGAGGAGGAGGAAGTAGCCCCAGCGCAGATCGGCCAGCAAGGGACCTGTGTCCTCGCCCGGGACCCGGTTGAACAGCCACCAGAACACGGCGACCGTCAGGCCAACGAAGGCGAGCCCTCCCGCGAGGAGACGGCCCTGCGACATGCTGGGCGAGGTCGTGCCCGACGAGGGCGTCACACCGATCGCCACCCCGCTTCCGGCCATCCCATCCTCCCGTGGCGACGCGTCCGGGCCGTCGCCGATGGCCGGCAGTGGGGCAACCCGGGTGCCAGATGAGAATCGTCATTTATTTTCAATACTTAGTAGGATCGTGGTTCAGCCGGTTTGGAGCTCACCCGGGTGGGCGCACGCCATCGGTGGGTCAACATCCCCCACCCGGACCTTCCTCTGGGGGATGGCGGGCCCGCCGGAGGCGCCATTGAGCGTGGGGGCCCTTCGGGAGTAGGATGCGCTCCCATGGGCGAGCCGCCTCTCTTGCCCGAGTTCCTCGGGGAAAGCCCCGGAATGGTCGGGCTACGCGAGAAGGCGGCGCGGCTCCTTCAGCGGGCCGAGCGGGGGCGGCTCCCGCCGGTCCTCATCCAGGGGGAAACCGGAGTGGGCAAGGGGCTGCTCGCGCGGTCCCTTCACCGCGCCGGTCCCCGGGCCGCCGGGCCCTTCGTCGACGTCAACTGCGCCGCCATCCCCGAGACCCTGCTCGAGGCCGAGCTCTTCGGCTACGAGCGAGGGGCCTTCACGGACGCAAAGTCCGCGAAGGCCGGCCTCTTCCAGACGGCGAACCACGGGACGATCTTCCTGGACGAAGTGGGTCTCCTCCCGGAGTCGCTCCAGGCGAAGCTCCTCAAGGCGCTCGAGGACCGGGCCGTGCGGCGCCTGGGGAGCACCCGGAGCGAGCCCGTGGACGTCTGGATCGTCACGGCCAGCAACGAGGACCTCCTCGCCGCTGCGCGCGCCCGGCGCTTCCGCGAAGACCTCTACCACCGGCTCGCGGTCGTGACGCTGACCATCCCCCCACTGCGCGAGCGCGGCGAGGACGTGCTCCGCCTCGCGGCGCACTTCCTCGGCCGGGCGTGCGCGGAGTACGGCCTCCCCCCGCGCACCCTGATGCCGGACGCCCGCGCCGCGCTTCTCGCCTACCCGTGGCCCGGAAACGTCCGGGAGCTGGCGAACGTGATGGAGCGCGTGGCCCTCCTCTCCGAGGCCTCCGCGGTCACCGCCGACATGCTCGGACTGCCGGCGGCCGTCGCGGCCTCCGACGCCCCGGCGGGCCCCGGCCCGGCCGCGCCGCCGACGCTCGGGGACGCGAAGGACAGCGTGGAGCGGACGCTCGTCGAGGAGGCCCTGCGCCAGACCGGCGGGAACGTCACCCGGGCGGCCACCCGTCTCGGAATCTCCCGCGACACCCTTCGCTACCGCATGGCCAAGCACGGGCTCGGCCGCGAGGCGCCGGCGAAGCGGGGGCCGGCCGGGAACCGCGCCGAGCGGCCCGATGGGCCTACGGAGTCCCGCGATCCGGGTCCGGGCGAGCCGACCGCGCGCCGGGAGCCCGGGCCGGCCGCCCCTCCCGTCGAGACCGTCACGCCGCTGGCGGTCCGGTGGGAGAGCCGGCGACTCACGTTCCTCCGGAGCGCCGTGGGCCTGCCGCCCGACGCCGATCCAAGCTTCAGTCCGAGCCGCGCGCTCGAGACCCTGGTCGAGAAGATCCAGACGTTCGGCGGACGGGTCGAGGAGATGAGCCCGACGGGCATCGTCGCGGCGTTTGGGCTCGAGCCGATCGAGGACGCCCCGCACCGGGCCGCCCTGACGGCCGTCGCGATCCACAAGGCCGCGGAGCGCGCGGGCGGCGGGGACGGGCCCGCGATCCAGGTCCGCTCGGGGATCGCCGTCCGGCGGGTCCTCGTCGGGAGCTCCCGGGGCGGGATCCAGGTCGACCTCGACGGCAAGCGCGAGGCGTGGACGGCGCTCGACGCGGTCCTTGGACTCGCCGAGCCGGGCGCCATCCTTGTGGAGGAGGCCGCCGCCGCCTTCATCGCCCGCCACTTCGACCTCGCCCCCGCGGGGAGCGCCGCCACCACCGGCCCCGTGCAGCGGCTGGTCGCGACCGACTGGCCCGGCGCGGGGCGCGGCCGACGCGCGCCCACGTTCGTGGGTCGCGCGCGTGAGCTCGGTCTCCTGTGGAGCCGTCTCGAGGATGCGCTCCGGGGTCACGGTCAGGTCGTCGGCCTGCTGGGAGAGGCCGGCATCGGGAAGTCACGCCTGCTCCACGAGTTTCGCGAGCAGCTGCTCGGCGAGCCCGAGCGGCGGGTCACCTACCTAGAAGGGCGCTGTCAGTCCTACGCCCGGGCCATTCCGTACGTCCCGGTCATGGACGTCCTGCGGGCCAATTTCCGCGTGGCGGACGGCGACGGCCCCGATGTCATCGCCGAGAAGATCCGCGCCGGGTTCCAGGAGGTCGGGATCGATCCCGCCGGTGCGACGCCCTATCTCCACCGGCTCTTCGGCATCCGGGAGGGGACCGAGGCGCTCACCGGGCTTCCATCGGCGATCAAGGCCCGGACCTTCGAGGTGCTGCGCCAGCTCATCCTCCAGGGCGCCCGCCGACGGCCGATCCTGTTCGTCGTCGAAGACCTTCACTGGATCGACTCGACGTCGGAAGAGTGCTTCACCACGCTCATGGACAGCGCGGCCGGGGCGCCCGCGATGTGCATCGTGACCTATCGGCCCGGCTACCGGGCGCCCTGGATGGATCGATCGTACGTGACGCAGGTCTCGCTACCGCCGCTCTCACGTGAGGAGAGCCTGAGCGTCGTCCGCGCCGTCCGTCGGGTCGACGCGGTGTCCGACGAGGTCGCTGACGTCATCCTCGAGAAGGCCGAGGGCAACCCCTTCTTCCTCGAGGAGCTCTCGCGGGCGGTCGACGGCGGCGGTGAGTCAGCCCCGGGGCACGCGGTCCCCGACACTATCCAGGAGGTGCTCCTGGCACGGATCGACCGGCTGGCTGACGAGCCCCGCCGGCTCTTGCAGACCGCGGCCGTGGTCGGTCAGGAGGTTCCGCTCCAGCTCCTTCGCGCGGTGTGGGACGGCGAGCCGGACCCCCATCTCAGGGAGCTCATGCGGCTCGAGTTCCTGTACGCGAAGAGCGGCGGCGGCGAGCCTCTCTGCGCGTTCACCCATAGCCTGACGCGCGACGTGGCCTACGAGAGCGTGCCGCCGGCCCGCCGCCGCCTCCTTCATGGCGCGATCGCCCGGGCGCTCGAGGCGGTCCACGCCGACCGGCTCGCGGAGGTCTACGACCGGCTCGCCCATCACTACGCTCGGACGGACGAGGCGGCCAAGGCCGTGCTGTACCTGACGCAGCTGGCCGACAAGGCCGTCGGGGCGCACGCGCACACCGAGGCCGTCCGGATCCTGGAGGAAGCGCGCGCCCACGTGGACCGGCTCCCGACCGCCGAGCAGGACGGGCGCCGCCTCGACCTCGTGATTCGCCAGGCGTATTCCTTGATACCGCTCGGCGCCTTCCAGGACATCGTCTCCCTGCTACTCCGTCACCAGGTCACGCTGGAGCGCCTGGACGACGGCCGGCTCGCCGGCCCCTACCACCTCCTGCTCGGGCGCGGCTATCTGTTCCTCGGGGACCAGCGCCAGGCTTCGCACCACCTCGGCCTGGGCCTCGCGGAGGCGCTACGATGCGAGGACGACGCGACCCGAGGGCGCATACACTACGTCCTGGCCCAGCACGCCGCCATGTCCGGCCAACCCCGGGACGGTCTCCAGCACGGCCGCCAGGCGGTCGCGCTCCTCGAGCGCGCCGCCGAGTCCTGGTACATCGGCCCCGCCTACTGGGCACTCGGGCTGAACCACGCGGTCCTCGGCGAGTTCGAGGCCGCCCTCGGGGCCGAGGCCCAGGCGGCGGCTCTGGGCACGGCCGTGGGCGACCCTCAGATCGCCGCGTCGGCCGCGTGGGCGCGCGGCCTCGTCCACGTGTGTCGGGGCGACTGGGAGCCGGCGATCCGGAGCTGTGAGGAAGCGCTGGCGCTCTCCCCGGACCCGCTCAACACGGCCATGGCCCTGGGTTGGCTCGGCTTGGCGTGGCTCGAGCAGGGGGAGCTGGGTCAGGCGATGCCTCGCCTGGAGGAAGCGCTGCGCCTCCACGTCCAGTTCGGCTTTCGCCAGGCCCAGGCCTGGTTCTCGGCGTTTCTCGCGGAGGCTCACCAGCGTGCTCGCAAGCTGGAGACGGCACTCGAGCTGGCCAGCCAGGGGCTCGAGCTGGCCCGGGCAACCGGCATGCCGCAGGGCATCGGCTGGGCGGAGCGCGCGCTCGGCCACATCGCTCAGGCCCGCGGGGCCCTCGGCGACGCGCAGGAGCACCACCTGGAAGCTCTCCACGCCTTCGAGTCCATCGAGGCCGCCTTCGAGATCGCGCGAACCCGATTCGACCTCGCCGCGCTCGCGCACGCGCGGGGGCAGGCGGACACGCGGGCGGACCAGCTCGCGGAGGCCCACCGGCAGTTCCGCGCGCTCGATCTCCCCCGGTGGGTGGAGCGGGCCGAGGCGTGCGCCCGGGACTGGAGCGTTCCGGTCTGACGGGCGTGAGGCTCGACATCGAGCCGTTGACAGGCGCTGACGTAAAAGCCCACCGCCCCGCCCTGGTGGCCCTGCTCCGGGACGCGGTCGACAGCGGAGCGTCGATCGGCTTTCTCCCCCCCGTTGCCGAGGCTGAGGCGTCGGCCTACTGGGACGCGGTCGCGACCGCGGTCGGGGAGGGCTCGCGAGTGCTCCTGGCGGCTCACGACGCAGAGCTCGGGCTCGTGGGCTCGGCTCAGCTTGACCTCGCCACGCGTGCGAACGCCCGCCACCGGGCCGAGGTGTCGAAGGTCATGGTCCACCGCCGAGCACGCCGCCGGGGGATCGGCAGGGCGCTCATGCTCGCGCTGGAACAGCACGCTCGCCGGCATGGGCGTACGACCTTGATCCTCGACACCCGTCAGGGCGATCCCTCGGAGGCTCTCTACCGAGCGGTCGGCTGGACCTTCGCCGGTACCATCCCGTGCTACGCCCGAAGCGCCACGGGCGCTCTCGACGGCACCGCGCTCTACTACAAGCTCCTCGACTCCTGAGGGGGCCAGGCGGGGGCGCTCCGCACTCACGGAGGCACGCCGGCCATGGCAGCGCGGCCGGGCGCGGCCCGGCGGGCGGCCAGCCTCGCCTCGCGGCGCTGTACGACGAAACCGAGGAGCCGCGCCTCTGGAGCGTGTCGATCATGCGCCGGAGGTGCGGGGCCCGGCGCCGCTTCCACTCCGCAGGGTCGAGCCCCGCGAGGTCGTCCGCCCGCGGGCTCTCGAAGCCGATCAGGAGCTGCCGGCACCCGGAGGCGCCGCGCGGCTCGGATCTCGGCGATCACGCGGTCCACCGGCTTCTGGTTGACCGCCGAACGACCAGAGTCCCAGCACCCTGCCGACGACCATGCTCGTCCCGATCATCCGCCGTCCGGACAGTTGGCGCGCCCCAGGAGCGACCGGGACTCGCTCTCTTCGCGATTCATCGTGACCCTCATGCTATGGCTCCTCGCTTGCAGCTTCAGGAGAGGGCACCAACGATGAAACGGAACAGAATCCATATGAAAACAGGGGGTTGCGATGGCCGTGGGCCAGACGATCCAGCCAGGCGTGGGGGGGGAACCCCCAAATTGGGTGGGGCAGCGTAGGGTGTCATGGGACAGCGCGGTCAGGGCGAACCGGGGTAGGATACCGGCACCCATGGCGACGCTGACGTCGCTCCTCGGCAACTCACCGGCTATGACGGCCCTCCGGGAGAGTGCGGCCCGGCTGCTTCAGCACCAGTCGGAGCGCGGGCGGCTCCCGTCCCTGCTCATCCAGGGGGAGACCGGCGTCGGCAAGGGGCTCCTGGCCCGAACGCTCCACGACGAGGGACCACGCAAGGGGCAGCCGTGGCAACCTGTGAACTGCGCCGCCATCCCCGAAACCCTGCTCGAGGCCGAGCTGTTCGGCTTCGAGCGCGGGGCGTTCACGGACGCGCGCCAGCCGAAGGCCGGGCTGTTCCAGGTGGCCAACCGGGGCACGCTCTTCCTGGACGAGGTGGGCGAACTCCCGCTCGATCTGCAGGCCAAGCTCCTGAAGGTCCTGGAGGATCGCGCGGTGCGACGGCTCGGCGCGACCCGTACCGAGCCCGTCGACGTCTGGATCATCACCGCGAGCAACGCGGACCTCCCGGCCGCGGTCCGAGCCCGCCGCTTCCGCGAGGACCTCTACCACCGCCTGAACGTCGTGACGCTCCGGATACCGCCTCTCCGGGAACGAGGGGCCGACGTAATCCTCCTGGCCGAGCACTACCTCGCCGCGGCCTGCTCCGAGTACGGCCTGGCCCACAAGATCTTCGCGCCGGACGCCCGGGCGGCGCTTCTCGCGCATTCGTGGCCCGGGAACGTCCGCGAGCTCACGAACATGATGGAGCGCGTCGCCTTGCTCAACGATGCTCCCATCGTGACCGCGGCCCTGCTGGACATCTCCCCGGCCCCGAATCCGGTCTCGGCTTCGGCTGAGGCGCCCGCGCCGGCACGCGCGCTCGGGGACACGCTCGACGCGGTGGAGCGGACCCAGCTCCTCGAAGCCCTGGACGAGAGCTTCTGGAACGTGACGCGCGCCGCGCGAAGGCTCGGGATCTCCCGCGACACCCTCCGGTACCGGATCGCGAAGCACGGCCTCCGGCCGGGCGCATCCCGACCCAGACCCGGACCGGAGCCTGCGGCCGATGCTGTGCTCCCGCCCCCACCGCCTCAGACAACGATAGTCCCGGACGCGCCGGCCGCCACGGTCCGGTGGGAGCCCCGCCGCGTGACGCTGCTTCGCGCCGTGATCAACGGCCCGTCGCCCGAGGACGACCGCCTGTACCCCAGCGGATTGATCGAGGAGCTCATCGAGAAGGCCCGGAGCTTCGGCGGCCGCGTGGAGGACCTCGGGCCGACCGGCATCGTGGCGACCTTCGGCCTGGAGCCCGTCGAGGATGCGACGCGCCGCGCCGCGCACGCCGCAGTGGCGATCCGCCGAGCGGTCGAGCGGGGCCGTCGGGCCGAGCCGCCGTGGGTCACCGTGCGGCTAGGCATCCACGTGACCCAGCTCCTGGTCGGACACGCCGGCCGGGACGTCCGGCTCGAGCTCGATGGTAAGCGGCGGGCCTGGCACACGCTGGAGAGCCTCGTCCTCCGGGCCGACCCTGACCGGACGATCGTCTCGGAAACCGCCGCGCCCTTCCTGGACCGGCGCTTCGCGCTCGTGCCCCTCCCGTCACCGGCGCCGGGCGACGGCCCGGTGTACCGGCTCGACGGAGTGGACAGGCCGGCGCTCCGGTCGGGACGCCGCCTGACCGCGCTGGCCGGCCGAAGCCGCGAGCTGGAGTTCCTCCGGGACCGCTTTGCCTCCGCGGCCGAGGGGCGCGGCCAGGTGGTGGGCATCGTGGGCGAGGCCGGGATCGGCAAGTCCCGGCTCCTCCTCGAACTCCGGCGGAGCCTCCGGGGCGAGCGCGTGGCCTGGTTCCAGGGGCACTGTCTCTCGTACGGCGGCGCCTCCCCGTACCTGCCGGTGATCGCGCTCCTTCGCCGGAGTTTCCACATCGCGGAGGGCGACAGCCCGGCGTCCGCCGCCCGGAAGGTGCGGTCGGGGATCGCGGAGCTCGACATGGATCCGGACGAGTGGGCGGTGTACCTCCACCACCTTCTCGGCCTGAAGGACGGGACGGAGCAGCTGAGCGTGCTGACGCCGGAGGCCATCAAAGCCCGTACCAGGGACGCGCTCCGGCAGATGGGGCTCCGGGGAAGCCGGCAGCGGCCGATCGTGTTCGTGTGCGAGGACCTCCAGTGGATCGACCGCACGTCCGAGGAGTGCGTGGCCGCGCTGCTCGAGGCCAGCCCCGGGGCGTTCGTCCTCTCCCTTCTGACGTACCGGCCCGGCTATCGCCCGCCCTGGATGGACAAATCGTACGCGACCCAGCTCGCCCTCCAGCCGCTCTCGCGAGGCGACAGCCAGCAGATCGTCGAGTCGCTGCTGGCGACCCGCCCCGGGCATGACGGCATGGCGCCAGCGATCCTCAGCAAGGCCGAGGGCAATCCGTTCTTCCTCGAGGAGCTATGCCGGGCGGTCGCCGAGCAGTCGGACGCCGTGGGCGGGGTCGCGGTCCCGGACACGGTCGAGGAGGCGTTGCGGGCACGAATCGACCGCCTCCCCGAGGATGTGAAGGACACGCTTCGCCTGGCGTCCGTGATCGGCCGGGAAGTGCCCCTCCGCCTGCTCCAGGCGGTGTGGCGGGGGCCGGGTGACATCGAGGGACACCTCCGCGAGCTCACGCGACTCGAGTTCCTCTACGAACAGACACGCCCCGGCGAGTCCGTCTACGTGTTCAAGCACGCGCTGACCCAGGAGGTGGTGTACGAGAGCCTACCGGTCCCGAATCGGCACGCGCTGCACGCGGTCGCCGCTCGGGCCCTCGAGCGCCTCTATGAGGGCCGCCTCGAAGAGGCGGACGACCGGCTCGCCTACCACTATGCCCGCACCGATCAGTCGGAGCGCGCCGTCGAGTGCCTCTCGCGCGTGGCGGCCAAGGCCGCCCGGGGGCACGGGCACACCGAGGCGCTGGGCGCGCTCGAAGAGGCCCTCGCCCACGTGGAGCGTCTTCCCGCCGAGGCGCGCGACCAGCGGCGCCTCCGGCTCGTGCTCCGCAAGGCGTCGTCGCTGATCCACCTCGGGCGGTTTCGCGATGTCCTCGGGGTCCTACTGCACTGGAAGGCAAGCCTCGACCGGCTGGACGACGCCGCGCTGGCCGCCTACTACCACTTCCTCCTGGCGCGCACCTACCTCTTCCTCGGGGACCGGGACCGCACGATCCAGAGCGCGGAGCGAGCGATCGCCGAGGCCGCGCGGTGCGGGGACACCACGACCCTCGGCAAGGCGCACTACGTGCTCGCGCAGGAGGCGCCGCTGTCCGGCCGGGCGGCCGAGGGCATCCGGCATGCGCTCCAGTCGCTGGCCTGTCTCGAGAGCGCGGGGCGGGCCTGGTGGGTCGGCCAGGCGCACTGGGTGGTAGGGCTGAATCACGCGCAGCTCGGGGAGTTCGACGCGGCCCTCCAGGCCGAGACGCGGGCGCGCGTCATCGGCGAGACTGTCGGGGACCGCCAGCTTCAGGCCTCCGCGCTCAATGCCATCGGTATCGTGCACGCCGGTCTTGGCCAGACCGAGGCCAGCATCGAGGCATGCGAGCGGAGCCGAGCGGTGGCGCCCGACCCCCTCACGCACGCCGTCGTGTCGGGCTGGCTCGGGTTCGCGTTCCTGGAGCACGGGGACGCCGCGCGCGCCATCCCGGCCCTGGAGAGCGCGGTCCAGCAGCATCACGTCTTCCGCTTCCCCCAGTTCCAGAGCTGGTTCACGGCGTTCCTGGCGGACGCTTACCGCCTCGACGGCCGGCATGACCGCGCGCTCGCCACCGCGCGGGAGGCGCTGGAGATCTCCCGCGCTGCCCGCTCGGCCTACGGGGTCGGGATGGCGCTGCGGGCGCTCGGGCGCGCGCAGCTGGCGGCCGGCGCGGCCCAGGACGCCATGGCGACGCTCCAGGAATCGGGGAGCGCCTTCGAGACCATGCAGGCGCGCTACGACACGGCGCGCGTCTGGATGGATCTCGGGGCGGCAGCCCTCGGGACCGGCGACCGGGCGGCGGCGGGCCACTACTGGGAGCAGGCCCGCCGGCGCTTTGCTGAACTCCGCGTCCCCGCGTGGGCGGAGCGGGCGGCGGCGCTGGCCCGGGCGCTCGACTCCGCGTAGCCGCCGACCGCTGTTGTCGTCACGCGCGCCCGTGGCCGCGCGGAACGGCTCCGCCCATGACCCTCGTCCTGGCGCCCCCGTCGCCTCAACGCTCCGGTACCCCGCGGAGCTGCCGCCGCCGCTCGCGTCCAGGCGTCGGATGGGGTATCGGACACGCCCGTGCGTAGAATGTGAGGGTGATCCAGCTCGAGGCGGTGTCCAAGGCCTACGGCGACCGCGTCCTGTTCCGTGACGTGTCCTGGCAGCTCGGCGGGCGCGAGCGCATCGGGCTCGTCGGGCCCAACGGGGTGGGGAAAACCACGCTGTGCCGGATCCTGGCCGGGCTCGAGCAGCCGGACACCGGCCAGGTGAGCCGGGCCCGCGAGACGACCGTCGGGTATCTCCCCCAGGAGGCGGCGGGGGAGGTCCGCGGCTCGGTCCTCGGCGAGGCGCTGTCCGGCTTTCCCGAGGTCTGGGAGATCGAGCGCCAGCTGGAGGTCCTGGCCGCGCGCCTCCACGAGTCCGACGAGGCCCAGACCGCCCGATACGGCGACCTTCAACACCGCTTCGAGGCGCTGGGCGGCTACCGGATCGAGACGGAGGCCCGGGTCGTCCTGAGCGGCTTGGGCTTTCGGGAGACGGACCTCGGGCGGCCCCTTCGGGAGTTCTCGGGAGGCTGGCGGATGCGTGCGGCGCTCGCGCGGCTCTTGCTCCAGCGGCCGACGCTCCTCCTCCTCGACGAGCCGACGAACCACCTCGACCTCGAGTCGCTCGGCTGGCTCGAGGACTACCTGGACGCGTACGACGGCACCGTTGCCGTCGTCTCCCACGACCGCTACTTCCTGAATCGCATGGTCACCCGGGTGGCCGAGCTCTCCCCGGCGGGCCTGGACCTCTATCCCGGCGATTACGACGACTATCTCGCCCAGCGCGCGGCCCGGCAGGCCCTCATCGAGGCCCGCGCCCGCAACCAGCAGAAGCGCGTGGCCGAGATCGAGCGTTTCATCGAGCGCTTCCGGTACAAGGCCACCAAGGCGCGTCAGGTCCAGAGCCGGATCAAGATGCTCGAGCGCCTGGACCGGATCGAGGTCGAGGGAGCCGCCCGCCAGATTCGGTTCTCGTTTCCCGCGCCGCCAAGGACCGGCCGGCACGTCGCCCAGCTCCGGCGCATCGCCAAGGCTTACGGCCCGAAGGTCGTCTACGCGGGCATCGACCTCGACCTCGAGCGCGGCGAGCGCATCGCGCTCGTTGGGCCGAACGGGGCTGGCAAGTCGACCCTCCTGCGGATCCTCGCGGGCGTGCTCCCGCCGGATTCGGGCGAGCGAGTCCTCGGAGCTCACGTCACCACGCACTACTACGCCCAGCACCAGCTCGACGCTCTCGACCCGACCCTCACGGTCCTCGAGGAGATGGAGGCCGCCGCGCCCCAGACCGACCGCACCCGGCTCCGGACCCTGCTCGGCGCCTTCCTCTTCTCTGGCGACGCCGTGGACAAGCGCGTCGCAGTGCTCTCGGGGGGCGAGAAGGCGCGGCTGGCGCTCGCGCGGATGCTCGCGCGGCCGGCGCCCTTCCTGTGCCTGGACGAGCCCACGAACCACCTGGACCTCGCGTCCCGGGCCGTCCTGGAGGAGGCCCTCGCGGACTTCGCCGGGACCATGGTGTTCATCTCGCACGACCGCTACTTCATCAACCGTCTCGCAACGAAGGTCGTCGAGGTCCGGGACGGGCGCCTCGTGATCCACCTAGGCGGCTACGACGACTACCACGCCGCGGTCGACCGTCCACTGGCGGGCGGGCCGCCGCCGGCACCCGGACCCGCCGCGCCCCGGGCGGGGGACGCGACCCCGAAACCCGAGCCGCCGGCCGCGCCGGCCGGGGGCGCCGAGGGGGCCGACCGCCCGCGCCGACGCCCTCGGGTGGATCCGGCGGTACGCGAGCTCCGGAGGCGTCTCGACACCCTCGAGACCGAGATCCACACGATGGAGGCGCGGCTCGCCGAGCTGGGCCGGACGCTCGCCGATCCCGGCCTCTACACGGACGGCGAGCGGGCCCGGGCCGTCGCGCGTGAGCGCCAGGAGGCGGAGGAGCAGGTCGCCTGGCTCATCCACGAGTGGGAATCGCTCTCGGAGGCGCTGGCGGCACACGAGTGACCACCCGGGCGCGCCATGGTCAGCCGGGCCGTCCGGGTTAGCGGCGATGCCGTTCGTCACGGTCCAGGGGATCCGCGTCCACTACGAGTGGCACGGGACCGAGAGCGGGACCCCCGTGGTCCTGATCATGGGGCTCGGCGGCGACACGACCGCCTGGCCGTTTCAGCTCGCCGCCTTGGCTCCGCGCCACCGCGTGCTCGTGCTCGACAACCGCGGCGCGGGCCGGAGCGACGCCCCCGACGTCCCGTACACCACCCGGGGGATGGCCGCGGATCTGCTCGGCCTCCTCGACGGGCTCGGCGTCGAGCGGGCTCATCTCCTCGGGCTGTCGCTCGGCGGGGCGATCGCTCAGGAGGCGGTCCTCGCCGCGCCGGAGCGGTTCGTGAGCCTCCAGCTCCACGCGACGTGGGCGGGGCCGCACCCCTATTTCCACGCCCTCGTCAACGCCGTCCGCCTGGCGCGTGTACAGTTCGGCGCCGAGGGATTCTACCGCGCCCTCAGCGTGTGGCTCTTCACCCCTGAGTGCTTCGCGACCCAGCCCGAGCTGGTCGAGCTGGTGGTCGAGCGCGCGACCCACCACCCGCATCCGACGCCGGTCCACGCCTATCTCCGCCAGACAGATGCCATCCTCGGCCATGATGCCCGCGACCGCCTCCACCTGATCCGGTGCCCGACGCTGGTCGCGGTCGGGACCGAGGATCTCATCACCCCGCCCGTCCTCTCCGACGAGCTCGCGCACAAGATCCCGGGAGCGCGGCTCACCCACTTGCCGGGCGTGGGCCACGGCGCTCTCTGGGAAGCTCCCGATGCGTTCAATCGCATCTGCCTGGACTTCCTCGACACGGTCCGGGACGCCGATGCCTGAGGCCGATGACTTCTACTGGCTGCCCCCGGCGCCGGCGTATCAGCTGAAGCGTGAGATCACCGAGCGACTCCGGCTACTAGGCAGCGAGCCGGCGAACCCCTCGGAAAATTGACAGATTCAGGCGGGCGGGGCTATCATCCAGCTTCGTTCCCCGCCCACGGCTCCAGCACTTCGGTCATCGCCTCGGAGGGGGTCTAGAGGTGGACGACTTCTACCGGATCAAGCGCCTGCCGCCCTACGTCCTGGCCGCCGTCACCGACCTCAAGGTGAAGGCGCGCGCCCGCGGCGAAGACATCATCGACCTCGGCATGGGCAACCCCGACCGCCCGACGCCCCGACACATCGTCGACAAGCTCGTCGAGGCCGCGAAGAACCCGCGGAACCATCGCTACTCGGCCTCCCGGGGCATCCGACGACTCCGGGTCGCGATGGCGCACTGGTACCGGAACCGCTTCGGCGTGGAGGTGGATTCGGAGACCGAGGCCATCGCCACGATCGGCTCCAAGGAGGGGCTCGCCCACCTGATGCTCGCCCTCCTCCAGCCCGGGGACGCCGTGCTCGTGCCCAACCCCGCCTACCCGATCCACACCTATTCCGTGGTGATCGCCGACGGGGATCTGCGCTCGGTGCCGCTCGTCGCCGGCGAGGACCACGGCGCCTTCTTCGCCCGCCTCGAGGAATCGGTGCGTCTTGGGTGGCCGAAGCCGAAGGGGCTCCTCCTCAACTTCCCCCACAACCCGACGACCCAGGTGACCGACGCGGCCTTCTTCGAGCGCGTCGTGGACTTCGCGAGGGAGCATCGGCTCTGGGTCATCCACGACTTTACCTACGCCGACCTCGTCTTCGATGGCTACCGTCCGCCGTCCTTCCTGGCGGTCCGCGGCGCGAAGGAGGTCGGCGTCGAGTTCTTCTCGCTGACGAAGTCGTACAACATGGCCGGCTGGCGCCTGGGCTTTGCGTGCGGGAATCCGCACATGATCCACGCCCTCGCGCGCATCAAGTCCTACCTCGACTACGGCGTGTTCCAGCCGATCCAGATCGCCGGCATCGTGGCCCTCGAGGGGCCCCAGGGTTGCGTGGCGGAGATCGCCGAGACGTACCGGCGGCGCCGCGACGTCCTGATCACCGGGCTCGGACGCCTCGGCTGGCTGGTCGAGAAGCCGCGGGCCACGATGTTCGTCTGGGCGCCGATCCCCGAGGCCTTCCGAGGCATGGGCTCGCTCGAGTTCGCCAAGCTCCTGCTAGCCGAGGCCAAGGTCGCCGTCTCGCCGGGCATCGGCTTCGGGGAGTACGGCGAGGGTTACGTGCGCTTCGCCCTGGTCGAGAACGAGCACCGGATCCGCCAAGCCGTGCGCGGAATCCGGGCGGTCCTGGGTTAGGCGACGGGCGCCATGCGCGAGATCGGCATCGGGCTCCTCGGCGCCGGGACCGTGGGCGGCGGGGTGCTCAAGATCTACGCCCAGCACCGCGCCGATCTCGAGGCGCGGGCCGGCTGCGGCCTCCGGATCGTCGCCGTCGTGGCGCGGGACGTCGCCGCGCCGAGGGCCGGCCTCGAGCCAGCGGCCTGGCCGCTCAGCGTCGACCCGGACCGCGTCCTCGCCGATCCCGCGGTGTCGCTGGTGGTCGAGGCGATCGGGGGGCTCGAGCCCGCCCGCACCTACGTGCTCCGCGCCCTCGAGGCCGGCAAGCACGTCGTGACCGCGAACAAGGCGCTCTTGGCGACCCACGGGACCGAGCTCTTCGAGCTGGCCCAGCGCCGTGGCGTCTTGCTCGGGTTCGAGGCGGCCGTCGCCGGCGGCGTGCCGATCATCGGGGCCCTCCGCGACGGGCTCGCCGCGAACCGGATCCTGTCGCTCTACGGCATCGTCAACGGCACCTCGAACTTCATCCTGACCAAGATGACCGACGAGGGGCAGGACTTCGCCGAGGCGCTTCGCGGAGCCCAGGCGGCCGGATATGCGGAGGCCGACCCCACGCTGGACGTCGAGGGAATCGACTCCGCCCACAAGCTCCAGATCCTCGCGTCGCTCGCCTTCCGGACGCGGGTGGAGCTGAAGGACATCCACACCGCGGGCATCGCCCGGTTGGAGTCGACCGAGATCGCCTACGCGCGCGAGCTCGGCTACCGGGTTAAGCTGCTCGCGATCGCGAAGGTAACCGACGGCGCGCTCGAGGCCCGCGTGCACCCGACGCTGATTCCGGCCGACTCTCCCCTGGCCGCGGTATCAGGTGCCTTCAACGCGATACTCGTCACGGGCGACGCCGCCGGCGACCAAATGTTCTACGGCCGGGGCGCGGGCCAGATGCCGACCGCGTCGGCGGTGTGGTCTGACGCGATCGAGATCGCGCGGCGCATCGCCCACCAGCATGTGGTCCACGCCGAGGACTTCCCGCTCGGTGGCAAGCCCCGGCGCCGGATGCGGCCGATGAGCGAGGTCCGCTCGGCGTACTACCTCCGGGCCATGGTCCAGGATCGGCCAGGCGTCCTCTCCCAGGTGGCCGGGATCCTCGGCCGCCACGACATCTCGATCGCCTCCGTCATCCAAAAGGGCCGGGCCGGCGCGGTGCCGATCGTCATGCTGACGCACGAGGCTCTCGAGCGGAACATGACGGCGGCCCTCCAGGAGATCGACCGTCTGGGCGTCGTGGCGCTCCCCACCGTCCTTCTCCGCCTGGAGGCCTAGGCACGCGCTCCGCGTACGCGCGCGCTTGAACGCGCGCCGGACGATGCGGTAGCATGGCCCGCGCGATGAGCCGGTCATGAGTCTGATCGTTCAGAAGTACGGCGGGTCGTCCGTCGCCGACGCGGCGAAGGTTCGCGGCGTCGCTCGGCGCGTGGTGGAGACGGCGAAGGCCGGGCACGGAGTCGTCGTGGTGGTGTCGGCGATGGGCAAGACCACCGACGGCTTGATCCGACTGGCGCACAAGGTCACCGCGACGCCTCCCGAGCGCGAGATGGACATGCTGCTCGCCACGGGCGAGCAGGTCTCCATTGCCCTCCTCGCCATGGCGATCGACGCGCTCGGCCACAAGGCGCGCTCGTTCACCGGTGACCAGGCCGGGATCCGAACCGATGCCGCACACACCCGGGCGCGGATCGTCGGGATCGACGGCGACAAGGTTCGGCAGGCCCTCGACGAGGGGTACGTCACCATCGTGGCGGGCTTCCAAGGGGTAACCGAGGGGGACGACATCACCACGCTCGGCCGGGGCGGCTCCGATCTCACGGCGGTGGCCCTCGCGGCCGCGCTCGGTGCCGACGTCTGCGAGATCTACACCGACGTGGACGGAGTCTACACCGCCGACCCGAACATCGTCCCCGATGCGAAGAAGCTGGCCCGGATCTCCTACGACGAGATGCTCGAGATGGCGAGCCTCGGCGCCAAGGTGCTCCAGTCGCGTTCGGTCGAGTTCGCGAAGAAGTACGGCGTGCCGGTGCACGTCCGGTCTACGTTCAAGCGAAAGACCGGGACGCTCGTGACGAAGGAGGACCCGAACATGGAAGCCGTCGTCGTGACCGGCATCGCCCACGACCGCGGCCAGGCGAAGGTCACGATCCGGGGCGTCCCGGATCGGCCCGGCATCGCCGCTCAGGTTTTCGGGACGGTCGCGGACCACGGGATCGTGGTCGACATGATCGTCCAGAACGTGAGTCGCGACGCGATGACCGACATCTCGTTCACGGTCCCCCGGGGCGACCGGCCGACGGTCGTCGCTACCCTCGAGGAGGTCGCGAAGAAGATCGGCGCCGAGAGCGTGACCTACGACGACCGGATCGCCAAGGTCTCCATCGTGGGCGTCGGGATGCGGAGCCACTCGGGCGTTGCCGCGCGGATGTTCCGGGCCCTCTCGCGGGAGGGGGTCAACATCCACATGATCTCGACCTCGGAAATCGCGGTCTCCTGCGTGATCGAGGACAAGTACGTGGAACTGGCGGTCCGCGCCCTCCACGACACGTTCGAGCTAGCCGCCTGACGGCGGGCCGGCGGTCAGGGCTTCGGGGCGCCCGGAGGCGCCGCCGGGCCCAGACGCGCGAGGGAGTCGCGAGCCCATTGGGCGAGCGCGGCGTCCACGCCGGGCCGCGCGGCAAGCTTCCGCAGCACGATCGCGGCCTCGCGCATCATCTGGCGGGCCACGTAGGCCTGCGCTGCTCCCTGCAGGCCGCGCGCGGCCCACGGCGAGTCGGGGTAGGCGTAGGTCGCCCCCAGGTAGGCGCCGATGGCCGCCTCGTGGTCACCGCGCGAGCGCAGCGCCTCCCCGAGCCAGAACTCCGCCTCGGCCGCGACGGCCGGATCGTCGGCCCGTCGGGCCACCTCGAAGGCCTGCTGGGCCGCGTCCCAGCGCTGCGCCCCCGCGAACAGCCGGCCACGGTGGAGCTCGAGCCCCGATGTCGCAGCGTCGCGGGGGAACTGGCGCAGGAAGCTCTCCATGGCGGTGAGCGCCCGGTCCTTCTGCCCCTGCGCCTCCAGCGCCCGCACGAGGAGGAGGTGTGCCCGCGCCGCGCGAGGATCGGTCGCCGGCACGTCGCGCAGAAAGCCCTCGGCCGCCCGCTGCGCCTCGACGGGGTCGCCTGCCGCCAGCGCCGTCTCGGCCAGCCCGAACCACGCGTCCGCCCGGACGTCCGCCGGCGCGGAGCGGGTCAGGAGGTCGCGGTACGCCTGACGCGCGACGTCGGGACGCGTGCCCGCGGCCGTCGCGAGCCGGACCAGGGCGTCGGTGCCGTAGTCGTTCGTCGCATGCTCACGGAGGAGACGCTGGGTCCACGTCTGGGCCTCGCCGAGGTCGTTCCGGTCCACGGCGGCGGCGGCCAGCCCGTAGAGGACCGCCGGCGCCGCCGGGTGCCGCGGGAAGCGGTCGACGAAGTTGGTCCCGCGCTCGCGGAACGCGTCTCGATCCCCGCGCTGCACCGAGACGAGGACGAGCCCGTACCAGGCCGAGGTGGCGACGTCCACCGCCGCGAAGCGCGCGCGCAGAAGCGCGTCCTCGGCCTCGGCATGGCGGTTCTGCGCCAGCGCCGCCAGGCCTGCTCCGAGCCAGCTCGAGGGTTCCTGAGGGGTCGCGCTCGCCGCGAGGCGGAACTGGCGCTCGGCCTGGTCGTAGTGACCCAGCTCGTACTGGGCCACGCCGAGCGCGCGGCGCGCGAGCGCCTGCGTCGGCAGGTCGGTGATCCGGGGCGCCAGGGGCTCGAGCGTCTGGACGGCATCGGCGGGGGCTCCCGTGCGCAGCGCCAGGATACCGCGGTTCACCATGACCGCGTCGGCGTTCCGGAGCCCCGGCGGCGGCGCGGTCACGCCGCGGAGCGCCTCTAGCGCTTCGGCCTCACGTCCTTGCCGAAGGGCGGCGTCGGCGACCGCGAGGAGGGCGAGCGCCCGCGTCTCGAGGTCCGCCCGGGTCGCGGTCTCGCGCCACTCGCGGATCGCGCCCTCGGCGTCCCCGTCCCGGAGGAGCGCCCAGCCGAGTCCCAGACGCGTCCGCGACCCCTCCGGCGAGTCCGGGTACTCGCGAAGGGCGGTCCGCAGGACCGCCACCGCGCGGTTCGGGTCGTCGCCGCGCACGGCGCTCTCGGCGACCAGGAGGAGGGCGCCCTCGCGCAGCTCCGGGAGGATGCCCGCCCGGAGGAGCGCCTCGCCCTCCCGGCGCGCCGAGGCCGTATCGTTCTCGCGCAGCGCCACGAGCCCGAGGCGATAGCTCGCCCGTTGCGCCACGGCCTCCTCGCGCCCCTTGTCCCGGAGCTCCCGGTAGTGGTCCTTGGCCTCGAGGAGCCGCCCCTCCCGCTCGAGCGCCTCGCCCAGCCGGTATCGCACGTGGTCCTGGATCGAGGGCGAAAGCGGGAGCAGCAGGATCTCGCGGTAGATGTCGGTCGCCTCGCCCTGGGAACCCCGGGCCTTGGCCGCGTCCGCGATGAGGAGGAGCGCCGCCGGCACGAGCGGATCCCGCGCCGACTCGGCCTTGAGCTGGCGCGCGGCGCTCGCGGCACGGGCGGTATCGCCAAGCGCCAGGTGCGCGCGGACGAGGCCCGCCCGGATCTGGGCGCGCAGCTCGGGCCGGGGCCCGGCGGCCTCCGCCTCGAGGAAGCGTTTGACGGCCTCGGCGGGCTGGTTGCGCTCGAGCGCGATCCAGCCCGCCTGCACGAGCGCATCACCCCGGAGGGGGTGATTGACAGGAACCGTGGCGGCGAACCGGGTCAAGAGCTCGAGGCCGCCGTCCAGGTCGCCCAGCCGGGCGACCGCCACCCCGCGCCAGAACGGGATCTCCGTGAGCATCGCCCCGGACGCGCCGCTGTGAACGACCTCGTCCCAGAGCGCGACCGCCTCGCGCGGCCGGTCGAGGAGCAACCGCGCGACGCCGAGCAGGTAGCGCGCGACGAGCGCCAGCGGCTGAGGCGGCACACCCCGGAGCGCCCGCTCCAGGGCCCCTTCCGCCTCGGCGGCGTCGCCCCGCCGGAGCGCCAGGAGCGCGAGACCCACCTCGGCGTGCATCCCCAGCGGAGCGGGTGGGCCCAGCGGCAAGGCAGCGCGGTAGGCCCGCTCGGCGCGGCCCGTGGCCGGCGAGGCGGCCGTGGCTGCCTCGAGCAGGGCGATCTCGCCGAGCCACACGTACGCCGCGGCGGCCTGGGCGCCGCGCGGGTCGACGGCCAAGCTCTCCTCGAATGCCTCGCGCGCCTCCCGGTAGCTCCCCGACGCCACGCGGGCGACGCCGCACTCCGCCAGCGCCGCCGCCCGCCGGAACGCGACGAAGGCGCACGCGAGCCCGCCCGGATCGCTCACTGGAGGGAGCGGCTTGCCGACGGCAGAGACGAAGCGGGGATCCGGGGCGCGACCGAGCTCGAGCGCCGGCGTCGGCACCGGCGGCGGCGGCGGGGGGTCGATCCGGACCCGCTCGAGCCCCGGTGGCACCGGTGAGACCATGACC
>DATAFX010000031.1:0-60547 GCA_036257195.1 Candidatus Methylomirabilota bacterium | reverse complement strand
GCCGCGCGCCTTGTCGTCCGGGCCGAGCGACTGAAAGTAGGCTTTGGGCACCACGAAGCCGGCCAGGAAGCCGAGCCACCGCGGGAACGAGGGGTCGAACCGCTCGAAGACGAGCTGCATGGTGGCCTTGTCGCGGACCTGGTACTCCTTGACCCGCGCGTAGGTCGCCTTGTAGATCGAGACCTCCTTCAGCCGGTTCATGCTGAAGGCGACGTCCTCGGCGGTGAGGTCCGACCCGTCGTGGAACTTGATCCCCTGGTGGATCTTGACGGCCATCCCCATCTTGCCGTCGGTCCACTGCCAGCTCTCGATGACGTTCGGCCCGTACTTGCCCTGCCGGTCCTGCTGGAGGAAGCGATCGAACACCGCCTCGTACATCGACTCCCGCGGGCTGTTGCGCGGGGCTGGATGTGGGTCCATCGAGGTGACCGTCTCCGGGAAGGCGATGGTCACCACCTGCTTCTTCTGAGCGTGGGCTGATCGATGAACACCGGCCGTCGCGAGGGTCGCGGCGCCAACCCCCGTGGTCCTGAGGAACACTCGGCGGCTCACTCGCATGGTCGGTCTCCTCCCGGGGTCGTCCGCCCCCTCGGTGACAGGTGTCGATCGCTCAGGGTCTTGCCGAATCCGCGCTCCGCCGGATCAGTCTAGCCGACGACGGCACGGACGACGATAGCCACCTCGTTGGATCAGACTGCGCAGCCGAATTGCACCCTCCCCGCACCTTTCCCCGCTCGACGAGACGGCCGGTGCGCGTCTCTGCGACCAAAGGGCCCTTTCCCCCCCAGGAGTCGCCGCCCTGCCGCTCACCCCGCCGCTCGCTCTTATAGAGAGACGAGCGGTGAGCGGCACGGCCCCTCCCGGGGAGGGGACCCCTCGTCGCCGGGGTCCCTCCCTCCCCGGCGCCGCTCTCCGCTCGAACGGAGGGGTGAGCGGAACTTTCGCCTGCTCTGGCGTGGCGATTCACCGACTCCGTTCGTCGTGCCGCTCGGATGACCCCTGGGCAGAGCGATCGCTCCCCCGGCGCGCCAGGTACACCGTCCGGTTGCCGTGCCCGGCTCGCTCGACGGCCCCGGCCCGGAGAAGGGCGGCCAGGTGCCGCCGGATGGTCGCCCCCCCAAGCGGGCGCCCGCCGCGACGCAAGCCCGCAAGCACCTCCTCGGGGCCGAGGGGATCCGCGGAAGCCTGCAGGACCTCGAGCACCGCCCGGCGGTTCTCGTCGCCGAGCTCCTGCCGGGCCGCGGCCAGCTCGGCCGCGGTCCCGGAACAGACAAACTTCTCCTCTCCGCTGCCGCGGGGACTCACATCGAGGAAGAAGCGGTTGGCTTCCAGGTCCTTCCCCTCGACGAAGACCTCGAAGCGGCGGGGGTGGCCAGCCGCGATGTCTTGCATCACGATGTGCTCGGCGGCGGCCCATTTGACGTAGGGTCCGTGGATGTCGGCCGACGACAGGGATTGCCCCTCCAGCCGGTTCTTCCGGGTGTGGTCAACGACGATGACCAGGCCGCCGAGCGCGTCGCTGAGCTCGACCACGGTCGCGGCCAGCTGGGCCTGGTCCCGCGCCGAGAGCGGGTCCGCCCCCAGGGACAGCGCGGTCCAGGTGTCCAGCACGAGCAGTGTCACCCCTTGGGTCAGGCACGTCTCGCGAAGCTGGCCAACCTGCGCGGCGTTGCCGAGGTCGAGTCGGGGCCGAATGAGGCACTGGAAGGCTTTGGCCGGCGGCCTGACGCCCCACGGGGCCATGATGTCCGCTTTTCGTTCCTCGAGCCGACCGCCGCCGTCCTCGCGGGCGACATAGAGAATCCGCGGCCGGCTGCGCACTTGAAAGCGCCCTGCCACCGTCGGGCGGCCACAGGCGATGGCCAGGCACAGGTAGAGGAGCAGCAGGCTCTTGGCCCGCTTCGGCGGCCCGCCCCACCAGACGACGCCACGGAGAGGCAGCAGCCCGTCGACGAGTGGCTCGGGCGGGGGAAACTCCCAGACGTCCGCGGCATCGTAGAGGGGCCAGCCGATCGGGCTCGGCCCGTCGGTCTGCGGCGGATCGGCGGCGGGGGTGGGCGCCGCCGGGTACCGCCCGACGCTCGCCGCGATCGCGCCTACCTCCGTCTCGGCGAGCGGCGGGGCGCATCGTCGCGCGTTGACCGCGGCCAGCGCCGCCTGGATCTCCTCCTGCGTCATCCCGCGCCACCGCATCGTGCCGGCGAGAGAGGTGAGCGCCTCGTTGCGGCGCCCCTCGGGGATCGTGTCGTCGAGCGGCGAGGCCGGAGGGCGCCTCGGCGTGTCGCCTGAGGTGGTCCCGCCCGCCAAGAGCCACGCCGGCGCCTGGGGGAGCGGGACCTCGTCGGGATGGCTCGAAGCCTCCCACTCGTAGAGGCGACCCGAGCGATGCTGGCTCGGCGGCGCGACGATGTAGCCGCCGTCGCTCCGCACATCGAGCCCGGAGCCAAGCGCGCCGGACCGCGAAGGCACGCGGAATCCGGGATGCGCGAACAGCAGATGCCGCCCCCCGCCGCCGGTGTGGGAGATCGGCCCTCCGGGCGGGGCCCCGTGACGGGCGACCAGGATCTCGAGCGATTCATCCCCGCCGTGGGCCGGGTCGACGTCCAGAACGAAGAGGCCGCTGGCCAGTCCGGTGGCCACGCCGAGATTCGCGTCCGGCCACCGCTCCCACCAGGCCCGGATCACCGCTTCGTCGGCGCTCGCGTCCATGACCCCGTTCGGGGTGCGGGGATGCTTGCCGGCGGGGCGGCCGCAGTCCCGGGGGCACGAGCAGCGGCCGGCGCGGACGCTGTGGAGCGGCAGCACGGGCCAGCCCCGCCGCGCGTAGTGCAGCGCAGCCTCGAGAAGCGCCTCGCGGAGGCCGTCGGGGCTCACCGGGTGGATCCCGAGGCCGTCGCACGCGAGACCCGCCGGCCCACGGCCCGGGTCCCACCCGGGGGGAGTGGCTCGCTGCCGAGGACCTCCAGCCGGAGCCCGCGCTCGATCATGGGCGGCGATGGGGGCAACGGCCGTGCCAGGCGGGCCGGAAGCGCGGCGATGGATCACATGGTGAGTGAAACTGGCCACTTACGGTCGCAAGCGAGGTTCCTCTTCGGCCGTGGCTATCGCTCGGAATCCGCTCCTAATCCGCTCCAAATCCGCTCCGGAGCGGATTTCCGAGCGGATTCTCGGAGCGGAAAAGATTGGGGCGGCGCCGGAGGTCGGCGACGGCGGGAGCGGGGACCGCTGCCGTCGGGAAGCGCTCAACGGGAGGTCCCGAGCCGCGGCGAACGCCGTCCTCTCCGAGGCTCGCCGCTCCACGCCAGGCGCGTCGTGATCCACCTGCGCTCGCCGCGGGCACCCGGTCGAGCGTTAGTCGATCACTTGGTCGATTCGGAGCCGGACGGAATCAGGGATCGTCAGTCCGAGCGCCCGGGAGCCTCTGGAAAGCGCCGGGGCTCACCCGGCCCTTTGCCGCAGCGCCCGGTACACCCGCTCGGGTGTCATGGGCAGCTCGGTGATCCGCACCCCGGTCGCGTCCTTCACCGCGTTCGCGACCGCGGCGGAGATGGGAATCGTGCCCGCCTCGCCGAGCCCCTTGGCGCCGAAGGGCCCGGCCTCGTCCACCGTCTCGATCAGCGTGATCAGGATCTCGGGCATGTCCGGGGCGGTGAGGAGCTTGTAGTCGAGGAAGCCCGGGTTGAGGACGCGCCCGTCCCGGAGCCGGAGCTCCTCGGTGAGGCAGTAGCCGAGCCCCATGTGGATGCCACCCTCGATCTGGCCCTCGCAGCCGACCGGGTTCAGGGCCCGCCCCACGTCGTGCGCGGAGGCCACCCGCAGCACCTCGATCTTGCCGGTGGCCTCCTCGACCTCGACCAGCGCAGCCTGGGCGGCGAAGCCGTAGGTGACCGACACGTTGCCCCGGAAGTCCTTGTCCAGCATCTGGGTCGGCGGGTCGTAGAACGCCTGGCCGATCAGGATCCGCCCGCCCTCGCGGAAGTGTCCCGCCCGGACGACGCGCTCGTATCCGATCCGGCGCTGGGGCGCGGCCGCCACGTGCACGTACCCGTCCTCGATGTCGAGGGCCTCGGGGGGCTCGTCGAGCTGCTGGGCGCCCAGGGCGAGGAGCTGTCGCTTCACGTCCCGCGCGGCGAGGAGCGCGGCGTTCCCCGCGATGAACGTCGTCCGGCTGGCGTGGACGCCGACGTCCCAGGGCTTGACCGCCGTGTCGTCGTTCACGACCTCGACCCGCCCGAGCGGGATCCCGAGCTCCTCGGCCACGATCATCGCCAGGACCGTCTCCGACCCCTGTCCGATCTCGCTGGCGCCGGTGATCAGGGTGACCTTCCCGAAGTCGTCGAGCTTGACGATCGCCCCGCAGCCGTCTGATCGGTAGACGCGCGCCCCGCCGCCCACGTGGAACATCCCGGCATAGCCGACCCCCCGCGTCCAGCCGGGGCGGGGCGGCCGGTCGAGGGGCTGGCGGATGTCGCGCGCCACCGCGTCGAAGCACTCCGCGAGCGCGCAGCTCGTGATCCGGAGCCCCTGGGGCGTGACGTCGCCCGGTCGGTTCGCGTTGCGACGCCGGATCTCGACGCGGTCCAGCCCGAGCCGCTCCGCGATCTCGTCCATCTGCGCCTCGACCGCGAAGGTGGACTCGAGGTTGCCGTACCCGCGCATGGAGCCCGAGTAGACGTTGTTGGTGTAGACGATGGCCGTGTCGAACCGGATGTTCGGGCACCGGTAGAAGCCGGCGAGGGTCGTCATCATGACGTACGGCGTCGTCGATCCCCACGAGACGTACGCGCCGTTGTCGATGAGGACCCGGGCATCCCGCGCGAGCAGCGTCCCGTCGGCCCGCGCCGCCGTGCGGAGCGTGAAGACGCACGGCTCGCGGGTCGGGCTGGCGATGAACTCCTCCTCCCGGTCGAACACGATCTTCACCGGCCGGCTGACGTGCCGGGCGAGGAGCGCCGCGATGATGTCGATCGGGTAGAGGTCGAGGCCCCGGCCGAAGTTCCCGCCGACCGGCGGCTGGATCACGCGAATGCGGTCCCCGGAGATCCCGAGCGCCTCCGCGAGATCCTTCTGGTAGAGGAACGGGATCTGGGTCGTGGACCACATCGTGAGGTTGCCGCGGGGATCCCACTGGGCGAGCGCCGCCATCGTCCCGATGCACGCCGTGGTGACGTAGTTCAGCCGATACGTGCCCTCGACGACCACGTCGGCCTCCCGGAAGGCCCGGTCGACGTCGCCGGCGGTGAACTTGTAGGCGAAGTTGACGAGGTTCCCGGGGAACTGCTCGTGGATCCTCGGCGCGTCGGGGCGCAGCGCGGCCTCGGGATCGAAGACCGCGGGCAGCTCCTCGTACGTGACGTCGATGAGCCGGCAGGCCTCCGCCGCGATCTCCTCGGTCTCCGCCGCCACCGCCGCCACCTCGTCGCGGATGCAGCGGACGACGTCGCCCTTCAGGGCCAGGTGATCCTTCGCGTAGCCGAACGGGCGCTGCTGGACGTTGCGGCCCGTGACCACGCCCAGGACGCCCGGCAGCGCCTCCGCGCGGCTCGTGTCGATCCGCACGATGCGGGCGTGTGGCACCGGCGTGCGGAGGATCTTCCCCCACACCATGCCCGGGACCTCGAGGTCCGGCAGGTACTGGACTGTGCCCGTCACCTTCTCGACGGCGTCGAGCTTGGCGACCCGCGTGCCGATCACACGGAACGGCCGGCTGCCGCGGTCGCCGCCCGGCGTCTCCACGACCGCGCCAACCGCCGTCCGCGGCCGACGCGGTGACTCGCTCACGCTCGCGCCTCCCGCATCGCGCGCATGCGCTCGGCGGCGACCTGGACCGCGCTGATGATCTTGATGTAGCCCGTGCAGCGGCAGAGATTCCCCTCGAGGGCGGCGCGAATCTCCGCCTCGGTGGGGTCGGGGCTCGCCTCGAGGAAGCCGGCGGCGGCCATGATCATCCCGGCGGTGCAGAACCCGCACTGGGCGCCGCCCTCCTCGAGGAAGCCCTGCTGGACCGGATGGAGCGTGGGCGAGCGGTCCCCCGACCGGGCGTGCCACCGCGCCGCCAGGCCCTCGATGGTCGTGACCTCGCTCCCCTCGACGTCGAGGGCCAGGACCAGGCACGCCGTCACCGGCCGGCCGTCCACCAGGACCGTGCAGGCGCCGCAGTCGCCGGTGTCGCACGAGAGATTGGTCCCGGTGAGACGGAGATCCCCGCGGAGGAGCTCGAGCAGCGTGCGCGAGCCCGGGACTTCGCGGCGCACCGGCCGCCCGTTGACGGTCAGCTCCAGCGGGTAGCGGTCGCTCACGCGCGGCTCACCGAACCGGCCACGAGCGAGGCCAGCGCGCGCCGTACCAGGACTCCCACCATGTCGCGGCGATACTCCGCCGTCGCCCGCACGTCGCTGATCGGCCGTGCGGCCGCCATCGCGAGCTCGGCCGCCCGCTCGATGGCCGCCGGCGTGATCCCACCCGCCATCAGGGCCGCCTCCGCGTCCGGCACGCGGAGCGGCGTCGGCGCCACCGCGCCGAGGGCGAGCCGCGCCTCGGTGACGCGCGCGCCGTCATGGCGGAGGGCCAGGGCGACCCCGACGATGGCGATGTCCATCGCCCGACGCACGTCCAGGCGCTCGTAGCGCACGGTCCACCCCGCGTGCTTCCGCGGCACCTCCACCCATGCGAGGAGCTCGCCGGCCGCCAAGACGGTCTGGCCCGGACCTCGGAAGAACCGGTCCAGCGGCAGGCGCCGCGCCCCGGTCGGGCCGACGATGCCCACCTCGGCGTCGAGGACGAGCAGCACCGGCGGGAGGTCCGCCGCCGGGGAGGCGTTGCAGAGGTTGCCCCCGACCGTGGCGAGGTGCCGGATGGCGGGAGACCCCATGTAGCGCGCCGTGAACGGCAGGACCGGGTATTCGGCCGCGATCACCGGGTGCTCGATGAGCGCGGTCAGCGTCGCGAGGGCGCCCAGGCGGATGGCGTCTCCGCCCACGTCGATCCGGCCCAGCCCCGGGATGCGCTTGACGTTGATCACCGCCGGCGGGCGCTTGCCGCGCTGGGACTGGCGGAGATGGACCATGAGATCGGTGCCACCGGCCAGGATCGCCGCGCGCGGCTCCGAGGTGAGGAGCCCGCACGCCTCCTCCAGTGTTTCGGGACGAAGGTACGCGAACGAAGGCCTCAGGCGTCCTCCTCGGCGGCTCGTGGGCGTCAGTCTAGCACTGCCGGTCGGCCGGGTGTCGCCAGGATCGCGTCAGGCGATGATGCGCCGCCGCCGCAAAGTGTCGATCCGCTCCGGCGGGTAGTCCAGCACGCCGCGAAGAATCGACTCGGTGTGCGCGCCGAGCGCGGGAGGCGGGAGCGCGTGGAAGGCCGGGGCGCCCGCCGCCTTGATCGGCGTGCCGAGCGTGCTGAGCGCCCCGAGCGTCGGGTGCTCGAGGTCCACCACCATCTGGCGCTGGAGCACCTGGGGGTCGCTCACCACCTGGTCCACCGTGTTGATCGGCGCCGCCGGCACGCCCTCCCGGTGCAACCGGGCGAGCCACTCCGCCGTCGTCCGCGCGGGAAAGAGCGACTCCAGCACCGGTACGAGCTCCTGGCGGCCCTCCACCCGCTTCACGTTCGAGTCGAATCGCGGGTCAGCGGCGAGGTCCGGGCGCTCGATCGCCCGGCAGAAGCCCGTCCAGAACTTCTCGGCGAAGACCGCAACGACGACGTGACCGTCCCGCGTCGGGAACGCCTGGTACGGGACGACCGAGGCGTGCCCCGAGCCAACGCGCGCCGGCACACGCCCGTCCGCCCAGAAGTACTGGGCGACGTACGTCAGCAGCGAGACCTGGCAGTCGAGAAGCGAGAGATCGAAGTGTGCGCCCTCCCCGGTCTGCGCCCGGCGGAAGAGCGCGCTCGCTACCGCGAGCGCGCCAAACATCCCGCCCGCGAGATCCCCCATCGGCAACCCCATGCGCGCCGGCGGCCGGCCGGCCTCGCCCGTGAGGCTCATCGCCCCGCCCATGGCCTGGAGCGCGAGGTCGAACGCGGGCCACTCGCGGTACGGCCCTTCCTGGCCGAAGGCGGAGATCGAGCAGACGACGAGCCGTGGGTTGAGCCGGCGGAGCGTCTCGGGCGCGCAGCCGAGCCGGGCCATCACGCCGGGGCGGAAATTTTCCCACACCACGTCGGACACCCGGCAGAGATCGTGGAAGACCTCCTGACCCTCGGGCTTCTCGAGGTCGAGGGCGACGCTCTTCTTGTTCCGGTTGATCGAGAGGAAGTACGCGCTCTCGCGGTCGGGCCCGAGGAACGGCGGCCCCATGACGCGCATCGGGTCTCCGCCGCCCGGCTCCTCGATCTTGACGACCTCCGCCCCAAGGTCGGCCAGAAGCATCGAGCCGTAAGGCCCCGCCAGCATGCGCGAGAGGTCGAGCACCCGGACGCCTTCAAGGAGCATCAGCCGGGCCCTTCCGTTGTCATTGGATGATCTCGTTGGCTTGGAGAAGAAGGGACTGGGGAACCGTCACGCCGAGGCGCCGCGCGGTCTTCGCGTTCACGACCAAATCGAACTGCGTAGGCTGCTCCACCGGAAGATCCGCGGGACGGGCCCCTTTCAGGAGGCGATCGACGAAGACGGCGGCCCGCCGCCAGCTGAACTCCGTCCCGCGTGGGCCGTAACTCAGCAACCCGCCCGCTGCCGTGAATCGCGGGTGGTAGTAGATGGCGGGGATGCGGGCACCAGTCGTGAGCTCCGCGAGCCGCTCGGCCTCGCTCGACAGCAGCGCCGATCCGAGAATGACCAGCGCGTCGACCCGCTCGCGACGGGCGATCTCGATGGCGCCCTTGAGATCTTGCGCGCCGCGCACCTCGACGACCCGCACCGCGACCCCGAGCGCCCGCGCGGCCTCTTGCGCGGTCCGGAGCTGGTTGGATGTGCCCGTCGTATCCCAGAGGAGCGCGACACGATCCAGCCGCGGCAACATCTCCCTCAGGAGCTGGAGCCACTTGCCGGCAAGCTCGCCCGCCTGGAACGAGAGCCCCGTGACGTTGCCCTCGGGCCGAGCGAAGTTGGCTACGAACCCATGACCGTCGGCGTCGTCCATGCGTCCCATGACGATCGGGATGGTCCGTGTCGCGTCACGCGCGGCGTGAACACCCTGGGGCCCGTGGGTCACGATGACATCGACCTGACGCCGGACGAGGTCGGCAGCCAGGTCGGGAAGCCGCTCAGGCCGTCCGCTCGCCGTTCGTATCTCGAGCACCACGGTCCGGCCCTCCACCCAGCCGAGCTGCCGCAGCCCCTCGCGCAGCTCCTCGATTGGCTCCGGGCGGGCGTCCAAGCGAAGCACGCCTACCCGGGGAATCGTGCTCGGCGGCTGCGCTCCGGCAGGAAGCAGCATCCCGAAGAGGACGGCCCCCATCAGGAGGACACGTCGCGAGATACCCTCGATCGGCGTCACCCGCTCACCTTGGCGGGCTGGACGTGATCCAACCACCGACGTACCGCCCCACAGTCACCACACGGTCCTGACCAGGGTGCTCGCGCGGATCCGCTCGTCCCGGGTCACGAGGGTCAACCCCTCGGCCCGCGCCGTCGCGGCGATGAGGCGATCCGCCGGGTCGCGCGGGAAGTCGTCCGGGAACTGAACGGACAGGGCAGCGATCACCGGCGTGATTTCCCGCATCGAGACCTGGGCGGCGTCCACTACCTGCCGAATCGACGCGTCGACGGTGCCGTGGCCCCGGACGTGCCCACGGAAGAAGAGGATCGCCAACTCCCATAGCGTGATCGACGCGATCGCGAGGCCACCCGTCGATCGGGCTCTCCGGATAGCGTCCGTCGCCGCTCGCGACAGTCGGGCTGGCTCGGCCACCAGCCAGACCAGGGCGTGAGTGTCGAGCAGGATCACCGCAGCACCTTCCAGTCCTCCGGCGCCACCACCGGCGCCTCGATGTCTCCGGTGATTTCCAGGACACCCTGGAGCCGGCCGAACACCTCGTCGGCGTCCTCGTCCGCCGGGACCAGCTTGGCGACCGGACGCCCCTTCTTCGTGATGAGCACGGTGACCCGCTTGGTGCGCACTTCCTCCATGATCCGGAGACACCGCGCCTTGAACTCCCCTGCCGGTACAGTCTTCATAGTCTCCTCCACACGAGCATGGTCATATAGTAATGACCATGTAGCGGCTCGGTCAAGGGGACAGGATCCGGGCGAGTCCTCACCGGCGCCGGGCCAGGACGTCGTAGGAGGGCTGGCCGGCCCGGAACGAGACGCCGGCGCCGTCGTAGAGGTCCGTCACCACGACCACGTCGAAGCCGTGCCGCCGGAGCGCCGCCTCGACCTCCTCCACGGTGTGGAGCCGCATCACGTGGCGCTCGCGGGCGACGTGGTGCGGCGTCTCGAACGTGAGGTCGACCGAGAGGATGCGGGCCGCCTCGTCGAAACGCCCGCGGCTGTCGGCCGCGATGCGCCCGTCCGCCACGACGCGAGAGTTGCGGAAGGTGTAGCGCCGGCGGCCGGCCGGCGTGATGAAGTCGAAGAGGAAGAGGCCGCCCGGCCGCACTCGGGGTCGCAGCTGCCCGAGGAACCCGTCGAGACCCTCGTCCTGCGCGCTCACGTACGCGACGACGTCGTCGATCGCCGTGACCAGATCGAAGGCCGGCGCCGGGCGCAGGCAGTCGAGAGTCCCGCAGACCCGGGCGAGGCGGCCCCCGGTTCCGGCGAGCCTGGCCCGCACCAGCATCTGGTGCAGCACGTCGAGGCACACCGACCGGAAACCCGCCCGCGCCCAGTACCGGCTGTACCGGCAGGTGCCGGCCCCCACGTCGAGGTGACGCCCGGTCCGGAGCCCGGCCGCCGCCACGAGTCCCGAGGCGCCGACGAACCATCGCCGGATCCCCCGCGGTTCGAACAGCTGGGCGAAGTAGGGGGCCAGGGTCGCGTAGGGCCGCTCCGGGGGCGGCGACGCGGCCAGCGAGGGCGTTCGGGTCACGCCTTCTGGCCGTACACGGTGAGGACGATCTGGGCGCACACGAACCGGCCGGCGCGGTCCGCCTCGATCAGGCTCTCCACCCACCGGCCGACGTCGGCCGCCCCGATCGCGCCGGCCGCGGCCGCCCGCTCGGCCTTGTCGCGGAGCTTCAGCACCCCCTCGTCGTACTCGGTGGACACGGCGGCGTACGGCGTCACCGCGACCGCCGCCAGGCCCGCGGCGAGGAACAGCCCGGGAAGCCGGCGACCGATCCGGCCGCTCTCCATCCGGTCGGCGTGGTGGGCGAGGATCCGGCGGGTCAGCTCGAGGTCCGGAGCCTCCACGACCAGGCTGTCGTAGTCGGTGTCGCTCACCACCACCCGCCCGCCCGGCCGCGCGACGCGCACCATCTCGGTGAGCGCCTTGTCGGGGGCCACGAGGTGGTGGAACACGCGATCGGCCCGGCAGGCGTCGAACGCCTCGCCCTCGAAGGGCAGCGCGTACGCGTCGCCGGCCTGGAAGTCCAGGGGCCACGGCAAGCCGAGTGTGCGGGCCCGCGCCTCGCGGATCTTGTCCTCGCTCGCGTCGATCCCGATCACCGACACGCCCGGGAATCGCCCGGCGAGGGTCCGGACGTCCTCCCCGGTCCCGCAGCCGACGTCGAGGACGTGGTCCCCGTCGGTGAGCGCCAGGAGCTCGAAGCTCCGCGCCTTGTAGCCGAGCCAGGCGGCCTCTGCGGTCCCCACGGCTCTGGTCAGAAGGCGGTCGGTTCCTTGTGCTCGCCCCACACGTCGCGGAGGGCGCCGGCCATCTCTCCCAGCGTGGCGTAAGCCCGAACCGCCTCCAGGATCGGCGGCATGAGGTTCTCGCGGCCGCGGGCCGTGTCGCGGAGCCGGGCGAGCGCCTGTTCCGCGGCGCCCTGCGCCCGCTCGCGGCGAAGGCGGCGGAGGCGGGCAACCTGCGCCTCGGCCACCCGGGGATCGAACGCGTAGAGCTCGATCGCGTCGGAGGCGTCGCGGTCGGCGTCCGGCGCCACGTGACGGTTCACGCCCACCTTCGGGTACTCGCCCGAGAGCATCATCTGCTCGAACCGGTACGCCTGGCGCGCGACCTCCGCCTGGATGGCGCCCGACTTGATCGCCTCTACGATCCCGCCCATCCGCTCGACCCGCTCAATCTCGGCCCGGATCCGCGCCTCCATCTCGGCGGTGAGCGCCTCGACGAAGTAGGAGCCGGCCAGGGGATCGACGGTGTCGGCGACCCCCGTCTCCTCCGCACAGATCTGCATCGTGCGGAGCGCGATGAGCTGGGCCTTGGGCGACGGAATCGTGTAGGCCTCGTCGTAGGTCGGGAGCGCGCTCGTCTGGCACCCGGACAGCGCCGCCGCGAGGCTGTAGTACGCGCCGCGGACGATGTTGTTCTCAGGTTCCTGAACGGTGAAGCCGGAGCCCCCGCCGCCGATCAGGGCCCGGAACATCATCGACCGGGGATTCTGCGCCCCGAAGCGCTCCTTCATCATGCGGGCGTACAGCCGCCGCCCCGCCCGGAACTTCGCGACCTCCTCGAAGAGCCGGCCCCAGCACGTGAAGTTGAACGAGAGACGCGGCGCGAACTCGTCGACGGACAGGCCGCGCTTCACCAGAAGATCCGTGTAGGCGGCGACGATCAGGAGCCCGTAGGCCATCTCCTGGGCGGGCGTGCACCCCGCCTCCCGGATGTGGTAGCCGCAGACGGAGATGGGATTGACCTTCGGCGCGCGGCGCGCGCAGAACTCGGCGATGTCGCAGACGAGGCGGAGCGACGGGTCCACCGGATACACCCATGTCCCGCGCGCGACGAACTCCTTGAGGATGTCGTTCTGGGGCGTGGTGACCACCCGGTCCCAGGCGACGCCTTGCTTCTCGGCGACCACCAGGAACATCGCCTGGATGAAGGCGGCCATGGAGTTGATCGTGAACGAGATGGACACGCGGTCGGCGGCGATGCCGTCGAACGCCTCCTCCATGTCGAGGAGGGAGTCGATCGCCATGCCCACCCGGCCCACCTCGCCTTCGGCGCGCGGGTCGTCGGAGTCGAGCCCGAGCTGCGTCGGCAGGTCGAAGGCGACGTTGAGCGCGTCCTGGCCGTGGGCCATCAGGTACTTGAATCGCGCGTTCGTCTCCGCCGGCGTCCCGAAGCCGACGTACTGGCGCATCGTCCACACGCGGGAGCGGTACATATGCGGGTGGATCCCGCGCGTGAACGGGTACTCACCGGGGTCGCCGAGGTCGCGCCCGTAGTCGAGGCCGGCCACGTCGGCGGGTCCGTAGACGGGCTTCACGTCGATCCCGTCGAGGTACGTCACGTCCCGGAGCTTCTTCTCTCCCCGCGGCTCGGCCATCCGATGTGCCCCTGCCCGTCCTAGGCGTCCGTCCGCCGGAACGTCCGGAAGAAGGATACGATCTCGGGCAGCGCCGTGCCCATCGGGAAAACGGCGTGCACGCCCATCGCCCGGAGCGCCACGGCATCGCGCGCGGGGATCGTCCCCCCGACCACGACCGCGACGTCACCGGCCCCCGCCGCCCTGAGTCGCTCGAGGAGCCGCCCCGACAGCGTGAGGTGGGCCCCCGAGAGCACCGACAGGCCGATGACGTCGACGTCCTCCTGGACGGCCTCGGCGACCAGCTCGTCGGGAGTCCGCTTGAGCCCCGAGTACACCACCTCGATCCCAGCGTCGCGGAGAGCGTGTGCCACGACCTTGGCGCCGCGGTCGTGCCCGTCAAGGCCGGGTTTCGCGATCAGCACCTTGAGCGGCCGGTCCGTCATCGCGCGCCCGGCGCCGGCGTGAAGGCCGGCAGGTAGCGCGGCTGCCCCTGCGGGTCGTCCGCAACCCGGACCGGCGCGAGCCGGACGCGGGCGCCGACCGCGAGACCGGCCACATCCGCGACGCCGGTGATCGGCGCGAACACCCGGAGCCCCCCGACCTCCACGATCGCGAACACGAGCGGCTTTGCGAAACCCGCCGGTACGCCGGTCTCCTGCACGCTGAACCCGTGGAGCCGTCCCTCGGGCGGAAGGTCCACCCAGTCGAACTCGTCGGAAGTGCAGGCGGGGCAGAACCCTCGCGGCGGCCAATCGACCCGGCCGCAGCCCCGGCAGCGGGTCGTGGCCAGATGCCCCTCCGCGAGGCGCTCATAGAAGCCGTGGAGCTTGTTGTGCTCGGCCGACTCGAGAGGGAAGGGATCCACCACACGGGCGTACGGGAGCCGGGCCTCGCGGCCGGGCGACGCGGCGGACGGCTGACTCATCAGCAGGAGTGCCCCTGGCGGGCAGTCTATCACCGGCCGCGGCCCTCTCCGCGCGTCAGGCCGGCCCCGTGAGCACGCGTCGCCCCAGGGGACGCACCTGCTGCATGAGATGGTACGCCGTGAGCGTCAGCGCGGGCCTCAGCGGGAGCCCGGCCGCCCGGAGCGCGCGAGCCGTCCACGAGTTGCAGGTGTTCAGGATGTGGAAGCGGCCGCGCGCGACGTAGAAGGTCCACGAGGGACCCCACCCGGGCGCCAGCGGGACCGGCTCTCCGGCGTCATCCGGGGCATGGCTTGCCTCGATGAACGCGCTGAGCCCGTCGAGGGCGTCGGCCGAGATCCCGAGCTCGACGACGTCGATCCCGCGGAACCGCTCGGGGACCGGCTCGTCGAAGCCCGCGACAAGGAGCACGCTGCCCCGTGAGGCGAAGGCCGCTCGCAGTGCCAGGCGAGTGGTGAGTCTGTCGGCCAGGTAGGCGTCACGGTCGCCCCACCCGACCTCGACATATCGGCGGCCACCGAGGGCGTCCCGCTGGGGCCATCGCGCGGACGGGATTCGCCCGCCTTCGACCACAACGCCGGTGTGCCAGCCGTTGCTGACCACATAGATGGCCTCTCCGCCTTCCGACTCCGTGGGCCGATTCCCCCGGCCGGCAGCGCAGGCGCTGAGACCGAGGACCGCCACGGCGAGGAGGATTGGCAGGAGGACGAGGCTGGGCCTCGCCCGGGGCATCAGGGCGTGGCGAGGCGCCGGACAAACGCCTCCTGCACGGGCTCCGTCATCGCGGTCGGCCGGTAGATTCGTCGGAGCTCCGTCACCGGGTCGGCGACCAACCCGTGGGTCTTCAGGATGGAGGCGAGCACCACGGCGGTCCGGCCGAGGCCGGCGTTGCAGTGGACCAGGATACCGTCGCCCGCCGCGAGTCGCTCGCCAGCCTCGCGCAGGAGGCGGTCGAACCCCGGCGCCTCGCGCGGGACTCCGAAGTCCGCGATGGGATAGCGCCGCACGTCGATCCCGTGTTGCGCCAGCGCCTCGAAGAGGCCCGGAGCGCGCCGCGGCACCTCCCAGTCCTCGATCAGGCTCAGGACGAGGTCGACCCCCGACTCTCGCCAGGCGCGGACCCCCTCGTCCACCGCGCGGGCCTGGGGCGGCTCGTCGGGATAGCTCGGCCGCCCGGCGCCCCAGAGGCGCGCTCCGGGCGGTAGCACCGGATGCACGAGCTGGAGCGGATGTCCCACCGGAGGCGTCTCCCCGCTGTTCACCTGCGGGAGTATATCAGCCGGGTCTCAGACCTGGCGGTCGCCGGGCTCCGGGGACCTGCCGGCCGGACGGGCTCTGGCCCCTCCTCACCGCGCGCGGGAACCGGTCATGATGCGTTACACTGAGGCGACCGTGACGACCAGCTCGAACCGCGACGGCAGCCGACGGAAGACGCGAGGAAGCGCCTCCCGTCCGGCGCCGACCGGTCGAGGCGGACGGAAGGCCTCTGACCGGCCCAAGCGCCCCGTCGTCGAAAAGCCGGCCCCCGAGCCCGTCGTCCCGGTCGTCACCGACGAGCCCGAGCCGTTCCCCCTCCCGGTCTCCGTCGTCGAGAGCACCTTCGCCGCGCGGGTCCCGCCGCCCGAGCCCGAGCGTCCACGCCCCCCCGGACGGCGCGCGATCTTCCTGGACGTCGAGAACACGAGCCGCGCCCAGCATCTCTCGGATGTCATCGATCATCTCGGGGTCGATCCCTGGGATCGCCGCACCGAGCTGGTGGCCGTGGCCAACTGGCGGGTGGTCGGTCACGAGGCGGCGCGGCTGCTCGCCGCGCGCGGAGCTCACCTCGTGCACAGCGCCCCCTCGACGGGCGTCCGGGACTGGAGCGACCTCCGCATCGCCGTGGCGGCCGGGATCTGGCTGGCGGCCGCCCGCCCCGGAGACCTGATCGAGATCGTATCCGACGACCGCGCGTTCGACGCCGTGGGTGACGTCGCCGCGAGCCTGGGCATCGAGTTCCGCCGCCTGTCGTATCGCCGGCTGAAGGAGCAGGGCGGGGAGGCCGCGGTCGAGGCGGTGAGCCGACCGCCGGCCATCAGCGCGTCGGGGTCGCGGCGCCGGCGCCGGCGTCGAGGACGCGGCCCCAGCGGCCCGCCGCACACCTCCGCGGGCGATCGCCGACCGGCGGATTCGCGGGAGCCCTCCCGTCATCCAGGCCCCAGCGGCCCACACGGGCCTCGCTCGGGCGGCCGGCGGAGGCCGGTGAGCTCGCACGCCCACCGGACTCCAGCCGAGGCGCCGCACACCACCGCGCCCCACGACGAGCTCGTGTCCGTCGTCCGTGGCCTGGTCGAGGCCTCGCCCAAGCGGAGCGTCAGCATCGATGCCGTCGCGAACGCGTTGAAGTCCCGGGGGTTCCAGCGACCGCCGGGATCGCCCCGGCTCGTCACGCGGCTCCGGCGGATCCGCGAGCTTCTCGTGAGCCCGTCCGGCACGATCACGCTGGCCGAGGACGGCGGGCCGCCCCCGGACGACGCGCGGAGCGACCCGCCGCCCCCCCGAACCGAGAGCGGGACGGGGGGCGGAGCCGACGCGGTGGACGAGATCGACGACGATCGCCAGCCAGACTTCCTCGGCCGTCCGGAGGTCGACCTCGACATACCCGAGGTGGACGGCAACCGCGCGTTGCCGGTGGTGGCGGCGGCCCCGGGGCACGGCCGCCGGCGGCGGCGCCGACGACGGCGGGGCGGTCCGCGCCCGTCGACTCCGGGCCCTCTCCCCGCCTGACTTCGCTCCGGCTTCAGCCGGAGTCGCGCCCGTACACCATGACAACGTGCTCGCCCATCCCCGAGTTGTTGTGGGTGAGGGCCAAGCGCGCGTCGGGTACCTGGCGCGGGCCGGCCTCCCCGCGGAGCTGCCAGAACGCCTCTGAGGCCTGGGCGATCCCGGTGGCGCCGAGCGGGTGGCCGCAGCCGATGAGCCCGCCGCGGGGGTTGACCACCACCTTCCCGCCGTAGTCGGACAGGCCCTGCTCGACGAAGCGGCCGCCCTCCCCCTTGGCGCAGAAGCCGAGCTCCTCGTACGCGATGATCTCCGCGATCGCGAAGCAGTCGTGCACCTCCGCGAGGTCCACGTCGCCGGGCGCGACACCGGCCATACGGTATGCCTGCTCGCCCGCCCGCCGGAGGGCCGGCCAGCTGGCGTAGTCCTCCGGGAGGGAGGACAGGGTGAAACCGTCGAGCGCCTGGCCCGTGCCCCGGATCCATACCGGCCGATCGGTCAGCTCGCGGGCGCGCTCCTCGCTCGCAACGATGACGGCCGCGGCGCCGTCCGTGATGGGCGAGCACATGAACAGGCGGAACGGGGTCGCGATCATGCGAGAGCACAAGACCTGGTCCAGGGTCGCGCCCTTCTGGAAGTGCGCGTAGGGATTCCGGGCCGCGTGATTGTGGTTCTTCACGCTGACGAGCGCCATCTGCTCCTCGGTCGTGCCGTGGCGCGCCATGTGGGCCTGGGCCGCGAGGGCGAAGCACGGAGGCGCCGTGAGCCCGTGAGCCGCCTCCCACTCGCGGTCGACGCCCGTGCCCATGTTGAGGATAGCCTCGTCAGCGGTCGGCACGTTGAGCTTCTCGACGCCCAGGACCATGACCAGATCCGCGAGACCGGCCGCGATGAACGCGTAGGCGTACCGGAGCCCCACCGTCCCCGAGGCGCACATGTGCTCGGTCCGGGCCGACAGCCGGCTGGGCCTGATGCCGAGCGCCTCGGCGGCGAGCGAGGAGATGTGACTCTGGAAGACTGTGCGCTCCGGCATGACCGAGCCCACCACGATGCCCTCGAGGTCGGCCGGTCGCACGCCGGGCACCGAGTCAAAGCAGGCCTTCCCGGCCTCCCAGATGAGGTCTCGGTACGTCGCCTTGCGCACGCCGAAGCGCGCCATGCCAGCTCCGACCAGAGCCACTCTTCGCATGTCGCGCGCTCCTCCGGCGCCACTCCCGGCGCCCAGCTTCCACCTTACCCCAGGGCCCGCATCCCCGCGACGTCCGCGCCACTCCGGGCTTGCCCTCCGGGTCGGGCCATCGGGGCGCTTCCGCTTGGAGCGGGACGACGGCCCGTGCTAGTATCCGCCCCCCATGAAGCCGAGCTTGCACGTCGCGGCCGGAGGTCCGGAAGCCGTCTCCCGCTCCCGGCTGTGGGTTCTGTCGGACCAGGACCAGCGGTCGCTGGCCGGGATCCTCGCCGCCGTCCTGCTGACGCGGCTCTTGCTCTACGTGGTGGGCGCGATCGCCATCCGAATGCCGCCCGACGGCGTGCCGCGGGTCGAAGCCTTCCTCGGAAAGAACCTGTCGCTGGCCGCCTGGGTCCGGTGGGACGCGGCGTGGTACCTGTCGGTCGCGGAGCGAGGCTATTGGTTCGACCCGCACGGCCAGTCGAACGTGGCCTTCTTCCCTCTGCTGCCCCTGCTGATCAAGGGCGTGGGAATGGTCACCGGCAACCTCGTTGTGGCCGGGCTCCTCGTCGCCAACCTGGCGGCGCTCGGTGCCTTCCTGGCGCTCTGGCGTTGGGTTCGAGCGGAGGCCGGCTCAGCCCCGGCGGAGCGGGCGGTGCTGTGGCTGCTCGTCTATCCGTTCTCGTTCTTCCTCCACTCGATCTATGCCGAGCCGCTATTCTTCCTGCTCTCAACGCTGGCGCTCGACGCGAGCTCGCGCGGGCAGCGATTGGCCGCGGGACTCTGGGGCGGCCTGGCGGCGACCACCCGTCCGATGGGAGTCCTCCTCGCGCCCGCACTGGCCTGGGGCCTCTGGCAAGACCGCCGGAGGGGCCGGCACCTCGGTCCGCGCGACGTCATCGCCGTCTTCTTGCCTGCGGCCGGCCTGGGCGCCTACATGGCCTACCTCTGGGTCGCATTCGGCGATCCCCTCGTGTTCTGGACGGCCCATGTCGTCGGCTGGCGGGTCGAGTTTCATTGGACGGTGGCGAAGTACTGGCGCGAAACGTACTGGCTCATGACGCGGCTGGTGCGCGTCCACACCTATACGCACCTGCTCGATTCAATGCGAATCCTGCTGCCGGTGGTGTTCGTCGCCCTCACGGTACAAGTGTTCCGTCGCCTCGGTGCGGTCCCCGGAGTCTACGCGAGCTTAGCGCTGGCCGTCGGGGTGCTCTTTGCTCCGGTGAGCATTGGGCGGGAGTTCCTGGCGGTGACACCGGTCTTCGCCGTAGCGGGGTTGATCGGGCCCCGCGGAACACTGGGCGAGGCGCTGCGGCTCGTGTCGCTGGGCCTCCTTCTGCTCTTCGTTTTCGCCTTCGTCAAGGGGCGGTTCCTCGGCTGAGACCGGCTCCGGCGCGGGCGGCGCATCGCCGGCGGGTCAGATCCCGACGGGACCATGCGGGCCGTCGACCACGCGCACCTCACCCGCGATGAAGGCTGCGTACCTCCTCGGGTCCAGGCGATGCACCCTATCGGGACCGCAGGCTCGGGTCGGCCTCAGGGTCAGGGTGCCGGAGCAAGCCCAGCCAGATAGAAGGCCGCGATGTGGTGCAGCTGACAAAAGGCACCGGTGCGGATCAGGGCAAGGACCGCGGCGGGCGTCACGTACTCGACGGCCACACCCGGCTCCGGCACGAACTCGGGCAGCGGCCGGGAAGCCTCGACGCGGAACATGTGCTGAACCAGCTCGAGGCGACCCGTGTCCGGCCGGAGACCGCCCAGGTAGGTGAGGCGCTCCGCCCGGAGGCCGGCTTCCTCGAGCAGCTCTCGCCGGCACGCGGTCTCCGGATCCTCGCCCAGCTCCATCAGGCCGGAAGGCAGCTCCCACGTGTACTGCTCAACGGCGGGCCGGAACTGCCGGACGATCGCGACGCGCCCGTCGGGCATCCGGGCCGCCGCGACCACCCAGTCGAACGGTCCGAAGGCGTGATAGGTGTCCGGCCCCCGGCCCGGCGTGAACTCGACGTCCTTCTCGACCAGCGTGGTCCACGGCGAGAGCCGACGCTCCCGCCGGGCCACGATCCGGGCGCGCTCGCCCCACCAGGTCTCGAGGAAGCGTGCCACCGGCTCGTGACCGCGCGCCCGGGCGACGTCGGCCGGGGTCTGGCCGTCGGCCGTCCGTCTCGACGCCTCCGCGCCCCGGAGGAGGAGCCGGGTCACCAGGGGAAGCTCGCCCCGGCCGGCCGCGAGGTGGAGCGGGGTGAATCCGCCGCCGGCCGGGGCATCGACCTCCGCCCCCGCGGCGAGCAGGCGCTCCACCACGTCGAGCCCGGCGGTGCCGGCGAGCCCCGCGTGGAGCGGCGTGTTGTCGAGCGAGTTCCGGGAGCGGGCGCGCGGGTCCGCGCCGAGCTCGAGCAGCAGGGAGACGGCACGATCCTCACCGAAGTGCGCCGCGAGGTGGAGCGGCGTCCAGCCGTCCGCGGCGTGGGCCGACACGAGGGCCGGCGTCTCGGCCAGCAGACTGGCGAGCCTGGTCACGTCGCCGGCAGCGGCGGCCTCGAACGCGTCGAGCACGGCGCCGCGGGCCCGCAGGATGCCGAGGACGGCCGGCAGGCGGCGATAGCAGGCCAGGAGGGTGGGGGCCTCGCCGCCCCCGCCTCGCGCCCGGGCGAGCGTGGGGTCGCGGTCCAGGAGCGCCGTCACCGCGGCGAGATCGCCGGCCCGGATCGCCTCGAAGAGGGCCGCCGTCGAGTCGCCGGACATCGGGCCGGTTAGGCGCCGACGGTCATGCCGCCGTCGACGACGAGCACCTGACCCGTGATGTAGGCCGCGTCCTCCGAGGCGAGGAACACGTGCACGCCGGCGATCTCCTCCGGCCGGGCGATGCGCCCCGTCGGCACCCTCGCGACGATCTTCTCGCGGATCGCCTCCGGGACGCTCGCCAGCATCCGCGTCATGACCGGCCCGGGCGCGACGCAGTTCACGGTCACTCCGAACTTCGCGTACTCCAGCGCGAGCGTGCGTGTGAGCCCGATGACCCCGGCCTTCGAGGCCGCGTAGTTGGCCTGGCCGATGTTCCCGAACGCCCCGATCGACGACGTGTTGATGACGCGGCCCCAGCCGCGCTCGCGCATCCGCACCAGGGCGGCCTGGGCACAGAGGAAGGTGCCCTTGAGGTTGACCGTGAGGACCTGATCCCACTGCTCCTCGGTCATCTTGTGGCTCATCGCGTCGAGGTTGATCCCCGCGTTGTTCACCAGCACGTCGAGCCGGCCGAACTCCCCGACGATGCGGTGCACCATGGCCTCGACGTCGGCTCGCTTCGTCACGTCGGCGGCGATGGACAGCGCCCGCGCCCCGCTTTTCTGGAGGTCGGCGACCACGCCTCGTGCCAGCTCCACGTCCACGTCGTTGACCACGACGGTCGCGCCCTCGCGCGCGAACCGACGGGCGGTCGCCTCCCCGATCCCGCCTCCCGCCCCCGTGATCAGCGCCACCCGCCCCTCGAGTCGCATCGGGCTATCCGAGTGACGGCGGGCGGTCCAGGTCGCGCCCGATGATGACGCGCAGGATCTCGCTCGTCCCCCCGCCCCAGAGGAGGAAGCGGGCGTCCCGGAAGTAGCGCTCGACGGGGTACTCGGTCGCGAAGGAGTAGGACGCGAAGATCCGCGAGGCCTCGTCGCAGATCCGGTTCGCGGCCTCGGAGGCGAAGAGCTTGGTCATCGCCGCCTCCCGGGTGACCGGCCTGCCCTGATCGACGCACCACGCGGCGTGATAGACGAGGAGGCTCGCCGCGTGAAGCTGCGTCAGCATGTCGGCGAGCTTGAAGGTCACCGCCTGGTGCTCTCCGATGGGCTTGCCGAACGTCACGCGCTCCTTCGAGTACCGAAGCGCCGCCTCGTACGCGGCCCGGCCGAGCCCCACCGACAGGGCCCCGGTCATCACCCGGATCTCGGAGAGGATCCCGCCGACCTTCTCGACGCCGCCGGTCTCGCCGCCCAGGAGGTGCTCGTCGGGGACCAGCACGTCGTCCAGGATGATCTCCCCCGTCGCCGACGCCCGGACCCCGAGCTTGTCGATCCGCTTCCCCAGGGTCACGCCGGGGAACTGCCGGTCGACCAGGAACAGGGCGATGTGCTTCATCCCCCGCTCGCGGGACGTCTTGGCGCAGACGGTCAGCATGTCGGCGACGGGCGCGTTGGTGACCCACGTCTTGGTGCCCTTGAGGCGCCAGCCCCCCTCGACGCGCTCGGCCGACGTGGCCACGTTGCCGATGTCCGAGCCCGCGTTCGGCTCGGTGAGGGCGAACGTGGCGACCTTCTCGCCGCGGAGCGCCGGGACGAGGTAGCGCTGGCGAAGGTCCTCGCTCCCGTACTTCCAGACGAAGTGGGTGCCCATCAGGCTCTGCATCGCGGCGAGCGCCGCGAGGGACATGGAGCCCCGGGCCAGCTCCTCGGCGAACAGGCAGTAGGTCACGAAGTCCGCGTCCGACCCGCCGTAGGCTTCCGGGTAGCGGAGCGCCAGGTACCCTTGCTCGGCGAGGCGCCGGAACAGCGCCCGCGGGAACTCGCCCGCTTCGTCGATCGCGCGGGCAGCCGGCGCGACCTCGGCGTCCACGAAGCGGGCGACCGCCCGCCGGAACTCCTCCTGCTCGGCGCTCAGCCGGAAGTCCATGCCCTGCTCAGAGATCGCGTGGGATCAGACGCGGGCGCCCCCGGATCGCGACGGCGCCGAAGTGCCGGAGATCCAGCGTGGCGATCGCCGAAGCCCGCAGCCGCTCGGCCGCTGCGATGACCGCGGCGTCGACCAGCCCGAGACGCAGCGTCCGGTAGCGTGTCGCGATCTCGTTCGCCCGCCGGAGGTCCGCCTCTCCGCCCCAGTCCACCACCCATTCCCCGCGACCCAGGTCGGAGAGGAACGCGTCCTGGGCACGCGAGCCCAGGTGCGCCCCCAAGAGGTAGTCCACCTCGGGCAAGACGGCCCAGGGCACGACCCAGGACGAGGGGTCCTCGCGGAACGCGGCGGTGAGGGTCTCGTGATGACCGTCGTCGGCATCGATCAGGGCGAGCACCGCACCCGTGTCGGCGACGATCACGAGGAGCGGCCCATCCCCGCCAACAGCTCCTCCGCCCGCTCGCTCAGGTCCCCTCGCCCGCTCCGCCCGACCCCCACGCTCTTCGGAAGGCGGCGCCCGCCGTGCCGGCGCGCGTACTCCGCCACCGCCTCGCGGATCAGCGCGGCCGGCGGCCGGCGGCGCGCCCGGGCCATGACCTTGAGCCGCTCGTAGTCGGCGCGGTCGAGGTACACCGTCGTCCGGGTCACCTTGGTCATGCCATATGTATATGGCATCAAGGAGCGGTCGTCAAGGGCCACCGAGGCAGGGTGGGCTGTGACGCTCCGATCTCGTCCGCGCCACCCCGGTCCCGGTCGACCACGGCGCCGACCGGTCTGTGGCCAGGAGCGGCACGACCGCGGAGTTGCCCCAGAACCTCACCGCCCCGATCGTCGCTCCTCGAGCAGGAGGTCGAGAGCACCCGTGGCCCTGCGCGTCCGGGACAATGGCCGCAGTGCCTTGGAGGGCGACGCCGCCGCGCGCTTGAGCAGCCCGCGACGCTCCAGGCGGGCAAGCCGGCCAGCCGGGTCCGCCGAAGGGTCCGTCCCGACCGACTCGAGGCGCGCCACGAGACGCCCACGGTCCGTGATCACCACGGTCTCGCCGTGCCGCACCAGATCGATCAGGGCGCTGATCTGGTTCTTCGCCTCGGTGATTGTGACGGTTTTCATGAGGCTAGAACAGCCAGATCGGTTCGCCCCGTCACTGGATGAGCTCGGTCGCTCGGGCGAGCACCGACGGCGGGATCGTGAGCCCGAGGGCCTTCGCGGTCCGGAGGTTGACCGCGAACTGGTATAGGGTCGGCTCCTCGACAGGGAGATCCGCCGGTCGAGCGCCCTTGAGGATCCTAGCCACGAGGTTGCCTGCGCGGCGCCAGATCTCCGGTTCATCGGCCGAGTAGGCCATCAAGCCTCCCGCCTCGGCCTGGTTCCGGAAGGTGAAGACCATCGGGAGTCGATGCTTCAACGCCAGGTCCGCCAAGACCTGATGGTGCATCTCGAAGCGGGGGGCCTCGTGGATCGTGACCGCGCCGACCGGACGTCGCGCCACGCTAGCGAACACCTGGTCCCAGTGCCCAGCATCCTGGCCAAGGAACAGAACAGGATGGAGGGTCAACCCGAGCCGGCGGGCCGCCGCCTCGGTGGCGTGGAGCCACTGGGCGACGAACGGGACATTGGGATCCCCGTGGACGGCGGCGACCGACCGGAGCCCCGGAAGCGTCTCTCGAGCAGTTCCAGGCGCTTGGCGGCGAGGTCCCCCAAAGTAACGCCGGTGATGTTGCCACCCGGGCGCCAGGCTGGCGATGAGGCCCGCAGCCACGGGGTCGATGGAGGCACCGGCCATCACGATCGGGATCGTGCGGCTCGCGTCCCGGGCCGCCCTCACCCCAGGCTCGGTTCCCGTGACGATGACATCGACGCCCGCCCTGACCAGCTCGGCCGCCAGAGTAGGATAGCGATCCTGCCTGGTCAGTGCGCTCCGGAACTCGACCACGAGGTTCTGGCCCACGACGTAGCCCTGATTGCGCAGCCCTTCCGCGATGGCGCCATCGATGAAGTCGGTGTCCGGGGCGAATGCCGGGGTGCTGTCGTAGAGGAGGCCAAGCCGGCCTGGCTTCGGGGGCGACTGAGGCTCGACAGCCAGCGGGGCGCTGAAGACCGCGAGGGTGATGGCCGCCACAGCATATCGGTCAGCATGCTGCCTCCAGTCCGAGCGGCCAGGTCCCCGTGAGGCGGGGACTCGAACCTACACCAGGAGCCGACCCCGGACTACGCGGATCTCACACCTTGACCTTCGGCAGCCCGGCCAGCGCCGCCTTCACCTTCTCCGCCGGGTACTCGAAGTCCTCGAGCTTGCCCGCCATGTGGCGCTCGTACGCCGACAGGTCGAAGTGGCCGTGACCGCACAGGTTGAACGCGATCACCTTCCGCTCCCCGGAGGCCTTGCAGCGCAGCGCCTCGTCGATGACGACGCGGATGGCGTGGGCGGCCTCGGGCGCCGGCAGCACGCCCTCGGTCCGGGCGAACGTGAGCGCCGCCTCGAAGGTCGGGTTCTGGTGGACCGCCACCGCCTCGATCACCTTCCCGTCGTAGAGGGCGCAGACGAGGGGCGCCATCCCGTGATACCGGAGCCCGCCGGCGTGGATCGGCGCCGGGATGAAGGAGTGACCGAGCGTGTACATCTTGACCAGCGGCGTCATCTGCCCGGTGTCACCGAAGTCGTAGACGTACTCCCCCCGGGTGAGGCTGGGCGCCGCCTGGGGCTCGACGGCGATGACGCGGAGATTCTTCCGCTTTCCACTGAGCTTGTCCTGGAGGAACGGGAACGTGAAGCCGCCGAAGTTCGAGCCGCCTCCGATGCAACCGACGAGGATGTCCGGGCGGTCGCCGGCCATCTCGAGCTGGCGCTGCGCCTCGAGCCCGATGACCGTCTGGTGAGTCAGCACGTGGTTCAGCACCGAGCCGAGCGAGTATTTCGTGTCGTCGCGCTGGGCGGCGTCCTCCACCGCCTCCGAGATCGCGATGCCGAGGCTCCCCGGCGACTGGGGGTCCTTTGCGAGCACCGCGCGGCCGGCAGCCGTGTCCGGCGACGGGCTCGCCACCACCTTGCCGCCCCAGGCCTCCATCATGATCCGGCGGTACGGCTTCTGATCGTAAGAGACGCGGACCATGTAGACCTTGCACTCGATGCCGAACAGCTGGCACGCGAAGGAGAGGGCCGAGCCCCACTGCCCCGCGCCCGTCTCCGTCGTGATCCGCCGGACGCCCTCCTGGTGGTTGTAGTAGGCCTGGGCGACCGCGGTGTTCGGCTTGTGGCTGCCCGCCGGGGAGACGCCCTCCCACTTGTAGTAGATCCGCGCGGGCGTGCCGAGCGCCTTCTCGAGCCTATGGGCGCGGTAGAGCGGCGTCGGCCGCCAGAGCCGGTAGACGTCGCGCACGGGCTCGGGGATGTCGATCCAGCGCTCCTGGCTGACCTCCTGCTTGATGATCTCCATCGGGAACAGGGGCGCCAGGTCCTGGGGCCCGATCGGCTGGAGCGTGCCCGGGTGGATCACCGGCGGGAGCGGCGCGGGCAGGTCCGCCTGGATGTTGTACCAGCGACTCGGCAGGTCCTTCTCGTCGAGCAGGAACTTGGTCTGGGCCACGGGAGCCTCCTTCAGCGTGGGGAGCGTGGGCGAGGTTGGCGGGGCTCGGAGGCGGTCGCGACGGCCGCCCGCGCGAGCGCGTCCTTGTACGCGCGGCGTCCCGCCTCGTCGGCGAAGAGCCGATCAGGGATGCGGTGGTCGGCGAACTGCCAGAGCCGCTCGGGATAGCGCCGATCGACGGCGAGCCCGTCGCCGAGACACACGAGCGGCTGCGCCCGCTCACGCTCCAGCTGGGCGACGAGCGCGGCCGGCGGACCGCCGAGGGTCGCCAGGGGGACGTGAAGCCCGAGCACGCGGTATGGCAGGAGAAAGCGCGTCGACTTGGGCGGCAGGAGCGCGCCGAGGGCCCGCTCCCGCAAGGCGGCCTTGTCCAGCACGGGCGGGCGCAGCACGACCGCGCCCGCCGCGTCCAGCCATGGCGCGGCCGCCTCATCCTCGACGACCCGCGCCCGGCGCGGGCGGCCGTTCGACGCGAGCAGCCGCTCCAGCTCGCCCAGCAGGTGGTACGCCTCCGGTGAAGCCGACCCGGCCCGGGCGTAGACGCGGCCGCCGTAGTGACAGCGGAGCCCCCCGTGCGCGCCCGCCTCGAGTCCGAGCGCCCGGCGCGCCTCGTCGAACGCCGGCCCTGGCACGTCCTCGATCACCCGGCACCAGGTCTCGATCCGCACGTCGGGAGCGTCGAGGACCACCCGCTGGACCACGGCGAAGCGCGCGCCGAAGTCGCGCGCGAGGACGACGGCGCGGTGGCTGCCGTCGAGAATCAGCCCGGACGCGGCATCGACGACGAGCGGCCACGACAGGACGCGCGCCGCCCCGAGGAGGTCCGCCACCTGGGACTCCCCCTCCGGGGCCGTGGCCTCGTGCGGGCGAAGGTCACCGAGGGAGGCCACGGCGAGACTCGCTCGAACGTCGTCAGCCGACTCCATTGAACTGGTCGAGGACCTGGTTGACGCGTCTCGGCCAGACGGTCAGCGCCCACGCAAGGCGCGGCGCGCCTCCTCGGTGGCGTCGCTCTCCGGGAAATCGCGGACGAGCTGGTTCCAGACCTGCCGCGCGTCGGACTCCCGCTTCTGGGCGCGATACGCGAGGCCGAGGCGGAGGAGAGCCTGGGGCGTGTCCTTGCTCTTCGGGGCGAGCTCGACGGCCTTCCGATACTCTAGCGCTGCGCGCTCAAAGTCGCGCGCGGCATAGTACGCCTCACCGATCCGGAACTGGGCCGACGCCGCGAGCGGGTCCGACGGGAACTTCTGGACGAGCTCCTCGAAGTCGAGCACGGCCTGCCCGTGCTCTCCCTTGTTCCAGCTCTCCATCGCGCGGTCGAAGAGGCCGCGAGCGGACGGTGAGCCCGTCGCGGGCCCCGCCGCGGACGCGCTGGGCTTGACGGAGCGCGGCGGCGTCGCTCCCGCCGAGGGCTCCGGGGCGGTCGGCTTGGCCTCGGCGGGCGGAGCCGCCTTCGCCACCCGCGCGACGTCGTCCGGCGCCGGTCGGCCCGGCGGCGCGGCTTTCGCCTCGCGAGGCGCGTCGGTCCGCGGCGTCGCCGTCGGCGCGGCGTCCGCGCGTGGCTGGCCCGAGGGTTCCGCCTTCGGCAACGCCGGCGCCGCCGGACTCTTGGCGTTCCGCGAAGGCCCGAGCATCGCGGGCGGCGTGAGACCGGCCCCTGCCGCGGCGCCGGACATGGAACTTTCCGGCGGGGGCGCCGCCGGCGAGGGCTCTTCGACGGCACGCGGCCCTGCTGACGCGGCCGGAGGTCGCGCGGGCGCGCCACCCCGGGCCGCCGGCGACGGCGTGGCCGCGGAGTCGAGAACCCGGGTCAGCTGGTTCTCGAGTCCGGTCAAGCTCAGCTCGACTCGGCGCAGCGCCTGACCCAGCTCGGCGGTGCGGCGCTCCAAGAGGTCGATGCGCCGGGATTGGGCGTCGAGCACCTCGACCTGGCGCTGGAGGTCGTGTCGAGACGATGCCTCCATCGCCTTCTGGACGGCATCGAACTCCGCACGGGTCTCCTTCGCGACGCGGTCCGCGTGCTCGGTGTTGGCACGCTGCACCCCCTCCACGCGCGTGCGGATCTCGGCGAGATCGGCTCGGAGGAGATCCATTTCCTGGCGAACGGCGACGGGGGAATCGGGCGGCGCCTTCGTCTCGTCCCCCGGCTTCGCGCTCATGCCGAGTCCGCAGCCCCCGGCCAGGGTGGCCGTCAGAATCGCGGCGACCCCGGCCATCAGGGCCGGCCAGCGTCGCGGCCCGCGGCGGCCTCGGTCGGAGCGCGCGGGCCGTGGTCCCCTGCGGGCCGATTTCACGCGCACAGGCCGCACCGTAGCACCCGCGCCGTTTCGTGGTCAACCAACCGATGCGCGCGAGTGGCTGCCCGGTCCGGCCCCGGGGTAAGCTGACCCCGTGGCCGTCGCGCCGCCGTCCCGGCTCCGTGTCCGACACCCGCTCCTCCCGGCGCGGTGGCCGACCCGCGAGGAGGCTCGGCAGGCGCGTTGGTTCTCGCCGATCCGCCTGGGCCCCCGCTGCGAGGCGGCCGACCGCACCTGGGTGCCGGCCATGGTCCCCTGGCGGGCGACCGAGGACGGACACGTCACGCCCGAGGTGCTCGAGTGGTACGCCCGCTTCGCCGAGGGACAGCCCGGCGTGCTGGTGGTGGAGGCAACGGGCATCCGCGACGTACCGAGCGGACCGCTCCTCCGCATCGGGAGCGACCGCTTCGTTCCGGGGCTCCGCCGCCTGGTCGAGGCCGTGCGGGAGCGAAGCGAGGGGCACACGCGCCTCTTCATCCAGATCCTCGACTTCATCGCGGTCCGGCGCCGGCCGGAGCCGAGGACGTATTTCACGCGCTACCTCGAGATCGGGAGCGATCTCCGGGGGCGCCTGGCCGAGGCGCTCGGCGAGGCGCACTGGCACGACGTGAGCGCGGCGCCGGACGCCCTGGTGCGCGCCCGACTGGCCGAGGCCGATCGCGCCCTCGTCGAGGCCGTTCTCACCGCGCGCGAGCTGGAATCGCTCGACTACGGATACCGCGAGCGGATCGGCGACCTGCACCTGCCGCACGTGCGCGACCTGCCACGGGTTCTGCCCGGCCTGTTCGCCGACGCCGCCGAGCGAGCGCGAGAGGCGGGCTTCGACGGCGTCGAGCTCCACTACGCCCACGCGTACACGATGGCCTCGTTCCTCTCGCGAATGAATCGCCGGACGGACGGCTACGGCGGGGCGCGTCCGGAGCGGGCCCGGCTGCCCCTCGAGGTGCTCCACACGGTCCGGAGCCGCGTCGGCGCCGACTACGTGGTGGGGATCCGCTACCTGGGCCACGACGTCGTGGCGGGCGGCAACGACGTCCACGACGCGGTCTGGTTCGGGCTTCGCTTCGCGGAAGGCGGCGCCGACTACCTCTCGGTGTCGAAGGGCGGTCGCTTCGAGGATGCGCGGCAGCCCAAGATCGGGGAGGCGGTCTACCCCTACACCGGGGAATCGGGATACGAATGCATGCCCACCGTCATCTCGGACGCGCGCGGTCCGTTCGGCCGAAACGTGCCACTGGCGGCCGCCATCCGGGCGCGTCTCAGGGCATCGGGGTACCGGGTCCCAGTCGTCACGAGCGGCGGGGTCTCGACCTTCGACCAGGCGGAGGGGATCCTCGTCCGTGAGGAGGCGGACATCGTGGCCGCCGCGCGCCAGACCCTCGCCGACCCGGACTGGTTCCGAAAGGTCCGCCTCGGCTACGGCCATCTCGTCCGTCGCTGCGAGTTCACGAACTACTGCGAGGGTCTCGACCAACGGCACAAGCAGGTCACCTGTAAGCTGTGGGACCGGGAGCTCGACCCGAGCGACCCGGGAGTCAGGCTGGCCAGCGACGGACGGCGCCGCCTGGCGCCCCCGTCCTGGCGGCCACCGGCCGAGTCGGAGCGAGAATCCTGACGCGCCGGCCGTCGACGCGGAGTCGGCGCACGCACCGCCAGCATCTCAATGACCGAGGCCGGCGCCCACCCGCTCGACCGCGGAGTGGCGAGCAGGCCGTGAGGGACAATCGATGGAGAGCTACTACGCGCCCGAGCACCTCGGGAAGTTCGGGACCATCGCCCAGGGGAACCCGGAGCTCGCCGAGAAATTCTTCGCCTGGTACAACGCGGTGTTCGCCGAGGGCGCGCTCGGTGAGCGCGAGAAGGCGCTCATCGCGCTGGGGGTGGCGCACGCCGTCCAGTGCCCTTACTGCATCGACGCGTACACGAGAGCGTGCCTCGAGAAGGGCGCCGACGTCGAGCAGATGACGGAAGCCGTCCACGTGGCCTCGGCCATCCGGGGCGGGGCGTCTCTGGTCCACGGCGTCCAGATGCTCGAGCACGCGCGGCACGCGGGGATGGCGCAGTGACGCTGCCGGCGGCGCCCAGCGCCGACCCCGACCTCGCGACCCTGGCCGCCGGCCCCAAGGGGACCCGGAGCCTCCGCGCCCGCGGCGCTCCCCTCGCCTCGCCCGCGGCCCAGCTCCGGCTCCTCGAGACGATGCCGCTCCCGGGCGGCGATTTCGGAGCGGCCCTCGGGGCGTGTGGCTGGCCCGAGCTGAGACCGGTGGACCTCGAGATCTTCCAGATCAACGTGGGCCGCCTGTGCAACATGACCTGCCGGCACTGCCACGTGGACGCCGGGCCCGATCGAGTCATGGAGAACATGGACCGCGAGACGGTGGACCTGTGCCTCGCCGCCCTCGACCGGACGGCCGCCCACACCGTCGACATCACCGGGGGGGCGCCCGAGCTCAACCCGCACTTCCGCTACCTGGTCGACCAGTCCGTGGCGCGGGGCAAGCACGTGCTGGACCGGTGCAACCTCACGGTCCTCCTCCTGCCCCGCTGCGCGGACCTCCCCGAGTGGCTCGCCGAGCGCGGAGTCGAGATCGTGTGCTCCCTCCCTCACGACCGTCGGCTCAACACCGACGCGCAGCGGGGTGAGGGGACCTTCGACCGCTCGATCGAGGCGCTGAGACGGCTGAACGCCGCAGGCTACGGGAAGGGGAACCCCCGGCGCCGCCTGACGCTTGTCAGCAACCCCGTCGGGGCCTTCCTTCCGGGCTCGCAGGCCTCGCTCGAGCGGGACTGGAAGGCGGGGCTCGCCCGCCACCACGGGGTCACGTTCGACCGGCTGTTCACGCTCGCCAACATGCCGATCAGCCGCTTCCTCGACTGGCTCGTCGAGAGCGGCAACCTCCAGGGGTACATGGCGCGGCTGGTGGGGACGTTCAACCCGGCGGCGGTCGCGGGGCTCATGTGCCGCAACACGATCTCGGTCGCGTGGGACGGGACGCTCCACGACTGCGACTTCAACCAGATGCTCGAGCTGCCCGTCCAAGCGCCTCCGGGGCGGCGCCCTCACGTGCGCGATTTCGATCCGGCCTGGCTCGAGGCGCGCCGGATCCGCACCGCCCGCCACTGCTTCGGGTGCACGGCCGGCGCCGGGAGCTCCTGCGGCGGCGCGACGACGTGAGTCCCCCGCCCCGCCTCGTTCCCGACGACGTCCACAACCGCACGCTCGTCCAGAACGTCCACCCGCCCGGCTGGCGGAACCCCCAGCCAGCGCGCCGGTACCACCTCGTGGTGGTGGGCGCCGGGACGGCCGGCCTCGTCACCGCCGCCGGCGCGGCAGGCCTCGGCGCCCGGGTGGCCCTGGTCGAGCGCCACTTCATGGGCGGCGACTGCCTCGTCACGGGCTGCGTCCCGTCGAAGGCGGTGATCCGCTCCTCGCGCGTCATCGGCGAGCTCCGAGACGCGGCGGCGTTCGGCGTGAAGGTCCCCGGCGGGACGGCGGTCGATTTCGGCGCCGTCATGGAGCGGATGCGCCGGGTCCGCGCCGAGATCAGCCCCCACGACTCGGCGTGGCGCTTCAGTCGGGAGCTCGGCGTCGACGTCTTCCTGGGCGAGGCCGCGTTCACCGGACCAGACGCCCTCGCAGTCGACGGGCGGACGCTCCGCTTCGCGAGAGCCGTCATCGCCACCGGAGCGCGACCCGGGCACCCGCCGATCCCGGGTCTCGCCGAGGCGGGCTTCCTCACCAGCGAGTCGGTCTTCGACCTGACCGAGCGGCCCAGCCACCTGGCGGTCGTGGGCGGCGGTCCGATCGGCTGCGAGCTGGCCCAGGCTTTCTGCCGTCTCGGCGCCGAGGTGACGCTCCTGAGTGACGTCCCGCAGCTCCTGCCGCGCGAGGATCCGGACGCGGCCGAGGTCGTCCGGCAGGCGCTCCTCCGGGACGGGGTGCGGCTGGTCCTCGGCGCCACGATCGCGAGCGTCGCGCGCGAGGGCGGCCGAAAGGTCCTGCGGTACCGCGCGAGCGGACCGGACGACGTCGTTGCGGCCGACGAGATCCTCGTCGCCACCGGGCGCGTGCCGAACGTCGAGGGCATGGGGCTCGAGGCGGCGGGCGTGCGCTCGACCCGCGAGGGCGTCGTCGTGGACGACCACCTGCGCACGACGAATTCGCGCATCTACGCTGCCGGGGACGTGTGCCTCCGCTGGAAGTTCACCCACGCCGCCAGCGCGGCTGCGCGGATCGTCGTCCAGAACGCGCTCTTCGGGGCGGCCGGCCGGCGCCGGGCGAGCCGGCTGGTGATGCCGCGGTGCACCTACACGGACCCGGAGGTAGCCCACGTCGGCTGGACCGAGCGCGAGACGCGCGATCGTGGGGTCGCGTTCAACACGCTGGTACGCCACCTCGGCGACGTGGACCGCGCGCGCACCGACGGCGAGACGGAGGGATTCGTCAAGGTGCACCTGCGGCGCGGGACCGGGCGGATCGTCGGCGCCACCATCGTCGCCCCCCACGCGGGGGAGATGGTCGGCGAGCTGACGCTCGCCATGACGGCGGGGATCGGGCTCGGCCGGCTGGCGGGCGTGATCCACCCCTACCCGACACAAGCCGAGGCGGTGCGCCACCTCGCCGATCAGTACCAGCGGACGCGTCTCACGCCCTTCGCGCGCGCGGCGCTCGGAGCCTGGCTCCGGTGGATTCGCTGAGTCCCCACCCCGCGGTGAGCGGCGGCCACCGACCGGCGCCGGCCCGAGCCCCCGGTCGACTGGCACTACTCGCGCTCGGCCTGCTCGCCGCGGGCGTCCTCGCCTGGAGCCTCGGACTCCACGACCTGGTCCGTCCGGAGCGGCTCGCCCACCTCCGGGCGGCGATCGAGGCGTACGGCGCGTGGGGGCCGGTCGTCTACGTGGCGGGCTACGTCGTGGCGGAACTTCTGTTCGTCCCCGCGCTGCCGCTGACGCTCCTCGGCGGCCTGGTGTTCGGCCCCTTGTGGGGCACGGTCTACACGTGGATCGCGGCGATGCTCGCGGCTGCCGCCGCGTTCCTCGTCGCGCGGCATCTGGCGCGCGACACCGTCGAGCGCTGGATGGCCGATAGTCCCCGGCTCGGCCGCATCGACGCCGCCGTGGAGCGCCACGGCTGGCGCATCCTGACGGTCACCCGTCTGGTGCCGCTCTTCCCGTTCAATCTGCAGAACTTCGCCTACGGCCTGACCCGGATCCCGTTCTGGACATACGTCGGAGTGTCGTCGATCTGCATCCTGCCGGGAACCGTCGCCTTCACGCTGGCCGGCGGCGCCTTCTCCGGCGGCGGCGGCCCGACGCGCGTCCTGTGGACCCTCGCCGCCGCCGCGATGCTCATCGTTCTGGTGTCGCTCGCCCCCCGCTGGCTCACACGCCGGAGCGCCGCGGCCAGGGAGCTCCTCGCCCCCGACCACCGGACACCCTCGTGAAGCTGTCGGTCGTCGTCCCCGTCCTCGACGAGGCCGTCCACCTCCCGGCGGTGCTGGCCAGCCTGGCGCGCGACTGCCCGGACGTCGAGGTGGTCGTCGCCGACGGGGGGAGCCGGGACGGGAGCGCGGAGCTCGCCGCCCGGGCGCCGGGGATCCGTCTCGTGTCGAGCGATCGCGGCCGGGCGCGCCAGATGAACGCAGGTGCCCGCGCGGCGACGGGCGACGCGCTCCTCTTCCTCCACGCCGACACGCGGCTGCCGCCGGGGGGCGCCCGGGCAGTTCTCGACGCCCTCGCCGACCCGTCGGTCGCCTACGGCCGCTTCGACGTCCGCTTCGACAGCGCGCGACCGGTGTTCCGGCTGATCGCGGCGCTCATGAACCTCCGCTCGCGGGTGACGGGCATCTGCACGGGCGACCAGGCCATCTTCGTCCGGCGCACGGCGTTCACTCGCCTCGGCGGCTACCCGGAGATCGCCCTCATGGAAGACATCGAGCTGACGCGCCGGCTGAAGCGCGCCGGTCGGCTGGCTCCGCTGGGACTGGCCGTCACGACCTCGGCGCGGCGCTGGGAACGCGACGGGGCGGCGCGGACGATCGTCCTCATGTGGACGCTCCGCTTCCTCTACCTCTGCGGGGTCGGACCGGAACGGCTGCACCGCTGGTACTACGGCGATGCAACCGGCGCCGCGGAGAGCGGCGAGCCGGGATCAGCTCCGGTGGTGCCGTAGGGCGCGCCGACGCGCCTCGCGCCACCGCCGCCAGCGGCTCAGCCCCCCGACGCGGCTCGTCAGAAGGACCGCCGGGACCGAGAGCAGGACGACGATCAGGAGGGCCGCGCCGAGCCAGCGATTCGCCTCAGGCCCGAACCACCAGACGGCGAACTGCTGGAGGATGAGCCCGACCAGCACCGCGCCGGCCCAGAACAGCGCTCGACGACCCATGGCCCGCCGTCCTCCCTCCATCAGGGCGCTCGGAAAGGGCGAGTCCACGGTAGGACGCCCTCCGCCGGTCACGCAAGAGGGAGTCACGCCCGCGCGCGGTAGCGGCGGACGAAGCGGCGGTCGATACGGTCCTTGAGCCACCACGCGAAGCGCGAGTGGCTGACGACCCCGTGCCAGCGGAGCAGGGCCCTGCCGTCCGCAGTATTGAGGAGCGACAGGAACGTCCGCTGCGGGACGTACGGCGCGGGTGTCCCCGCGCCCAGCGCCGCGCGGAGGTTCCGCGCCAGCACCGGTCCCTGACGGACCGCGTACACGCCCGCCTTCGGCGTCTCCGGGTGCTCGGCCAGCGTCGCGCAGTCGCCCGCAGCCCAGACCGGCGCGCCGTCCACCGCCCGGAGCGTGGGACCGACCAGGAGAAAACCACGGAGATCGAGCGGGAGCTCGGCGCGCGCGAGCAAGGCGGGGCCTGCCGCGCCGGCGATCCACACGACCAGGTCCGCCGGGGCGCCGGGCCCGTCGGTGAGGTAGATGGCACCCGCCTCCACCCGGCTCACTGCGCGGCCGAGCCTAATCCCGACGCCGCGCCGGGCGAGGATGCCCGCCGCGCGGCGGCGCACCGGGGCCGCGTAGTCGGGAAGGACGTCCGACGCGGCCTCGACCAGGGTCACCTCCGGCCGGGAGCCCCGCGCCCGGATCCGGCGGTGGACGGCGAGCGCCACCTCGACGCCTCCGGCGCCCGCGCCCACCACCGTGACACGGACCGGGCCGCGTCGCCCCGGCGTCGCCAGGGCGTCGATCCGCGCCAGGAGCTGGACCGCCCGGCGCATCGGACGGATGGGCATCGCGTGCTCGCGCGCGCCGGGAACATCAAGCCCGGCGGGATCGGCGCCCACGTCGAGCGACAGGACGTCGAAGGGCAGCCGCGTCTCGCCCGCCTCCACGCTGCGCCCCGTGACGTCGAGCCGCTCGGCGTGGGCCTCGACGAGTCGCGCCCCCGCCCGAACAGCGAGTCCGGCGAGATCGATCGTCAGCTCCGACTCGGCGTACACCCCCTGGAGGAAGCCAGGCACCATCCCGGAATAGTGGTGCCAGGCGGAGGGTGAGACGAGCGTGACCTGGACGCCGGAGAGCGGCCGAGCGGCGAGATCGGCCAGAACGCGGAGGTGGGCATGACCGCCGCCGACCAGGACGAGCCGCGTCACGTCCGGATGCGCACGGGGCGGCGCGCCCGGCCCGGGATTCCGCTCCTCAGGACGGCCCCGGTGGAAGGTGCTCTCGGAACCACTCCAGGAGGATGCGGAACCGCGCAAGCCGGTGGCGCGGCCGGCCGGAGCGGGAGAGCTCGTGGTCCTCGTCCGGGAACCGGACGAGGCGCACCGGCCGCTGGAGCTTCTTCAACGCCACGTAGAGCTGCTCCGCCTGCTCCATGGGACAGCGGAGGTCGCTCTCCGAGTGGAGGATCAGGAGCGGGGTGCGGATGTCGCGGACGTAAGACAGGGGCGAGCGCTCGAGGTACCACTTCAGGTCTTCCCAGGGCGGCCGGCCGAGCGCGTGAGCCTCCTGGAACCAGTGGCCGATGTCGCTGGTCCCGTACATGCTCCACATGGCGTTGACGGCGCGCTCGGAGCACGCGGCCCGGAAGCGGTCGGTATGGCCGACGATCCAGCTCGTCATGAAGCCGCCGTAGCTCCCGCCCATCACCCCGAGGCGTCCCGGATCGAGGAAGTCGAATCGACGAAGCGCCTCGTCGAGCCCGGTCATGAGATCGGTGTAGTCGCCGCCCCCCCAGTCCCCCACCACGGCCCGCGCGAACGCTTCGCTGTAGCCGCGGCTCCCCCGGGGGTTCAGGTACACGACGGCATAGCCGGCCCCCGTGTAGACCTGGAACTCGTCGAAGAAGCGGTGACCGTACTGGCTCGTCGGCCCACCGTGGACGTTGAGGAGCGCTGGGTAGCGCCGGCCGGGTTCCTGGCCGAAGGGCGGCATCACCCAGCCGTCGACCGTGAAGCCGGCGCGCTCGAACCGGAATCGCTCCGGCCGCGCCCGCCAGACCTCGGCCTTCCACTCCCGGTTGAGATCCGTCAGCTGGCGCTCGCCGATCCCGTCGGCCCGGCACGCGAAGAGCTCGGGGGGCGACGTGTCGTCCGTAGCCGTGAAGGCGACGAGCGCGCCGTCTCTCGATGCGGAGAATCCGGTCACCTGGCGCGTCCCGCCGACGAGACGCTCCGGTGCGCCGCACGGCGCCGGCCTGACCCGGTAGAGGGGCGCGTCGCCCTCGTCCTCCACCAGGAAGGCGAGCGTGCCGGTCGCTCCGAGCCAGAGCGGCGCCACCGCGCCCACCAGGGCCTCGCAGCTCCGGTCGAGGGTCGCGGTCACGCAGACCGGCGAGCCACCGCCGGCGGGAACCGTGTACACGCGGTGGTGGCGCGAGACCCCGCGCCGATCGGAATGCCCGACATAGGCGACCACCCGACCGTCCGGCGAGAACGCCGGCCAGGACACCGGCCCCTCGCTCCGCGTCAGCTGGCGGAGGTCCCCGCCCCCGACGGGCACCGTGAAGACGTCGGCCGCCAGGTCCTCGTCGCGCTCGGCGTGACGGGCGGAGGCGAAGGCCACGAGCTGGCTGTCCGGGGACCACGCCGGATGGTGGCTGTCGAACGAACCGGTGGTGAGCTGCCGCACCTCGCCGCCGGCGGCCGGGACCACGAAGATCTGCTCCGGCCGATCGTAGACGAAGCCCACGCCGTTCGACTTGTACTTGAGAACGTCAATGACCCGCGGCGGCTTGGAGCGCTCGCGCTCCTCCTCGTCCTCGGGCTCCTCCCACCCGCCGACCCGGGATACGAAGGCGAGCCACCGCCCGTCCGGAGACCAGGCGGGGCTCGATACCCCGGGCCGCAGGTCGGTGAGGCGAAGGGCCTCGCCCCCGTCAGCCGGCATCACGTGGAGCTGACCCTTCTGCTTCTTCTCCCGCTCGGACACGAAGGCAAGCCATCGCCCGTCCGGCGACCAGCGAGGCGCCGTGTCACGCCGCGGCCCGCGGGTGAACGGGCGCGGGGCTCCACCCTCGACGTCCACGACCCAGATGGTCGACAGGTACTCGTCCCGCGCCTCGGACAGCGTGGTGACGACGAAGGCGACGAGGCGTCCGTCGGGGTGGAGCTGGGGATCGCCGACGAAGCGAATGCAGAGGAGGTCTTCAGGGACCATCGGGCGGCGGGCCGGCTCGCTCATCAGTGGCCTCTCGATGGGCCGGCTCGAAACCCATCGCGAGGCGGCCGACGGCAGTCTACCATCGGCGCCCGGCAGTCGGCGGGCCCGCGGTTTGGAGCATGGTCAGCCGCCGGTCAAGAACCGCCTAGCGCCTCGGGAGCACCGACGACGAATGACGGACAGCAAGAACCTCGCGCAGGAGCGGGAAAGCTCCGCCTGTAGGCGGATCCCCTCCTTGGGGAGCAGACCGGCACGGTGTACCTCACCGACACACGCCAGCGTCACGCCGAGTCTGCCCCAGGCGCTGCTCCCCCAGCTCCGGGCCAACCCCTGCGGGTAACACACCTTCCGAAAGAGGCGTTCCGCCACACGCACGAACCCTCCCCGGAGCGACATGCGCAGGAGCCATGGCCAGTCTGCGCCAAACTCCCCGGCCCGATGCCGTCGCAATCCGCCGATGCGCGCGGCCGCCGAAGCCCGAAACAGACCATGGTAGGGGACCGCCCAGCCCGGCGGCTGCCGGACAATCGTGACCGCCCGCTCGAGCCGATGGTGGATGCCGTCGAGCTCCGTGAAGCTCCACCCTTCGACCCGCCCATCGAGCTGCACGATCTCGCCGTCGGAGAACGCCAGCACGGCGCCCGAATCGCGTTCCAGCTCGTCGACCAGGCAAGCGACGTAGGTCGGCGCCAGGAGGTCGTCGTGGCATGCGAAGAGCTGATACTCGCCGTCGGCCGCCCGGAGCAACGCATTCGTGTTGCCGACCCACCCCAGGCGGTGCTCCTGCCGCAAAACACGGAACCTGGAGTCGCCGGCCGCGAAGCGCTCACAGATCGTCGCCGTCGCGTCCGTGGACGCGTCGTCGGACACCAGGACCTCGAAGCGGGGGTAGGTCTGCGCGGCAAGCGACCTCAACGTCGCGTCGACGAACGATTCGGCGTTACGCGTGGGGACCAGCGCGACCGCCCGCGGGAGCGCGTTCGCCATCCGAATTCACGACCCGCCGGGCGGGGCGATGACCCGTTCGGCCGCGATCTTCGCCACCAGTGGCGCCGTCGTCAGCTTGGCAGGCTCGACGCTGTGATACCCGTCCACCGAGACCACCCCGATGCGCGACCGACTGTGAAGCTCGCTATCCGCGTCGTCGACATCCGTGCACCCGTGCGCCACGATGACACCGGCATCGACGCGCAGGGGTCTTGACTGTCCAATGCCCGGATACCACGGTTCGATCGCCGCGATGGTCTCCGCCGCCATCCAGCACGCCTGGGCCGAATCCACCTCGCCCCGGCATGGGCCGTCCCAGGACTCTGGTGGTCCGAGCTCGTGAGTCCAGCCCTGGAGACCCACGGGATACCAGGAGAGGCACGCGGTACCACGCGGCAAGATCACGACGTCACCGTAGCGCCCAAGGACCATGCTCGCGGAGGGAGCGCGCCGAAGCATGGCTGGGAGCTTCACGATCGTGCGGAACTTCAGCCGGTGGAGCCAACCTGGGTCCGGGACCAGGCCGAAGGAGCTGTCGATGCGGCGGCGACCCTCCCACAGCGCGTTCACGACCTGGTCTGCGACGAGCCGCCAGGAGCCTGCGGGGCCCGAGCCCTCGACTCGGAACGCTCCGCCGCTGGATTCGACACCCTCGACACGACGACCTGGCCGGAAGCGGATACGCGCGGACTCCGCGACGGCTCGGCGTAGCAGCCGAGCCAGCTCGTCGGTATCGATGGCCCGCTCGACCGTCTGGAACGCATCGGCGACGTGGGACCTCCGGAAGACCGCGTCGAGGAGGCCCCGGCCGCATCCGTCGTACAGCCTCTCGGGCCGAAGGCCGAGATAGTCGAGCCTTGGGTCACCGGCCAGACGCTCCCGGTACAGGCTGTCGACTGACGCATAGTACGCCTCGAGATCCTCCGACCGGAGCAGCAAGTCTCGCGCGACGAGGTACACGAACGCCGTGGACGTGGCCAGCCCGTCAGCGGCCGGCCCCACCCACCGTTCGAGGAGGGCACGGAAGCGGAGAGCGCCGTCCAGAAGCGTCCTCGCGGTTGCGAGCGACGCGTCCTTCGCGTAGTTGAGGCCGAGGTGGATCTTGCCCTCGTTGCGAAGACCGGCGCGGTTCATCGGCGCGTCGTCTTGATCGATGAGCGTGACGTCGACGTCGTTGCGAGCCAGCTCCAGCGCTGCGCCTACGCCCGTGAGCCCCGCGCCGAGCACGGCCACACGCTTCACGAGGTTCTTCTCTCACCGTCCGCCGGCAGCGGAGATCCGATCCCGAGACGCTCGAGCCGCCCGGGTCAGAACGAGCCCGGAGAGGCGTGCCCCACGTCTACGGACGATGACCCCCTTTGGACACACCGCGTGGTGACGACGAGGGCGCCGCGGCACCCATCGGGGTGGAGCTGGGGATCGCCGACGAAGCGAATGCGGAGGAGGTCTTCGAGGACCATCGGGCGGCAGGCCGGCTCGCTCATCAGTGGCCTCTCGACGGGGCCGGCTCGGAACCCATCCTGAGGCGGCCGACGGCAGTCTACCACCGCCCGAGACCCCGCCCGGCCGCCGCCGACTGCCGAGCGGGGATGCTCGAGGGTCTCAGCGGCTGGCCGCCGGCTTGACCTTGCCTCCGCTCGACTCGTAGGCCTGGACGGCCTTCTTCAGGTCCCGGTACTCCGAGCACGAGAAGACGCACAGCTTGTCCAGGCGCGCGAGGTGCTCCTTGGCCTTCGGCAGGTTGTCGAGGGCGAGATACGCCTCCCCGATGTACTCGTGGGCGCCGCGGTGCTTGGGATCGAGGGCCAGCGCCTTCTCGTAGATCGGGATCGACCCGGCCGGATCGCCGTTCCGGCGCACCGCGTAGGCGAGCCAGTTGTGGGAGTCCGGGTTCGTGCCGTCCCGTGAGATGGCCTTCTGGAGCAGCGGGATCGCGGCGGCATACTGCTTCGCTTCGATCGCCTTCACGCCGGCGGCGTAGTCCGGGTCCGCGGGCTTTCCGGCCGCCTCTCCGGCTTCGCCGCCACCACCGCCGCCACCGCCACCGCCGCTCCCCCCGCCGCCTTCGGCGCTCACCATCGAGGGGCAGGTCATGAGCATTGCCAGGGCGAGCCCCACGGTCAGGGCCCACGCCGCGATCGCCTTCGTGGTCGGCCATCGTCCGTTCATTGTGTCCTCCAGGCGGACAGACACGCGCGTCGGGGCGCGCGGTCCCCTCTTGGGGAACGCCCGGCCGAGCCGGCGCGTTCCCCACCGGGCCCATGCTCTCCCCCACCCACCGCGTGGTCAAGGATCCAGGCGGCCGGCGTCCGCCTTGACCGTCGTCGCCGGCCAGGCCTACATTCGCGCCTGTCATCGGGCGCGCCGGGGCGCGCGGGAGGATGGGATGCGGTTTCCGCTGACCGCGGAGCAGGAGGACGTCCGAGCGCGCGCCCGCGCGCTTGCTGACCAGGAGTTCCGCGAGCGGGCGGCGCGCTGGGACGAGCGCGAGGAGTATCCTTGGGACAACGTCAAGCAACTCGTCGAGGCAGCGCTGATGGGCATGACGGTGCCCGCCGCGTACGGCGGCCAGGGAAGGACGCTCCTCGACGTGGTCCTCGCCGTGGAGCAGGTGGCGCGCGTCTGCGGCGTGACGGGGCGGCTCCTCGTCGACTCGAACCTGGGGCCGGTCGGCGTGATCGTCCACCACGGCACCGAGGCGCAGAAGCGACGCTACCTTCCCCGCGTCGTCCGGGGGGACAAGCCGGCCATCGCCATCACGGAGGCCAAGGCCGGCTCGGCCGCCTCCGATCTCGAGACGCGCGCCGAGCGCGACGGTGACTCGTGGGTGCTGACCGGGACGAAGCGCTGGATCACAGGCGCGGGGGTCTCCCGGACCTACGTGGTCTTCTGCCGGTTCGACGACATCCCGGGAGCGGCGGGGATCGGCGCGCTGATCGTCGAGGCCGACACGCCAGGCCTGGCGGTCACGCGGCGCGAGCGGGCGATGGGGATGCGCGGCATCCCGGAAGGCGAGGTCGTCTTCGACCGCTGCCGCCTCCCTGGCGAGAACCTGATCCTGCCCGCGGGCGGTTTCAAGCGCCTCATGGCGGCTTACAATGGCCAGCGCGTCGGCGCCGCGGCGGTCGCGCTCGGGCTCGCCCAGGGGGCACTCGAGATGGCCGTCCGGCACGCGGGAGAGCGCGAGCAGTTCGGCCGGCCGATCGGGCACTTCCAGGGGCTCCGCTGGATGGTCGCCGACATGGCGCTCCAGGTGGAGGCAGCGCGCCAGCTCGTCTACCGCGCGGCCGCCAACGCCGGCCACGGCCTCCCCGACATGATCGAGGCCGCCATGGCCAAGACGCTGGCGAGCGAGACGGCCGTGCGCGTCACCAACGACGCCCTCCAGATTTTCGGGGCCAGCGGCTACTCTCGCGACCTCCCGCTCGAGCGGATGGTGCGCGACGCCCGCATGTTCACGATCGGCGGGGGAACGGTCCAGATGATGCGCAACCTGGTGGCCGGCGCCTGGCTCGGCCGCCCGGAGGACCCGGGCCTTTGACCAGCCGCGAGCCGATACCTCCGCGCCCAGCCGTGACTCGGGTGGACGCCTACGGCCTCCCGGTCACGACGGCCGCGGTCCCCGCGCTCTCCCGGTACGACGACGCCGTGCGCGACCTCCTCGGGTGGGGCCGGAGCGCGCTCGACGCCTTCCGCGAGGCGGCGGCGCTCGACCCCGGTCTGGCGGTGGCCCAGGCGGGTCAGGCCGTCTGCCTGTTCCTCGAGGAGCGCTTCGCCCCGGCCCGGGAGGCGGCAGAGGCCGCGCGCGTCGCCGCCGCGCGCCAGACCGCGCGGGAGCGAAGCCACGTCGAGGCCGTGGCCCTCCTGGTCGGGGGCCGAACGACTCAGGCCGAGCGTCAGATGGTGGAGCATCTGGACGCTTGGCCGCGAGACGCCGTCGTCCTCCAGCGGCTCTACTTCGTCTGGTTCTGGCAGGGCCGCTTCCCGGAGATGCTCGAGCTCACGAGCCGCGTCCTGTCGGCCTACGGCGACGATTCGTTCGTCCTCGGACTCCACGCCTTCGGCCTCGAGCAGGCGGATCGCTGCCGGGAGGCCGTCCGCGCGGCGGAGACCGCGATGGCGCGGAATCCCCGGGACGCCTGGGCCGTCCACGCGCTCGCTCACGCGCTCTACGAGCTGGCCGCGTTCGACGAGGGCGTGGACCGCCTACCGCCCGCCATCCATCCCTGCCAGCACCTCAACTGGTTCCGCAACCATCTCGTGTGGCACCTGGCGCTGATGCACCTCTCGCGCGGCGACTACGCGCGCGCGGTCCGGATGTCGCGGGCGACGTTCGAGCGGGCGCCGTCGGCCATCGCCGGCGACCTCCACGACTCGATCGCGCTCCTCTGGCGGCAGGACCTCTTCGGGCTGCCGGTCGGGGCGCGGTGGGAGCCGTTCGCCGCGATCGCTCGGAGCCGTCTCGACCGGCAGGGGCTGCTCTTCCACGCCGCGCACCTCGCGATGGCTCTCGCAGGCGCCGGCGACTGGGCCACCCATGAGACCCAGCTCGAGATGCTGCGCGGGCGCGTCGCCAAGGACCCGACGGGTCTCGTGGACACGGTGCTGATCCCGCTCGTCGAGGGGCTCCAGGCGTTCGCCCGGCGGGATTACCGGACGACGATCGAGCGGATCGAGCCGCTCCGCCCGCGGATCGTGGAGCTGGGCGGCAGCCGCGCCCAGCGGGACGTCTTCCACGACACGCTGCTGGAGGCGTGCTTCCGGGCCGGCGACGCGGAACGCGCCACTCGCCTCCTGGCCGAGCGCGTCGCCCGCCGCCCCGACCACTACTGGGTCCATCACCGCGGTCCGGCGTCGGCGGCCTGACCGTCGGTCGTCGACCGCATCCTCGGGGATCGGCCCGGGAGCGTCTTCCCGGCTACGCCTGTCCCCGCACGCACAGCGCGGTGATCGCCCCCTCACCCCGGTACGGCAGCCGCACCTCCACGCGCACGGCGCGCCCGGCGCGGCCGCCCACCGCCAGCTCGGACGCCCCGCCCGAGAAGGTGAAGAGCGTGCGGCCCGCCCACGCCCACTCCGCCACCGGCCGCCCGTCCACGGCGTGCCACGAGCGGCCGTCGTCCGAGATCGCCGTCCCGACGATCGTGGCGTGCCGGGTCGAGACCCGGGGATGCTCGAGGCGGACCGTGGCCAGGCGCGTGGGCTCGGCCAGGCGGCCCTCGACGACGTAGCGCGCGCCGCGACCATCGGCCTCCGGGGCCTCGGCCGTGACGCGCCACGCCGTCGCCCGGCAGCGAGCCGACGTGGCGAGCGGCCCGACCGGCTGGAAGAGCACGTACGGCCCGACCAGCTCCGAGGTGACGGGCAGGCCCGCCGACCGGAGCCGCGCCTGGAGGTCCTCGGCGTCCTCGGCGGGCACCAGCGCCGCGTCGGTCTCCCGGAGGCGGAGGCGGGCGTAGAGGTGCGTCGGCGGCGAGAACCCGTGGCTGTTGAGGACGCCGTTGGCCGGCAGTGTGGCGATCGCCCCCTTCGTCGCCAGGGCGACCTGCGCGGAGACGACCGGATCGGCCAGGAGCCGCGTGACACCGCGCGCGCGTAGGACGCGCAGCAAGGCGTCCAGGTCGAGTGCCGGGTCCGCCGGGCGATCGAGGGCCTCGTACAGGTACGCCTCCCCCACCATCCCGACCCCGACCGAGCTCGGCTCTGCCGGGCGGATCCTGAGGTACCGGACGAGCTCGGACGCGGTGACCAGCTCGAGCCAGCCGTTCCGGGGATGGAACACGGGCCGCTGGCCGACGACGAACGCTGGCTGCGCGACCTGGGCAGGCGCGACGCCCAGCCGTCGCCAGGTGACACCGTCCGGCGATCCCGCGACCTCGAGTGGCACGACCACGTCGGTCAGCGCCGTCGGCCAGAGCAGGACGCGCGCCACCGGCCGCGGCGCCCCCAGATCCAGCACGAGCTGGCCGGATTCCGACCGGTCGAGGCGGCGCGTGGGCCATGTGGTGCCGAGGTCGCCGTCGGCCGAGGCCGGCGGCGTGTCCGGCTCGCCGACGGCTCGCCATCCGGCTCGCGACAGGAGCCGGTAGGCCCGGCGCGAGATGCGGACGTCCTCGTAGAGCCACTCGTCGCCGAACTGCGTCGCCGTCACGGTCGCGCCCAACGCGTCGAGTTGCGCGGGAATCCGCGACTGGCCACGCGCCGCGAGGATGCTCACGCGCTCGGCGGCATCCGCCGGGATCGACGACGGGTAGTAGACCTCCGACGTGAGCGCCGAGATGCGCGGGCGGCTCAGGAGGAACTGCCAGCGGATGCTCTCCATGGGGTCGTCCATGAGCAGCGCCCCGGCGGCCTGCGCCTCGAGGCGCTCCGCGAGCGCCTGACGCACGGCGATCTGGGCGCGCCGGCGCGCCCGCTCCACCGGCTGGAGCGGCCACAGGTAGCCGAAGTTCGTCCACACGTTGAACGCGAGGACGAACGCGAGCGCGACGCCGGCGGCCGGTCGCGATCGGCGCGCCAGGCGCGCGATCGCCGCGCCGAGGAAGAGCAGGAGCGGGATGTACGCCGGCAGGAGGTAGCGGCCGCGTGACATCTGCCACAGGAGGTTGAACGTGGAGCCGTAGAGGGCCAGGTAGGTGGCGCCGAGCGTCAGCAGGAGGAGCCAGAGACCCCAGGCCCGGCGGGACGGCGCCCCCCGACGGAGCGCGCGGACCGCCTCGACGACCGCGAGGACGACCGCCGCCAGGTACAGGGCGCCGCAGAGCGCGAGCGCCAGGAGCCGGAGGGGCGTCCCGGGCTCCCAGTAGTAGGTGCCGACGACGAGCGGCACGGCATGGGCAAGGAACTCCGACACCCGCGGCCACGAGAGGTCGACGTTCGACTCCAGGAACCGGCGGGCGGAGCCGAGGTTCCCCTGCCCGGGATCCGGTTGGGTGACGTAGAAGAGCCAGGCGGGCAGGTTCCCCGCCAGGAAGCCCACGGCGAGCAGCAGCCCACCCCGGCGGAACGGCAGGCGCGGGTCGTGGAGAAGCAGCAGGAGGAGGATCGGGCCGAGGACCACCAGCACCTTCATGTTCGTCCAGCACGCGAGCCCGGCGACGAATCCCAGGCATGCGAGGGTACGCGCCCGATGGGGCTCGGCGCGCGCCGTCAGCGCCACCAGCGCGAGCAGCAGGAGGACCACTCCGAACGTGTTGGCCTCGAAGTGGGGCTCCGCCACGGTGCTGTAGTAGGTCAGGAGGAAGGGCGGGACCGCGGCGAGGAGCAGCGTCACCCGGGCTGCCGACTCGTCGTAGATCCGGCGCGCCAGGACGTAGAGCCCGAGCGGAAACAAAAGGGACCACGCCACGGCGTTCAGTCGCACCAGCAGCACCGAGGGCCCGAACGCGTGGAGGGCCGGCACCATGTGGAAGCCGTTCAGCGACCCCATGAACGACTGACGGTAGAAGAACACCGGCAGGTTCTCGCCGGCAAGGATGTGCTTGCCCATCAGGGCCACCGTCGCGTCGTCGCCGGAAATGTTCTGGTAGAACATTGCCGAGACGCGGAGGAGCGCGGCCAGCGCGAGGAGGGCGGCGACGATAAGCCAGCGCGAGCTGCGCGGCGGCGCGAGGCTCGGCCGGCCGTCTAGCGCGACCGTGGGGTGTAGCTCTCGACGGACAGGTACTGGTCGGGCCAGGGCAGGTCGAAATTCTGGTCCCGGGCGGCGTGGCGCGTCCAGTAGGGGTCGTAGAGGTGGCCCCGGGCGAGCACGCACAGGTCCGCCCGCCCGGCGGCGAGGATCGAGTTGGCGTCGGCGTACGTGGACAGGTTTCCGACCGTCATCGTCGGGACGCGCGCCTCGTGCCGGATCCGGTCGCTCAGCGGGGTCTGGTAGAGCCGCCCGTAGACCGGCCGTTGGTGCGGCACCGTCTGGCCGGTGGAGACGGTCACGACGTCACACCCGTGCGCTCCGAGGCTCGCCGCGATGCGGACCGAGTCCTCGGCGGTCGTGCCGCCCGGCGCCCAGTCCGTGGCGGAGATCTTCACCGAGATGGGCTTGCCGGCCGGCCAGGCGGCCCGGACCGCGTCGAAGACCTCCAGCGGGTAGCGCATCCGGGAATCGAGCGGCCCGCCATAGCCGTCGGTCCGCACGTTGGTGAGCGGCGAGATAAAGCTCGCGAGGAGGTAGCCGTGGGCCATGTGGAGCTCGAGCATGTCGAAGCCCGCGACCTCGGCCATCCGGGCGGCCTCCGCGAACTGATCGCGGACCAGGTCCATGTCGGCCCGGGTCATCTCGCGCGGCACCTGGCTGTGCGGGAAGTACGGGAGCGGCGACGCGGACAGGAGGGGCCAGTTCCCCTCCGGGAGCGGCTCGTCGATCCCGTCCCACATGCGCCGCGTCGAGCCCTTGCGCCCGGCGTGGGCGAGTTGGAGGGCGATCCGCGCTCCGGTGTGGCGATGAACGAAGTCGACGATGCGCCTCCACGCGTCGACGTGTTCGGGCTTGTACATCCCGGTGCACCCCGGGCTGATGCGGCCCTCCCGGCTCACGTCGGTCATCTCGGCGACGATCAGGGCGGCCCCGCCCGCCGCGCGGCTCCCCAGGTGGACCAGGTGCCAGTCGTTCGGCGTGCCGTCCTCCGCCGAGTACTGGCACATCGGCGACACGACGACGCGGTTCGAGAGGACCAGGTCCCTCAGCCGGAACGGCGTGAACATGGGCGGCGGCACCGGCGCCGGCGCGGCCGGGACCGGAGCCCCGCTCTGCCGGGCGGCGCCGTCGGCGAACCACCGGTCCACCGTCGCGACGAAGCGCGGATCGCGGACCTTGAGGTTCTCGTGTGTGACACGGAGGCTTCGCGTGAGGAGGCTCATCGCGAACTGGGCCGGCTCGAGCCGCTGGTACCGCTCGGTCGTCTCGAACCACTCGAGGCTCACCTGGGCCGCGCGCTGGAGGCTCTCCACCTCGGGCCGCCGCTCGGTCTCGTAGGCGGCGAGGGCCGCCGGGACGTCCGCGTGGCGCCGGAGCGCCCGGCTGAGCGCGATCGCGTCCTCCATGGCAAGCTTCGTCCCCGAGCCCACCGAGAAGTGCGCGGTGTGGGCGGCGTCGCCCACCAGAACGACGTTGCCGTAGGACCACCGGTCGTTCCGGACCACCGGGAAGTTCCGCCACAGCGACCGGTTCTTGAGGATCGGGTGGCCCTTCAGCTCGTCGGCGAACAGCGCCTCGGTAAACGCGACCGTGTCGTCCTCGGACGCCTCGTCGAGGCCGGCCCGGCGCCAGGTCGCGTCGGTCGTCTCCAGGATGAACGTGGAGTGCCGGGCGTCGTAGCGGTAGGCGTGGACCCGCCAGAGGCCGTGCACGTCCTCCTTGAAGATGAACGTGAAGGCCGGGAACGGGCAGGTCGTGCCGAGCCAGACGAAGCGGTTCGGCCGCCACTCGATGCGGCGTCCGAAGTGCTCGGCGTGGCGGGCCCGGATCGCGCTGTTGACGCCGTCGGCGGCGAGGACGAGGTCGGCGTCCCGATAGGGGGCGAGATTCTGCGCCTCCGTCTGGAACTCGAGTTTCACGCCGAGCCCGGCAGAGCGACGCTGGAGGATATCCAGGAGCAGCTGCCGGGACATGCCGGCGAAGCCGTGGCCGGTCGAGGTCACCACGGTCCCGCGGCAGTGGATGTCGATGTCGTCCCAGTGGGCGAACGCCCGGACGATCTCCTCGTGGGTCTCGGGATCCGCCTCGGCGAAGCGCTCGAGGGTGGCATCGGAGAAGACGACGCCGAAGCCGAACGTGTCGTCGGGCCGGTTCCGCTCGACGACGGTGACGTCGTGGGCGGGGTCGGCTTTCTTCATGAGTGCGGCGAAGTAGAGCCCGGCCGGACCCCCGCCGATGCAGACGATCCTCAACCGCCGCGCCTCCTTGGACCCTGGCGACCCCGGCGACCTCGGCTGGACGCGAGCCGAACACGCGTCGCGGGCTAGTGTATCACCGCGCGTCACGACGACCGGCGCTTGGCGGCGCACCGACGCGCGTCCGCGTTGACCCGCCTTCCGAGCGCCGTCTATACTGCGCGCCGTGAAGCTCCCGGACCGGGTCGCCCTCGTCACCGGCGGCGGCCGGGGCATCGGGCGGGCGATCGCGCTCGCGTTCGCCCGCGAGGGCGCCCACGTCGCCGTCACCGCGCGCACGGGTGCCGAGGTCGACGCCGTCGCCGCCGAGATCCGGGCTTTCGGGCGACGGACGCTGGCCGTCACCTGCGACGTCGGCGAGCGGGCTCAGGTCGACGACGCGGTGCGGCGGGTAGCGGAGACTCTGGGCCCGATCGAGATCCTGGTCAACAACGCGGGCATCGCCGCCTCCGCGAAGCTCGTGGACACCGACGACGCCCTCTGGGAGCGTCACCTCCGCGTGAACCTGACGGGGGCCTTCTACGTGACCCGCGCAGTCCTGCCCGGCATGCTGGCGGCGCGCTGGGGCCGCATCATCAACATCGCGTCGATCGCGGGGCGCCAGGGGTACCCGCTCATCGCCGCCTACGCCGCTTCGAAGCACGGCCTCATCGGGCTGACGCGCGCCCTCGCCCAGGAGGTCGTGGGAGCCGGCGTGACCGTCAACGCCATCTGCCCCGGCTACGTGGCGACCGAGCTGACGTGGGCCGGGGCCCGGAACATCCAGAAGCGCACGGGGCGCGCGTACGAGGAGGCGGTCCAGGCGCTCGCGGCCTTCTCCCCGCAGAAGCGCCTGATCGAGCCGGAGGAGGTCGCGGCGCTGGCGGTGCTGCTCGCCAGCGACGAGGCCCGCGGGGTGACCGCCCAGGCCTGGAACGTCGACGGCGGCGCGGTGCAGGCCTGAGGCCACGCCGGCGGCCGACCAGCGGTCGACCAACACCGGGAAGGAGGGGGCGGTGCCGAAGGTGATCGTGAATCCGGCCTGGCTGCCGAAGCCCTCGGGCTACTCGCACGGGATCGAGGCGCAGGGGCGCACCCTCTTCGTCGCCGGCCAGACGGCCCTGGACGCCGACGGTCGGATCACGGCGGTCGGCGACCTGGTCGGGCAGTTCCGGCACGCGCTGGCCAACGTGGGCGCCGTCGTCGGGGCGCGCGGCGGCACGCTTCGCGACCTCGTCAAGGTGACGTTCTACGTGGTCGACAAGCGCGCGTACCGGGCGCAGGCGCGCGAGATCGGTCTGGTCTACCGCGAGATGATGGAGGGGCACTGGCCCGCCACGACGCTGGTCGAGGTCCGCGGGCTCTGGGACGACGACGCGCTGATCGAGATCGACGCGATCGCCGTCCTCGGGTAGGAGGGGCCATGAAGCTCGGCTTCGTCTATCACACCGGGTTCACCGTCAGCGACATCGAACGCTCGCTGGCCTTCTACCGGGACCTCCTCGGGCTCAAGCTCGTCAGGCGTTGGACCGGCACCGCGCCCTACCTCGCGGCGGTCACCGGGTTCGACGGCGTGAGGCTCGAGATCGCCCTCCTCCAGTCCGCCGACGGTGGCAGCATGCTCGAGCTGCTCCAGTACGTGTCGCACCCCGCGGAGCCGACAGACCGGGCCACGAACCGGCCGGGGAACGCCCACCTCTGCTTCCGGGTGGACGACATCCAGGCCGCGTGCGCCGAGCTGCGCCGCCACGGCGTCCGGCTGATCTCCGATGCGACCGAGATCACGGCCGGCGCGCATCGCGGCGGCTGGGCGGTCTACCTCCGCGATCCGGACGGATTCACCGTGGAGCTCTACGAGGGCCCGTCGGTCAGCCCGGCCGACGCGGTGGCCGCCGCTTCCGGCGCGACGCGCTAGCTCGATGAGCGGGGACGGCTCCAGCCTCGGCGGGCGGGTCGCCGGCGCGATCGCCTGGCGGGTATTCGTCAGCACCGCCTACACGACCGGGCTGACGCTCCTGATCCCCTTCGTGGCTCTCCGCGTCCAGCCCACCGACCTCCAGCTCGTGCCGGTCGGGACGTCCCCGGTCCTCATGTGGGTCGCGATCGGGCTCATGACCGCCGCCCTCGTCGTGCGCCTCTGGGTGACCCGGTCGCTGAGCGGCTCGCTGAAGGCGCTGGGATTCCTGACATTCCTCCCGGGGTTCGTCGGCATCCTCGCGTCGATCTTCGGGCGCGAGTGGCTCCTGAACCGCCTCGCGGGCACGGTCCCGCGCTTCCAGGAGGTCCGCCCGGCGATCGAGCTCTACCTCGACCGCGCCGTGCCGCAGGTGATCTATCTGACCGTGGGATTCTTCGTCGCCGGCGCGCTCCTGCTCCTGCTCGGCAGCTGGCTCACCCCGCGCGAGCCGTCCGCCCGGTAGTGGTCTCAGCGACCTCGCTGCTGCCAGAGCAGCACCAGGAGCAGGGGGACGTATAGGGCGAGCGCACCCCTGAGCGTGAGCACGGGGCCCTCGACCCCGCTCGACACCAGGGTACCGCGCACGGGCGGCACGAGCGCCCATAGCGGGTCACCGAGGACTCGGTTCAGGACGTTGCCGAGCAGCCCGATCACGGCCCCGGGCAGCAGGAAGGGCAGCAGGGAGGCGATGAAGCAGACGGTAACGACGAGCATGAGGATGAGGGCCATTCACGCGTCCTCCCGGCTATGGTCGATCGGTGGGTCGGGCAATGTCAACGTTTCTGGGTACCTCCCCGCGGGAGCCTGAGCGCCCGGTCGAGGGGCGGCCCGTGGGCGGGAGCCGGCCCCGGTGACGACCGGTCCCACGGTCAGCGATCCCGAGTTCTGGCAGGGGCTCTACGACCAGGGGAGCGACCGCTGGGAGCTCGGCCGGCCGAACCCCTCGCTCGGCGCTCACCTGGCGCGCCACCCCCTGCCCCGGGGCATCGTGGCCGTCCCCGGCTGCGGCCGCGGTCACGACGCCCGGTTCCTGGCGCGGCGCGGGTTCCGAGTCTTCGGCTTCGACTTCGTCCCGGAGGTCGTCCGCGCGGCGCGCGAGCTTGCCCAGCGGGAGGGAGTGGAGGTGACCTTCGAGGAGCGGGACGTGTTCGGGCTCGCCGAGGCCTATCCTCGCTTCTTCGATGGAGTGTGGGAGTACACCTCGTTCTGCGCGATCGATCCTGGGCGTCGGCCGGAGTACGTCGAGGTGCTCGCGGCGATCCTGAAGCCGGGCGGATGGCTCCTCGCCTGCTTCTTTCCCATGGGAGAGCGCGTGGGGGGACCCCCGTTTGCCGTGGGCGAGGCGGAGGTCCGCGGGCTCCTGGCCCCGCGCTTCGAGCTGGTCGAGGACTATGTCCCCTTCGCCTCTCCCGAGGGCCGCCAGGGCAAGGAGTGGATGGTCTCGGCGCGCCTCCGGTCGAGGGGCGAGGGCTAGCGCCCGACCGCGCCCGCCTGCCGGGGCCAGAGCAGCGGAACGCCCGGCCCGCTCGTCCCGCCGCGTCGCGCGCATCTCCCGGCGCCACGCCGAGGGGGAGCGGTTCTCGGCGGAAGAGTGCGCCTGGCGCCGGGCGTCCCACCCGGGCTACCATGCCGGCGGCCGGCCGGGCCGGTGGGGCGCGCCACGCCCGATGGAGCGAGGGTCCGGCGCACGAGCCCGGAGGACGCCAATGGCCGCGTACGTCATCGCCGATCTCGAGGTGACCGATCCCGCCCGCTACGCCGAGTACCGGCAGCGGGTGCCCGCGACCGTGGCCGCGTACGGCGGCCGCTTCCTGGTCCGCGGCGGCGAGCACGAGGTCGTGGAGGGAAGCTGGCGCCCGCGGCGTCTCGTCGTGCTCGAGTTCCCGAGCCTCGCGGAGGCCCGGCGCTGGTACGACTCGGAGGAGTACCGGGAGCCGAAGGCGATGCGCCTCGCGGCCGCGCGCACGAACGTCGTCTTCGTGGAGGGGGTCTAGCGTGGCGGCCGGCACCAACGTCGCCCTCGTCCACGCCGGCCCCATCGCGACCGTCACGCTCAACCGGCCGGACCGGCGGAACTCGCTCAGCGACGAGATGCTCGGCGAGCTGATCGAGGTGCTGGGGGCCCTCCGGGACGACGCCAGCTCGCGCGTCGTGATCGTCACCGGCGCGCCGCCGGTGTTCTCGGCGGGTGCGCACTACCCGGGCCGGAGCGGGATGTCTGCCGAGGAGCGACGAACGGTCTTTCTCTCGACGCCCAACCAGTTCCGGCGCCTCTTCGAGCGGGTCACCGCGCTGCTCGAGAACCTGGAGCAGACGACGATCGCGATGGTCAACGGTCACGCGGTCGGCGGCGGATTCGGGCTCACGCTCGCGTGCGACTTCCGGTGGGCCGCCGCCGAGGCAGAGCTCTGGATCCCCGAGGTCGACCTGGGCGTCCCCCTCGGCGTGGCGTCGACGACGCGGTTTGTCCGCCTGGTCGGTCCCGCTCGTGCGAAGGAGATCATCATGGAAGGCCGGCGGTACACGGCCGCCGAGGCGCAGGCGATGGGCCTCGTCCATCGCGTGGTCGCACGAGACCGGCTGGCCGCCGCGGTGCGCGAGCATGCCGAGCGGCTCCTGGCCAAGCCGTTCCGGCCGCTCGCCGAGGTCAAGGCGCGGATCAACGCCATCGCCCGCACTGGCATCCCGGAGGTCAACGCGATGACCGAGGGCTTCCTCACCCGGGAGTGAACGCGTGACTGAGCCGTCCCGAAGCCCGGACCGTCCCATGATGCTCGCGGGCATCCGCGTCCTGGACCTCTCCCGCGTCCTCGCCGGACCGTACTGCGCCATGCTGCTCGCCGACCTGGGCGCGGACGTGATCAAGGTGGAGCGTCCGGGCCAGGGCGACGACCTCCGCGAGTGGCGCGGCCGCACGGGGCGCGAGGGCATGAGCGCCGTCTTCGCCGCCGTCAACCGGAACAAGCGCGGGATCGCGCTCGACCTCCGGCACGCCGAGGGCGCCCGCCTCCTGCGCGAGCTGGCCGGCCGCTCGGACGTGCTCATCGAGAACTTCGTCCCGGGCGTGGCGTCTCGGCTCGGTGTGGGCTACGAGGCCACGCGCGCGGTGAATCCGGGAATCGTGTACGTTTCCGTGAGCGGGTTCGGCCAGACCGGCCCCTACGCCCAGCGCCCCGGCTACAACACGATCGCCCAGGGCATGGGCGGGCTCATGGGCATCACCGGGATGCCGGGCGATCCGCCGACCCGCGCCGGCGGCTCGATCGCCGACGTCGCGGCCGCCTACCTGGCGTTCGGCGCGATCGGCGCGGCGCTGGTCCACCGGTCCCGGACCGGCGCGGGCCAGCACCTCGACGTGAACCTGCTCGCCGCGACGCTCGGCCTCCTCCCCGACCCGGTCGCCCACCTCTTCGACTCGGGGAAGCGCCCGCAGCGCGTGGGGAACCGGAACCCGACGCTCACGCCCGCCGAGGCGTTCCGCACCCGGGACGGGTGGGTCAACGTCGTGCTGATGAACCCGGCGCAGTGGGACCGCTTCTGCGGCGTGCTCGGCGACGAGGTCCTCCGAAGCGCATCGCGATTCCGGACGAACCTCGATCGCCTCGAGCACCACGACGAGATGAAGGCGCGGGTGGAGGCGGCTCTCGCCGGCGGCACGACGGCCGAGTGGGTGGCTCGCTTCGAGGCTGCGTCGATCGCCGCCGGGCCGATCTACGAGCTGGACGAGGTCTTCGACGACCCCCAGGTCCGGCATCTCGGGCTCGTGGAGGAGGTGGCGCAGCCGACCTACGAGGCCCACGGGGGGCGGGCGCGGATGCTGGGCTTCCCCTTCCGCGCGTCGGCCACGCCGGCGTCGATCAGGCGGCCCGCCCCGCTGCTCGGCGAGCACACGGCCGAGGTGCTGACCGAGGTCCTCGGGCTCTCCGGCGCCGAGGTCTCCCGACTGGCGGAAGCCGGCGCGATCGCCCTCGCGCCCTCGAACCGCGACGGCGCCGTCAGCCCGGGCGGGTCGCCAGGAAGAGGTAGCGCGTCAGGCTGAAGAAGTACTCCCCGCCGGCCGCGCGGGCCAGGAGGTCGGCCTTCCACGCCTCGGCCTCCTCGCGCGGGACGCCGTACCGAACGGCGAGGTCGGCGGTCGACTCGATCAGCCCGCCGCCGAACGTGTCAGACCCGCCCTCGAGCTCGAGGACCGGAATCGCCTCGGTGTGCGTGAGACGGAGGCCGGCGCGGGTCAGGAGCCCCGGCAACCGGGGCGGCAGGTGCCGCTGGGCGAAGTGCCCGAGGCGCGCCTCCATCACGCGGCGATGCCGCTCGCGATCGGCCGTGAGCCACACGCAGGAGTCCCAGTCGGTATCGACGATGGCCAGGCGGCCGCCCGGGCGGAGCACGCGGGCCGCCTCCGCCAGTGCGCCCTCGATCTCAGGGACATACAGGTAGACCTGCGCCGCGGTAACGAAATCGAACGAAGCAGCCGGGAGGTCGAGCCGGGCCGCGTCCCCTTCTCGGACTTCGACCCGATCCGCCAGGCCTTCGCGGGCGATTCGAGCGCGGGCCGCCGCCAGCATCTCCGGGCTCTCGTCGAGGCCGACGATGCGCCCCGTCGACCCGACCTCACAGCCGAGCTCCACGGCGAGGAGCGCCGGCCCGCAGCCGACGTCGAGGCCCCGCTCGCCGGGGCGCACCCCGAGCGCGGCGCGCATCCGCGCGCGCTGGAAGGCGATCGCCGGTGACGCGTAGACGGTCTCGAGCCGCGCGACCTCGCGCGCGCCGAACTTGGCGGCCATCTCGCACTCACCTCCGCGGCTCGACCCCGTGGACCGGTCGGCCCGTGGCAGCCTAGCCCGGAACCAGCCGGCCGGCCAGGGCCACCGGTCGATCACGAGTTCCGAGCCATCCCCCGCCGGCGGCCGGCCAGGATGGCGGCGCGCGAGCCCCATCGGCCGGTTGTTCCCCACAGAGAAGTTGGCTACCATTGCGCCGCGCGGGTGTCTGACTCCGGACACAGGAGGCTCTGGGTGGCGGTCGCGATCGAGGAAGGTCTCCCGCCGAAGGCGCTCTGGCCAGAGCGGATCTACGCGCTCCCCGAGACGCGTTATCCGGTCCGGCTCAACGTGGCGACGGCTCTCCTCGACGCCAATGCCGACGGGGGACGCGCCGGCCGGCCGGCCATCGTCCACCAGGACCAGGTCCTCACGTACGGCGAGCTCCAGAAGCGGGTCAACCGGCTGGCCAACGGACTCCGGGCCGCCGGGATCGACCGCGGGGACCGGGTCCTCCTCCGGATGCCGAACTGCCCGGAGTTCATCGTCACCTGGCTCGCGTGCCAGAAGCTCGGCGTCGTGACGGTCTCGACGATGCCGCTCCTCCGCGCCCGCGAGCTGGCCTACATCGCCGAGGACGCGGGGACGCGGGTCGCCGTGGTCTCGAGCGGGCTGCGGGAGGAGCTCGAGCGCGCCCGCCCGGCCGCGCCCGTCCTCGAGCGGCTCGTGGTCGTCGGCGAGGCCGAGGCCGGCGACACGGCGTGGGGCAGCTTGCTGGACGGCCAGCCGGAGCGGTTCCAGACGGCGGACACCCGGGCGGACGACGTGGCGATGATCGCCTACACGTCGGGCTCGACCGGCGTGCCCAAGGGGTGCGTCCACCAGCACAGGGACATCCTGGGATCCGCCGACTCCTACGCCCGCCACGTGCTTCGTCCCAGCGAGGAGGACCGGTTCGGCGGCCACCCGACGCTCGCCTTCACCTTCGGCACCGGCGGCCTTCTCGTGTTCCCCTTCCGGTTCGGCGCGGCGACGGTCCTGTCGGGCCCGTTCGACCCGGAGCGGATGCTCGACGTGTTCCAGCGCCAGCGGGTGACGGTCGCCTTCTGCGCGTCCACGTCCTACCGCCTCATGCTTGGCGTGCCGGACATGCCCCGGCGGTTCGACCTCGGGAGCGTCCGGCTCTGCGTCTCGGCCGCCGAGCCCCTGCCCGCGGCCACCTACGAGGCGTGGGTCGCCGCAACCGGCCGCGAGTGCCTCGATGGCATCGGGTCGACCGAGATGTTCCACATCTTCGTCTCGTCCGTGGCCGGCCGGGTCCGGCCGGGAGCGACCGGCGTGCCGGTGCCGGGCTACGACTGCCGCGTCGTCGACGAGGAAGGGCGCGAGGTGCCGCGCGGCACCCCGGGGCTCATCGCCGTCAAGGGTCCGACCGGCTGCAAGTATTGGCGAAAGCCCGAGCGGCAAGCCGAGTACGTGCGGTTCGGAGGCTGGAACGTGACGGGCGACATCTACGTCCACGACGACGAGGACTACTTCACGTACCAGTGCCGGTCCGACGACATGATCGTGACCGGCGGCTACAAGATCCCGGGACCGGAAGTCGAGCACGTGCTGGACGAGCACCCGGCCGTCGCCGAGTCGGCCGTGGTGGCGGCGCCGGACGCGACGCGCGGCTTCGTGCCGAAGGCGTTCGTCGTCCTCCGCCCGGGGTACACGGCCACGGACGAGCTGGTGAAGGAGCTCCAGGACCACGTCAAGAAGGAACTCGCTCCCTACAAGTATCCGCGCCATGTCGCGTTCGTCCCCGCGTTGCCGCACACGGAGACGGGCAAGCTCCGCAGGGTGGAGCTCCGGCAGGAGGAGGCAGGGCGGGCCGCACGGTCCTGACCCCGCCGTTCCCCGAGCTCGGGCCCGGGCCCGCGGCTCAATGACAAGCCCCCCAAGCAGCGGGCCCCCACGGCCCGGGAAGGAGGCGTGATGGACGGCAAGAAGGTGACGATCGTCGGCATCGTGGCGATCCTCATCGGGCTCCTCGTCGGGTATCTCATGTGGGGCGCCAACATGAAGACCCTCAGGGGTGAGCTCGACCAGCTGAAGGCGCGGCTCACCGAGGCGCAGAAGGCGGCGACGCGCGAGAAGGAGCTGTCTGACAAGCTCGCGCAGATGGAGGCGCAGCTCAAGCAGGTGACCGACGACCTGGCCAAGGAGAAGGCGAGGCGCGAGCAGATGCAGGCGCAGGTGTCCAAGGGCAAGAAGTGAGCCGAGAACCCGCGGGCCACGAACGGGAGGTGCCATGCAAGCCGTCGTGATCGGGATCATCGCCGCCATCATCGGGTTGGGCATCGGCTACGCCACGTGGGGAGCACAGTCGTCGCAGGCCCAGAAGGACGTGGCCGCGGCCCAGGCGCAGCTTGCCGAGGCCCGGAAGGCCGCCGAGCGGGAGGGTCAGCTCGCGACCAAGGTCCAGGCGGCCGAGGCCAAGCTCAAGGAGGCGCAGGAGTCGCTCAAGACCGAGACGGAGCAGGCGAAGAAGCTCGAGGGCGTCCTGGCGAAGCGCAAGAAGAAGTAGCTCCCCGGGCGCGGCCACCAGTCGTCGGCCCCGCCGGCGCGAACCCGCGCCGTCGCTCGCCCGGCCAGGGCGGACGAGCGGCGGGACGCGGGTTCCGTGTCCCGGAGGCCCTTACTGGACAGCGCCCTTCCCCTTTCCGGGACCGCCCCCGGAGCCGGCCCGGCTGAGCCGGCCGAACCGGTTTCGTGAGCCGTTCGGCCGAGGCGGGGCCGAAGGGGTTCACCGCGGTGGGGCGTTCAGTGTAGGCTCTAGGCATCGTTCGAGTCGTGACGGGCGCCGGTCGCCCGTCCGTGCTCGCCTCGCCAGATCCGCACTCTCGGGAACGTGAGGAGGACAACGCATGGAACAGCAGACGCGTCGGACGTTCCTCAAGTCCGCCGTCCTCGGCGGCGGCGCCGCGGCCGGCCTGGCCGGGGGTCCCTGGGTCCTCCGCGCGCGCGCCCAGGGTGGCCCGATCAAGCTCGGCGTCGTCCTGCCCTACTCGGGGGTCTACACAGAGCTCGGCATCGGCATCACGCAGGGGCTGGAGCTCGTCTTCGCCCGGGAGAACTGGACGGTCGCGGGCCGCAAGATCGAGATGATCAAGGAAGACGACGAGAGTGCCGTGCCGCTCGGCGTGCGAAAGACCGAAAAGCTCATCGACTCCGACAAGGTGGACATCCTCACCGGGCCGGTCCACAGCGGCGTTCTGATGGGCATGCGCGACAAGGTCCACAACTCGAAGACGATCCTCCTCGTTTCGAACGCGGGGGCCGACGCCATCAGCCGCGCCCGCTGCTCGAAGTGGATCTTCCGGACCTCGTTCTCCAACTGGCAGCCGTGCCAGCCCATGGGCGGCTGGGTCGCGAAGAACGTCTCGAAAGAAGTCTTCCAGATGGCGCCCAACTACCAGGCCGGCAAGGACATGATGGAGGCGTTCCGGGAGACCTACCATCCGGCGGGCGGCAAGGTCGTCGGCGAGGACTACCCGAAGCTCGGGGAGACCGACTACGCGCCGTACCTCACGAAGATCAAGCAGTCCGGCGCCAAGGCGGTGTTCGCGTTCTTCTCCGGCACGGACGCCGTGAACTTCGTCAAGCAGTACGACGAGTTCGGACTCAAGCAGGCCGGCATCAAGCTCACGGGGGCGGGCTTCCTCACGGAGCCCGACGTGCTTCCCGCCCAGGGCAAGTCGGCGCTGGGCACCGTCACCGGGCACTTCTACACGCCGCAGCTCGACAACCCGGTGAACCAGCGCTTCGTCAAGGAGTTCGGGGAGAAGTTCAAGGGCAAGACCCCTGACGGCTTCACCTGCCAGGGCTACGACACCGCCGAGGTGATCGTGCGAGCGCTCAAGGCGGTGAACGGCAACACCCAGGACAAGGACAAGCTCGTCGCCGCAATCGCGGCGACCGAGTTCGACAGCCCGCGCGGGCGCTTCCGCTTCGATCCCAAGACGCACAACGTCATCCAGCCGTTCATCTACATCCGCGAGGTGCGGGAGGTTGCCGGTACCCTCGCCAACGTCCCGATCGACAAGGTCGCCGACGTGCGCGATCCCGGCACCGGCTGCACGCTCCCGGCCTGACGAGGCCCCCGGAGGCCGGGGCCGCGCGCCCCGGCCTCCGCCCGTCCCGTGCCCTTCCTCGCGGACCTCCTCGGCCAGGCCCTGAACGGGCTGGCCTACGGCGCGCTGCTGTTCCTCCTGTCCGTCGGATTGACCCTCATCTTCGGCATGCTCGACGTCGTCAACCTCGCCCATGGCTCCTTCTACATGCTCGGGGCCTACGCCGGGCTCGCCACCCTGTCGGTGACGGGCAACTTCTGGCTGGCGGCGCTGGCGGCGCCGGTCGCGGTGGGCTTGATCGGCGCCCTCGTCGAGCGCGGGCTCCTCCGGCCCCTCTATCGCCGCTCCCCGCTCGATCAGGTGCTGCTGACCTTCGGCCTCATCTATCTCTTCGAGGACCTGGTCAAGTGGGGCTGGGGCGGCCGCATCCGGTCCATCCCCCCGCCCGAGCTCTTGTCCGGCCGGATGCAATTCGGGGGGCTCACGTTCCCGACGTACCGTCTCTTCGTCATCGTCTTCGGGCTCCTGGTGGCGCTCGCGCTCTGGCTGCTGATCGAGAGG